>CALZOU010000006.1 GCA_945827805.1 uncultured Lachnospiraceae bacterium
ACACCAGTATCTGTAAAGTTGGTGGAAGAACTTCCCACTGTTTTCAGCCGACTAAACGAACCGTTATTTTTGCTTCGCAAAATTACGTAACCATCTGCTCCCGGCAGTTGTTCCCACTGTATCTGAATACCTTTTGGCGCACATTTCACAGTATTCAACTGCGGTGTTCCCAACAGGATCCGGAAAGTAGTGCTGACCGAACCGGAAAACACACCGGTGCCGCTGACCGTAGCGGCAGCCGTCCCCGGACGCGTATTGTCTGCATAAGAAACGGTGTACTGCCCGGCGGGAATACCATTTACATAAACCTCAGGACAACAGGGACTTCCGGAATATACCATAGAAGATGTATTAAGGCTCATACTTACATTGCCGGATATATCGATCTGCAGTCTGTCCATACGGATCACACCGTAACCATAATAATCATCTTTTCCCGGTGTACCGTAATCCACAGCATAGTTTTGGAGAATACTCTTTACCTGACTTACCGTTGACTGCGGCAATGCCAGCTTTACATATGCTGCTGCCGCGGAAACAAAAGGTGCTGCCATGGAGGTTCCGCTCCGGTAATCCAGATCGTAGTTATTTCTGGTGGAAGCACTGGCAATACTCACTCCCGGTGCTGCGAAATCAATCCCTGAACCGTAATTAGAGCCTTCTAAATAGTTAAACTGCCGCGCAAATACACCGTTGCGGTCAATTGCAGATACCGCAATGGTTTTCCTGTCACATGCCGGATAACAGGTACTGACATCTTTTTTGCTGTTTCCTGCGGCGCAGACAAGCGGAACTCCCTTTTCCCAGGCAGCTGTGATACATTCCTCCAGCCAGTCATCACCGGCTATATGATTGACATCTCCCAGGCTCAGATTAATGACATCTGCTCCCTTCTGCAGGGCATAGAGGATACCCGCCTGTACCATGGCTATGCTGGACATCCCTTTATCATTATATATACGCACGGCCAGGATTTCCACCTGCGCCGGTGTGCAGTCAGCAATAATGCCGGCAACATGAGTACCATGCCCCGTCACATCCGAAACATTTGTATTGTTTTCCACCAGATTGCGGCTGGCCGAAGATATTTTTCTTCCGAAGAACAGGGAATGGCCCATATTGATGCCGGTATCTACCACTGCAACAGTCACTGTCCCGCCAAGACTTTTCACCGCTGGCGTTAACCGAAGCTGATCAAGCCCCGTATACTCTGAACCCCAGGAAACACCTGCAGACTGCTGCCATTCTTCGGCTTTTATGACCTGATCCAGTACACAGCTTTTGCCATAGCGTTTTTTCAGGTGTTTGTAAGCCTTTTGTGTATCTTCCGCTGTGGCATACTGCAGGTAATAGATGCCGATTTCCTCATAATGCAGTACTTTTACAGCCCCATAATCATCGGACAGTCCATCGGAAAAAATCAGAATCTGATTTGTCGGGCAGGATTCATCCGCGGTGTCCGCCATACCTTCCTCATCCCAGTTCTTACTTAATTCTCTGATCAGCTGCATGCTGCCCCGGATCTCTGTAACCACGGCTTCGTCTGCCCTGATCAGCTGCGTTCCCATAAAAACTGCAGCGATCATGGTCAGAAACAGCACTCCTATATGTCCCCACCGATTATTCTTTTTCATATTCTCCCCTTATCTCCCGAACACAGTTCTCAGGCAAAATAAAAACCATACGTCGTATCCGGACTGGCCTGCGCAAACAACTGGTTTACATAATCCCTGTATTCGGCTATATGCTGTGCCTTACGGATTTTTTTGATCAGACGCTGATGATCGGGAAACAGCGATGCCATGTAGTACCACTGTTCCTTAAGTTTATATAAAAGCGGAGTCTCCCCCGGACAATTCTCTTCAAAAACAGCCAGCAGTTCATCCAGAAAAGCTTTCAAACGTCTTCCATCGTCTGCCGGTTCACCGCAGATTTCTCCAATAAGCCCGGGATTTGCCACCAGCCCCCGGCCCAGCATGATCTCCCCGGTATCCGGAAAACGGTTCATAAACTGCTGATAGCCGCTCAGAGAAAAAATGTTACCGTTGTAACAAAGCGGTATTTTACTGTTCTTCACCGCATATTCATACATATCCAGATGCGGTGTTTTCTTATAAAACTCCGCTCGCACCCGGGGATGGATGATCAGCTTCTTAATGGGGAAGCGGTTGTATATCTCCAGTAGCTCATAAAACTCCTCCGGATCTGTTACACCAATCCGGGTCTTCACCGTCACCGGCATTGTCAGCGCAGAAAAAATATCATCCAGAAATTTGCTCAGTTCCTCCGGATATGCCAGCATACCTGCACCTTTATGTTTTGAAAACACAGTACCGGAAGGACATCCCAGATTAAGATTGACCTCTTCATATCCCATGCTCTGCAGTTCTCTGGCACATCGGATAAAATATTCGCTCCGGGAAGCCATGATCTGCGGAATCAACCGGATTCCCTCATTATTTTCCGGAAGAATGTCTCTGTATTCCCTCCTTCCCCAGCAGGTATTGGCATCCGGGGACAGAAACGGTGAATAGTACTCTGCTACATCATCATAATATCGATGCCGCACTGTCCGAAAAATATATCCCGTAATACCTTCCATAGGTGCAAAAACAAAACGCATAGGTCTGCAATACTCCTTTTATCCGATTTTTCTCTTACAGCCTCATCAGCAAGTGGTCGGTCTGTTCTGAGCAGTTACACAGATATCATTAAGACAGCACCGCTCACAGTATGGGTGAGTTCTTGCCGTACATACTTCCCTTCCATGATATACAAGACGATGGCAGAAATCACTGCCCTCCTCCGGTGGAATGATCTTCCACAGTGCCATCTCCACCTTTTTCGGATCCTTGATCCCATCCACAAGACCGATCCTGTTGGTCAGACGGATACAGTGCGTATCTGTAACAATGGCAGGTTTGCCAAACACATCCCCCATAATCAGATTCGCACTCTTTCTTCCCACTCCCGGAAGCTTCAGAAGAGCATCAAAATTATCCGGCACTTTACCGCCGTACTCGTCCCGCAGCATACGCATACAGGCACTGATGTCACGGGCTTTACTTCTTCCCAGGCCACAGGGGCGCACAATTTTCTCAATCTCCTCCGGTTCAGCCGCCGCCAGTGAGATCACATCCGGATATTTCGCAAACAATTCTTTCACTACCACATTTACTCTGGCATCCGTGCACTGTGCCGCCAGACGCACCTCCACCAGCAATTGCCACGCATGATCATAATCCAACGTACAATCTGCCAGGGGATATTCCTCTTTCAATCGCCGGATTACCTCCAGCGCCAGTTCCTTTTTCTCCAAGATCTATCTACCTCTTCTTACGTAAAAATGTATCTGTTCAGTTCCTTCACATCAGTTTCTTCACATAAAATTCTTATCACAGTATACACCAGCCAGCCCCTGTATCACAACAAAAAAACGGCTCTTCACAGAAACATCTTGTTACCTTTTCTGATGAATTGCCGTTTTTTTACTGTAATTTGTAACTATCCACCATCGGGCGATCACGTTCCTGTCCGCCGCACAGCAAATGTATGGCTGCATAAGAACAGTAATATTTACATTGCCTTGTGATGGAGCATTTCAATATCCTCAAGCTTTGACGATCTCGGATTTACCGCAATATTCCCACTCTTCATCGCATCCGCAGCCATAGCCGGAATCGCATCTTCTTTGACACCCACTTCGCTTAAGCACGCCGGAATACCAAGAATATCGTTGAGATCCCGAATCTCATCCGCCAGCATAAAGGACTCAAATTCATCTGCCCCCAGCGGAATCTGCGCAATATAGTTATAAATCTTTCTGTATTTACCGTGATCGGCCAGTGCATTGTAATCAACGATGGTCGGTAACAAAATGGCATTGGCCACACCGTGAGCCACGTTAAAATGCGCGCTCACCGGATGACTCATAGCATGCACGTTGCCCAGTCTTGCAAAAGAGAATGCAATTCCGGCAAACAGAGAGCCAACCAGCATAGCCTGCGCTGCCTCAATATCTGTTCTGTTGGCCACATATCGACGGATATTACCTCCGATCAGTTCCATGGCTTTCTCCGCCATTGCGTCAGAAAACGGAGAAGCTGCTGTGGAAATATAAGCTTCCAATGCATGGATCAAAGCATCCATACCGCAGGCAGCTGCTGTATGAGCCGGAACAGTAATGATCAGATCTGCATCCAGGATCGCATAAGCCGGAAGCAGCTTATAGCTGAATACGGTCAGCTTATACTGGCGGCTGTGATCTGTGATCACCGAAAAAGCTGTAACCTCAGAGCCTGTACCTGCTGTGGTGGGGATAGCGATCAGCGGAACAATATCTCCCGGAACCTTGTGGGCACCTTCATATTCTGTAACGCTGCCGCCATACTTAGCCAGTACACCTACCGCCTTGGCCACATCCATAGGAGATCCCCCACCGTAAGCAACGATAAAGTCAGCACCGCTCTCTTTAAACTGCGCTGTTGCCTTATCCACAGTCTCCACACTGGGATTAGCTTCGCAATCCGTAAAAGCTGCCGCCTGAATACCCGCTTCAGCCAGCAGTGCCTCACAGGCTGCCACGGCACCGATCTTATTCAGGTGCGGGCCGGAAATGATAAAGGCTTTCTTTCCGCCAAGCTTTGCGGCCACCTCCGGCAGTTTTTTAATCGTTCCTTTTCCTGCCACAATATTCTGCGGCACTGAGAATGAAAATTCTTCCATTTTTCTGTCTCCTTGTTTTTTCTCAGGCGCTGAGTCTTGCCAGCACCACTTCAATAGCATGATCAATAACTTTATCCAGCTCTTCATCGTCAGCCTCAGGCATCAGGGAAGCAGCATCTTCATCGGAAATGATTTCTACCAGAGTACCGAATTTCTCTTTGTATTTTCTCTTACAGATGACGAAGAATACAACACCCAGAAGGCTCCAGCCGCCGACTACGATCCATTCCTGCACCACCAGTGTGGCACCGGATCCCGGAATACAATACATGGCCACCATCAGACCGGACATCAGAATCGCCATGGCACCGACAAATTTGTAGCCCGGTACTCTGTAGGGACGATCCATCTGCGGAGCTTTCTTTCTGAGGATCACGAAAGAAATAGCAACCATACAGTATGCCATACAGCAGCCGAAGTTACCGGCATCGCTGATCCACACCAGCATTTTTCTTCCGGCAAAGGGAGCAATCATGGTCAGCAGACCAATCAGAAACAGTGAATTAATAGGTGTTTTGAATTTCGGATGCAGTTTTGCAAAGAATTTCGGGATCATGTAGGACTCTGCCATGGAGTACATGGCACGGGAACCACCGATCATAAAAGAGTTCCATGAAGTAATGATACCACACATTCCGCCTACAATGATAACTTTTGCCATGGCAGATGTACCAAAAGCTGCAGCCATGGCATCTGCTGTTACAAGACCTGTTGCCTGCTGAGAAGCTACAATGGCATCCGGTGTCATTACAAGACCCACAGCTACGATCACGAGAGCATAAAAGGCTACAGCCATAACCACAGAAAGGATCAGCATCTTTCCGATCTTTTTCAACGGCACATTGATCTCCTCTGCCGCCTGAGGAATAACGTCAAAACCAATAAAGTAGAAGGGTGTGACAACAGCCACACTGATCACATTTTTAATCATAGAACCGGTGGAATCACCCACGAACATCTGCTCATTCAGGTTGGCAGGATCACCGTTGATCACGCTGGCAACAATCAGAAGGATACCGGCGCCGCCGATGATGACTGTCAGTATCGTCTGCAGAATAGCAGCTGTTTTTGCACCGATAATATTGATCACTGTGATCAGAAAAGCTACGACGATAGCTACCGCCAGCCAGGATGCATAAATGTCAAATCCGGCTACGGTATAGAGATAACCTTTGAGAAATCCCGGCCACAGATAAGTGAGGATGGTCGGGAAAGCACAGGCCTCGAAACATGCCACACTGACATACCCCAAAACGATAGCCCAGGTACAGATAAAAGAACCGGTGGCTCCCATGGCTCTGTGGCTGAATACATGCTCACCGCCGCACTGTGGCATGGCTGCCGTCAGCTCTGCGTAAGTCAGACCCACGAAAAAGATCATGATACCGCCCAGCACAAAACCGATAGCTGCACCAAGCACACCGCCTTTTTCGATCCAGCCGCCGGAGGATACGACCCAGCCCCAGCCGATCATAGCGCCA
This sequence comes from uncultured Lachnospiraceae bacterium, assembly GCA_945827805.1. Lineage (GTDB taxonomy): Bacteria > Bacillota > Clostridia > Lachnospirales > Lachnospiraceae > UBA11957. Next base: position 6,207 of record CALZOU010000006.1, read on the forward strand.
AATGCGATCACAAGAATATCCCAGGCGCTGAATACTTTATCAAAATCTGATTTTTTCTGATTCATCTTTCTTCCTCCTTACTCCTGAAATACCTTTTTTGCCAGCTGCACGATAAACTCTGCCGTTCCGTCAACGCCCAGTCTGCTGGAATCGATCAGCATATCCCGGTTATGACGGTCACCGCGGTTGCTTCCCGTCAGTGTTTTATGTCTCATATGATACCGTTTGTCCTTCTCCTGAATCAGGATTCGGGCATCCGTCTCGGAAAGATTGTGGCTTTCCATCACATTTTTCAGTCTTACTTCATTCGGTGAATATACGAAAATACGCAGCACATCGTCTCTGTCCTGCAGAATATAATCTGCGGAGCGTCCGATAATAACGCAGGAATCTTTTTCAGCCAGTTTGCGGATGATCTGTTTCTGTACGTGGATGGCCCGTGCTGTCAGATCCGCATACTTGGAGAAGTTTCCTCTCTCTTCACCTTCTTTACCCTTACCGGCGATAACCACACCGGATTCTACTTTTTCCATAATGTCCCGTGGTACGCCTACCTCATCGATAATGCTGTCCACGAGATCTCTGTCATAAAATTTGATGCCGAGCATCTCTGCCACCTTTTTGCCTATGGCGTTACCCTTTGCACCATATTCGCAGCCGATGGTAATGATCTGATGTTTCATCGTTCTTCCCTTTCCTGAAAAAAGGGCCACCTGTTCCACAACAGACGGCCCCTTTGCCTCATTCTCTATAGTATGTAGTTATTTTACTGCTGCGAGAACAGCTTCCTTCAGAATAGCCACTGCCTTGTCACAGTCTTCCTCAGTGATGATCAGCGGCGGTACCATACGGATCGTGCTGGAACCGATGGCTGTGATCAGCAGATGTCTGTGCAGTGCTTCATGTTTAACTTCCACAGCATCCACGTTACTTTCAAACTCAACACCCACCAGAAGTCCCTGATGACGAACTTCTTTGACAAACGGAAGTTCTTTCAGCTTCTCACTGAAGTAATCACCCATCTTCCTGGCATTTCCGGCCAGATCACGATCCAGCAGCTCATTTACCTCAGCCAGTGCTGCGGCACAGCTGATGGGATGTCCGCCAAAGGTTGTTCCGTGGGATCCCGGTGTAAAGGCTTTGGCAACCTCTTCGGTAGCACAGATCGCACCGATGGGCATTCCGCCGCCCAGAGCCTTGGCCATGGATACGATATCCGGTTTGATACCATAGTTCATATAGGACATTACCGCACCGGTTCTGCACCATCCGGTCTGTACCTCGTCAAGCAGGAGAAGCATACCCTTCTCATCGCAGAATTCTCTCAATCCGCAGAGGAATTCTTTGGTAGCCGGATGTACACCGCCTTCGCCCTGTACCGGCTCTACCATGATGGCAATGGTGTTTTCTGTGCAGGCATTTTTGAAAGCCTCCAGATCATTGTACGGCGCATAAGAGAAACCATAGGTCATGGGTCCGAAACCAACCTGGCATCCGTTGCCCGGCTGTCCTGTAGCAGACATGGCACCGAAGGTACGACCATGGAAGCCCATCTTTGCTGTTACAATGTGATATTTATTGGGACCGTATTTTTCAATACCGTATTTACGGGCCATCTTGATCATAGCCTCATTGGCCTCGGTACCGGAGTTCTGGTAAAAGATCTTGTCCATACCGATGGTGGTACAAACCTTCTCGGCCAGCAGAGCCTGCGGAATAGTATAAGGATAGTTAAAAGTGTGCATGATATCTTCCACCTGATCCTTAACTGCGGCTACAACTTTTTCATTACAGTTACCGGCACTGTTTACAGCGATACCTGCGTAAAAATCAAGATATGCCTCTCCATTTTCATCGTAAATATACTGATCCTTGGCTGTTTCCGCCAGGAAATCCATACGCTCATAGGTTTCGATCATGTATTTGTCAACAAGTCCTTTGATCTGGTCTTTAGTAAGGCCTGTGTCTTTCAGTTTCATCACTAATCTCCTTTTTTTCCTGCAGACACGAAAAAAGGCGCTTTCCGGGTAAGGAAAGCGCCTTTGCTTCTCGTCTACTATTTTGTACAAGTTGTATACTAGCACTTCTGATTTAGAATGTCAACACTTTAAATTCATAAATTTTTTATTTGTATGAGCCATTTTTGACTAAATGTGTCTGTTCCGTGTCTTCAGGATACAATATGCTATTATTGCTCAGAACAATTCACGATAGATCTTCAATACTCTCTCTCGGTCCAGCGGAACAAAGTTATTGGCCATGAGCCTTTGCTGATTCTCCATGACAGAATCGGTAAAGATCTCCAGTTCTTCTTCTTTCACACCATATTCATGAAGTGCTTTCTTGGGAATCAGCACATTCAAAAGCTTCTCCAGTTCCTCAAAAACATCTTCCGTCTTGCATCCAAGAATGTTGGCAATAAACTCAGTAAGCACTGCAATTTCACCATCGGTTTTCAGCTCCAGATAGTTTTTCATGACGCCGGTAAACATGGCATAATTAGATTCGCCATGAGCCACATGGTAAGTTGCGCCCAGAGGATAGCTCAGCGCATGTACAGCCGCACAGCCGGCATTTCCAAAAGCAATACCTGCATAATTAGATGCCATCATAAATTCTCCCAGGAGAGGTTTTCTCGCAGCCATCCCCTGATCCCGGATCACCATATAGCCTTTCAGGATCATTTCAATAGCTTTGTAACCAAACAGGCGGGTATAGCTGTTTCCCTTCGGGGAAAGGCTGGACTCAATGGCATGGATCAATGCGTCGATGGAACTGGTGGCAAACACATAATCCGGCAGTCCTTCCAGAAGTTCCGGGATCAATACCGCACTGTCCGCATACATCTGATCATTGGCCAGACCTTTCTTGGTTCCCCGGCTGTTTAAAGCCAGGATAGAAATATTGGTGACCTCAGATCCCGTGCCGCAGGTGGTGGGTACCAGTACCAGTTCTTTATCTTTTACTACCGGAATCTTTCCGTCATAAAGATCCAGAATAGGACTGGTCTGTTTCAGCGCATACAGCTTGGCCAGATCAATGATCGTACCGCCGCCGATGGCGATAATCCGCTTTGGAGTCTCTTTGATATCCCGGTAAATAGCCTCTGCCATATCGTCAGAAGGCTCTCCTTTACCGTATTTTTCCTGAAATATTACGTCACATTCCAGATCCAGCCCACCAAAATAGGGCTGGTAAATATATTCATTTGTCAGCACCAGGTCGCCTTTTCCCAGCTGAAAGCTTTCTGCAAACTCTTTGGCAGTGGCAAACTGGTGGATCGTTGGTCGGATCATTAACTGCTGCATATTGTTTCTCCTATCCGTTGTTTACATTTTTGCAATTAATCCATACATTTTACCAGTGCATTTTCCATGATCTGCAGTCCTGCTTCCAACTGCTCATCGGTAATTACCAGTGGAGCCAGGAAACGGATAACATTACCGTACGTACCGGCATTCTCAATGATCAGACCGTTCTTTGCACACTCCTGGATCAGATCTGCGGTAAGCTTCGGTGCCGGCTCTTTTGTTGCCTGATCCTTGACCAGTTCCAGACCGATCATACCACCCAGGCCACGGATATCACCAATCACCGGATATTTCTTCTGCCATTCCTTATATCTGTCGGTAACAGTTTTTCCAATCTCCAGAGAACGTCCTGCGAGATTATCTCTCTCCATAATTTCTATAGTCTTTAAGGCCGCAGCACAGGCCAGCGCATTACCACAGAAAGTACCGCCGATAGTTCCTTTTGCCGGTGCCTCCATGATCTCCTCTCTGGCGATGATCGCTGACAGCGGAACTCCTGCCGCAATAGATTTGGCTGTAGCAATGATATCCGGTTCCACGCCGGCTTCTTTCCAGTATTCAGAAGCGAACATACGGCCTGTACGGCAGAAACCGGACTGTACCTCATCAGCTACCAGCATGATACCGTTGTCATCACAGATCTGGCGCACAGCCTTGATCCACTCAATCGGTGCCGGGATAAATCCACCTTCGCCCTGCAGCGGTTCCACAACAATGGCTGCGATGGTGTCTGCCGGAGCACACTGCTCAAACACGGCATAAATAGAATCCAGATAATACTGACAAGCTTTATCCGCCGGCATACCTTCCGGATTACGATAGTAATACGGGAACTGTGCTCTGTAGATACCATCCGGGAAGGGACCCATGCCTACAGCGTATGCTTTCTTGGATGTCATGGACATCGTCAGCAGTGTACGGCCATGGAAAGCGCCGGAAAATACGATAATATTATTTCTCTTTGTAAAAGCTTTAGCCACTTTAACGGCGTTCTCGTCTGCCTCGGCACCACTGTTGGCAAAAAATGCTTTTTTCTTTTCCCCTTTTACCGGAGCAATGGAAGCCAGCTTTTCTGCCAGAGCCACATAACCTTCATGGGTAACGATATTGAACATTCCATGGAAGTATTTATCTGCCTGAGCCTTAACTGCTTCCACAACCTCCGGCTGGGAATATCCGATATTCAGCACACCGACGCCGCCGACCCAGTCCAGGAATTTGTTGCCGTCCACGTCCTCGATCATGGCACCTTCGCCTTTCTCAATGACTACCGGATAGGCACATCCTATTGCTGTGGGTGTGGCTGCCTTCCTTCTTTCGATCATAGCCGCTGCTTTCGGTCCCGGCACGGTCTCTGTGATAATTTTCGGTAAGTCTGTCCTTAACATATGTTTCTCCTCCTGATCTGCATCCTCACTCTGTTTCTGAGAAAAGATGCTGTATTCGCGATGATCAATTCGCCCGACAGCGAACTGTCCAATAAAAAAAGACAAAGAGGCTGTTTTCCAAAAACCTCTTTGTCCTTGTCTGGATAGAGTATCGCACAAGATGAAACAATATACCAGATTCCACCGGCACATATCTTTTCTCATGTTATGTGCTGACAGCACATTTTTATTTCTCATTTTTCTGCATTTGTCTTGTTTTTCTCCTTTATCTTCCATATAATCAGAGAGAAACTATGCCACAACAAAACTACCGGCACATACGAGGTGAATTTATGTCTGTACTTCTGCAGGATCTGTACAACGAAACTAAAAATCTCTACGGTCTGAAACTTATTGCCGGGTCCTCCGGAATGGGAAATGCCGTCAACTGGGTCTACATTGCCGAATCCCTGGCCGGTCCCGGCTATTTAAACGGTGGTGAACTGATCCTGACCACCGGTGTACTCTGCCGCGAGGATCCGAACTGGCTTTATAACTTTGTCGAAGGCATGATCCGCGAAAAGACCTGTGGTCTGATCCTGAATACAGGTAAATATATACAGCCGGAGCACATTACACAGGAGATTTTATCTCTCTGTGATGCAGTAGGTTTCCCCCTTTTTACCATGCCCTGGGAAACAGCTATAAGTGCCATCACCCATGATTATTACGGTCGACTTTTTACTGACAGTCAGCACAGGGAACAGCTTGACCGCACACTGCTGGATCTGATCCATCAGCGCCAGGACAGCTCACTGCTCTTGTCCGAGCTGGAGGAGTATGGTTATCCCGTATATCAACCCTACGGCCTGCTCTATATCCATCTTGTAAATCCGGCAGCGGGCCTTCCAGTCTCTCCTCTTACACAGGCCAATCGGCTTAGTCTGTCCATTGAGCACAAGCTTCGCAGTCTGTCTCTGCAGAGCCATCTTTGTTCCACGGACAGCTACTGCATCGTTCTGATTCCCCAGCAGGAGCTTCACCGCATGGAGTCTGCAGCACGCGAAATTCGAGATTTTATCTCTTCGCAATATCCTTCTTTACAGTTTTCCATCGGCATCAGCAGCCGGGCCGCCACCCTGGCGAATCTTCCGCGTGCTTTCTTCCATGCCCGCAGCAGCGCCATGATCGCCCTTGCCCGTGGAAAAGACCTGCTGTCCTTTGATGACCTGGGCATTTTTCAGATCCTGCTGTCAGTCACCGACAGAGGCATTTTACGAGACTATGCCCGTCGTCATCTGCATGCTGCAGAAGCCTATGACAGAGAAAATCAGAGCAACTGCACCGAAGTACTCCATCAGTACCTTCTCCACAGCGGCAGCATTCAACGCATTGCCGAAGCCATGTACTGTCATCGGAATACCATCAATAAAAAGGTACGTGCTCTGAGAGAAAACCTCGGATATGATCTCAGTGATCCCAATGTCCGCTTCGAGCTCATGCTGGCGTTCTGTATACGGGATTATCTGAAGATTTCCCTGTAGGCTTCCTGAAGTACATTCCTGCATTGAGTAACTGCAGTTTACATTGTTTCAATATACATATACCGACCTCCCGTGGGACTCTTTTTCGTCCGTCCTCCATCAATCCAGTATATATTCCTTCAACCGTTCATAGATCTCCTGCTCCGTAGGCGGACACCCCTTCACACAGAACTCAAACTTAGCCGTACAGTTCCCCACACCAAGTTTCCCGGTCTTCCCCCGGTATCCCTGACCAATACAGATCTTCTCCTGCAGCATCTCAAGCAATCCCTCACTTTTCAGCATATCCAGCGCCGGCAGCAGATACCCATAACATGCACTGCAGGAATCCACCTCCTCCACTGCATCTTTCAATTCTACCACCTTTGACGCATAAGGAAGATCCAGATCATTCCATACCGTCTTCTCTCCGATAGTACGTATCTCAGCCTGCGCTGCGTCTGCGCAGCCAACTCCCAGTTGAGCACTAAGACCAATATAAGACACTTCCTCCACCGGAATATGCAAAAGTCCACAGCAATACGCATCCATCAGCACCGGATCACACCCTGCCATGATGCAGTTTCTGACCACCGGATTTCCTCCGTCTTCAAAATCCAGATCTCCGCAGATATGATCCACCACAATAAAATCCTGATGAAGATAGGCATTCAGATGGGCAATCGGTTTATGCAGGCCACAGGCATGAAAATGGCGTTTTTCTGTATTAGGGATCAATCCTTTCATATTCTTGAGTGCACATGTGATTTTCGTCTGACAATGGCCTTTCAGCACCGGTACATTGATCAGAAAATCAATCTGATCGGTCTTGTCACAGACTTTCAAAGCCATTCCGGCGCAATCTCTCTCACTGGCAGTATCCTTCTGCATATCCCAGAACTCCACACCATACCTGCTCACCAGCGCATCATATCCGCAGACCTGATAGGCCTCCTCTGTGCGGTCCCCCACCCAGGATCCCTCCAGCATCACGATATCCGCAAATCCATTAGCCTGCAGATACTCGATAATACCCGCCACGATCTCCGGGTGTGTCGTGGCTCCCCAGGAAGCCTCCAACGGTGATACAAGGTTCGGTTTTATACCGATCTTCATTTTTTTATCCGGGATACGTTTTTCAAGCTCGCATTCTTCCAAAAGCCGCACTGTCATCTCCCGATAATTTTCTCCATATATTCTGATAATCTCTTTTTCTTTCATCATTTTCCATCCTTTGTTCTTTTCAGGGAGCGCAGCAAAGCTCACTCATTAATATCGCCCAAACATCCCCGAGATATTTTCACATATAATAGCATGACCTTCTCCCGGTATCTCAGGCTATATTCCCGTTTCCTTAATCAATATAACATGTATATCACTTTACAAAAAGGCATCTGCATCATTTTTCATGAATATTCTTTCCATTCATTTATCTGTCCATTACCTTCACAAATAAGATAGTTTCTATTTGCAACAAAAAAGAATCGCCAGTATGCCCCTGGTTCTGTTATTCGACAGAACCGGGACATATTGACGACTCTCTATAGTATTTTCAAAAAATTACAGTTTCATTTATACCTCAAAGATCAGATCACTGTAAGCCGGCATCGGCCAGTCTTTCTTATCTACAAGCACTTCCATAGCATCTACCGGAGCACGAAGAGCCTCCATAGCCGGCATAACTTCGTCATGATATGCTCTTGCAGCGGCTTCCATATCCTCGATAGCTGCAGCTTTGGCAGTAATTACCTCCAGAGCCTCCAGAGCCTTCTGTGCTTCTTTCAGATGACAATTGATCTTGCCCAGCAGCTCAGTCTGTACTTCCGGATCCACACCGCAGTTCTTAACGGCAATGATGGAGGAAGCCAGAGATGTTGTATATTTGATCACAGCAGGGATAATGGTCTTCTTAGCCATATCGATCATGGTCTTAGCCTCGATATTGATGGCTTTTGCATATGTTTCAAACTGAATCTCTGCACGGGATTCCAGCTCTGCTTTTGTAAATACGCCAAATTTTTCAAACAGCGCAACGGATTTATCTGTAGTCAGCGCCGGGATGGCATCTACCATAGATCTGATGTTCGGCAGCCCTCTTCTCTCAGCCTCAGCTACCCACTCATCGGTATAGCCGTTGCCGTTGAAGACGATTCTCTGATGCTCGGTGAACCACTTCTTGGTCAGATCACGGGCAGCCTGCTCGAAATCTTCTGCACCTTCCAGGATATCGCATGCCTCGCTGAAAGCTTCGGCAACGATCGTGTTCAGTACAACGTTCGGGCCGGAGATGGAGTCTTTGGAGCCAACCATACGGAACTCGAACTTATTGCCGGTGAAGGCGAACGGTGAAGTACGGTTACGGTCTGTAGCATCCTTACGGAAATCCGGAAGTGTGGATACACCAGTGGTCAGACTCTCACCCTTCAGACTGTGATCTGCAGAACCGGTCTCAATGATCTGATGGAATACGTCATCCAGCTGCTCACCAAGATAGATGGAGATGATGGCCGGCGGAGCCTCATTGGCACCCAGACGATGATCGTTACCAACATCGGCAGCAGACTCACGAAGCAGATCTGCATGCTCATCTACAGCCTTCAGGATACAGGCCAGTACCAGCTGGAACTGCAGATTCTCGTGCGGCTTCTTGCCCGGATCCAGCAGATTGATACCGTCATCTGTAGTAATGGACCAGTTGTTATGTTTACCGGAACCGTTGACACCGGCGAACGGTTTCTCATGCAGCAGGCAGTACAGACCATGCTGACATGCAATTTTCTTCAATGTAGTCATAACAATGTGGTTCTGGTCAGCAGCCACATTACACTCTGCGTAGATCGGAGCCAGCTCATGCTGTGCCGGAGCCACCTCATTGTGCTGTGTCTTGGCCGGAACACCCAGCTTCCACAGTTCTTCATTGACATCTTTCATGAAAGCGGCAATTCTCTGACGGATCGTACCAAAGTAATGATCCTCCAGCTCCTGGCCCTTCGGCGGCATTGCACCAAACAATGTACGGCCGGCAAATACCAGGTCCTCTCTCTGTAAATATTTTTCACGGTCAACCAGGAAATACTCCTGCTCCGGCCCAACGGATGGAGTGACCTTCTTGGATGTTGTATTGCCAAACAGTCTTAACAGACGCATAGACTCTTTATTGATTGCTTCCATGGAACGAAGCAGCGGAGTTTTCTGATCCAGAGCCTCGCCCTTGTAGGAACAGAAAGCAGTCGGAATGCACAGGATAGCGCCAGCCGCGTCGTAACGAACGAATGCCGGAGATGTACAATCCCATGCGGTATAACCTCTCGCTTCAAATGTAGCACGAAGACCACCGGACGGGAAAGAAGATGCATCCGGTTCACCCTTGATCAGCTCTTTACCGGAAAAGCTCATCAGAACCTTGCCATTTGACATCGGTGCGGTAATAAAGGAATCATGTTTCTCAGCGGTGACACCTGTCAGCGGCTGGAACCAGTGTGTATAATGGGTTGCACCTTTTTCGATGGCCCATTCCTTCATCTCATGGGCAATGACATCGGCAACAGCGGGATCCAGATCTCTGCCCTCTTCGATGGTTTTCTTTAATTCTGCATATACCTTTTTCGGAAGGCGCTCTCTCATGACAGAATCATTGAAGACATTTTCTCCGAAGATTTCGGAAACTTTAACATATTCGCTCATAATATCCTCCTTCTTGGAATATCGCTCCGAGCCTTTCGGATGCGACACAGGTTTCCCTGCATCCACTGGATGCACTTTGTGTAAAGATCTCACGTATCTGTTCTGAACATTCACGAAGATACTTAAAAAAAAGGGCACTCCACTTTAGTGGAACGCCCTTGTTCTCTACACCATTGGAAACTATCCAACTGCAATCAAAATACAACATTCTGCACAAAAATGCAAGTATATTTTACATTGTATCTATTTCAGTACAAATCAGGCTTTTCCTACGGATCCGAACAGCTCCATTTTTTCTTTAACACAGGCAACAATAGCCTCTGCACCCGGTTTCAGCAGCTTACGGGGATCATATCCCTTACCCTGCAGGTCTTTGCCTTCTTCAATATATTTACGGGTTGCCTCGGCAAATGCCAGCTGGCACTCTGTATTAACGTTGATCTTGGAAACACCCAGATTGATGGCTTTCTTGATCTGATCAGCCGGGATACCTGTACCACCGTGAAGTACTAACGGCATATCTCCTGTCTTCTCCTGGATAGCAGCCAGAGTATCAAAGCTTAAACCTGCCCAGTTCTCCGGATATTTACCATGGATGTTACCGATACCTGCAGCCAGCATATCTACGCCCAGATCTGCGATTCTCTTGCATTCGTCCGGATCAGCGCACTCACCGTTAGATACTACACCGTCCTCTTCGCCGCCGATACCGCCTACCTCAGCCTCGATGGACATTCCTTTACCATGAGTCAGAGCTACCAGTTCTTTTGTCTTAGCTACATTCTCCTCGATCGGATAATGAGATCCGTCAAACATTACAGAAGAGAATCCAGCCTCAACACATTTCAGACAGCCTTCGTAGCTGCCGTGATCAAGATGAAGTGCAACCGGAACAGAAATGTTCATCTCTTCCAGCATACCGTTTACCATACCGGCTACGGTCTTGTAGCCAACCATATATTTACCGGCGCCCTCAGAAACCTGTAAGATAACCGGAGATTTGCACTCCTGAGCAGCTGTAAGAATGGCTTTTGCCCATTCCAGATCATTGATGTTAAATGCACCGACAGCATAATGTCCTGCTTTTGCTTTATCAAGCATTGCTTTTGCAGATACTAACATTGTATACCTCCTTCTATGATCCACATAACGGAAAAACCGTTGGATTACTAATGCTTTTCTTATTATATATCATCTGTCGATAAAAATAAAGGCAAAACTCAAAATTGCTGTGACTACATGTCTGAGTCTGTTACTGTTCACTGGCAAACCAGTAAACAGCGTTTGAGCCTTGCCTTACATTATGTCTATTTTATTTCATCCCAACAGTGGTATGTCTTTCTCCTTCGTGGGTGCCAGGATCAACGGCAGCGCCTGTTTCCGATTCTCGATCACCACGTCTTTCACGCTTCCGCCAAATTCGCCATCCAGCGTCCAGCTCACCTCTTCCTCGCTTTCCACTGTCAGTTTCTGCGTCTTGAACGTATCGATCAGATTACTGGTATCCTCCTGACTCATGAGACATCCAACGATTTCTGCCAGTTCCAGTGCATTCTTCGGTGTATGGATCAGTGTCACTTCAAAATAGCCATCATTAAGCTCCACATTCTTTCCGGTGACATTTTTCATGCCTCCTACGGATTTGGAATTTGTCACCATGCCATAGATAAATTCTCCCTCATATACGTCTACATCGGAGGTAAATTTCATTTTATAAGACTTCAGATCAAAGATCTCTTTGGCTCCCTGCAGCACATAGGCCAGATAGCCCATGGAATTTTTCAGCTGCTGATCCGTTGCATAGGATACTTCGGTAAACGCACCAAAAGCTGCCACATATACAAAATAATCATCGTTAAAAGTACCGATATCCACATGACGAACTTCTCCGTCAACAATCTGCTGTGCAGCTATCGTCATATCCCGGGATATCTGAAGGCTGGATGCAAAATCGTTCGTACTGCCTGCAGGAATATACCCGATGGGCACCTTTTTCTCCGCCTCCATAAATCCTTCTACTGCTTCATCCATGGTTCCGTCGCCGCCGCAGCATACGATCAGATCTGCCCATGCACAGGCATCTTTTACCTGCCGAACTGCGTCTTTTCTTTCCTGTGTAGGGTGCACCTGTACTTCAAAACCGCCCTTTACAAACACATCCACCACATCCAGAAGTTTGCTGCGTATGGCTGCTTTTCCGGCATGAGGATTAAATACAAAAAACAATTTCTTTTTCATCACTACCCCCATTATTTACATTTGTTTTACGATTTTTATACAGAATATTTCATATACTACACCATTTACCCTTAGTATTCAACTTATAACCTCTTAAAAGAGTATAAAAAAAGAGTGAACAGAAAAGCTCTGCTCACTCTTTATAATATTTCAATTATACCAGCTCAAGAACTACTTCCATAGCTGCATCGCCCTTACGCGGTCCGATCTTGATGATACGTGTGTAACCACCGTTGCGATCAGCGTATTTCGGAGCGATCTCAGTAAACAGTTTGTCTACCAGGTCAACCTTCTTGGTGTTCTTCTTCTTACCGGCATTCTCAGTCGGAACTTCAACTACCGGGTAAAGAACTTTCATTATCTGTCTTCTGGCATGCAGTCTGGACGGAGCATCTTTGGTTACTTCTTTCTGAACTTCGTCAAATACGGTAACTTTCTTGCCGTCAACAACCTCTTTTACTCTCTTGCCGTCAGCGTCCTTGCGGGCAACTTTAGCAGTAACAGTAACTGTTTCGAAGTTGTCTCTCTCTTTGATTGCCATAGTGATCAGCGGCTCAACCATTTTACGTACTTCTTTGGCGCGAGCTTCAGTAGTAACGATCTTTCCGTAATGGATCAGGTTTGTAGCCTGGTTTCTTAACAGAGCTTTTCTCTGTGCAGATGTTTTGCTGAGTTTTCTGTACATAGCCATAATTCATTTTCCTCCATTTGTGGAACAACAATCATGCTCTTATGGTCTTACTGACTGCTGCTTTTTGTCCATAAATATCTAACGACATCCTCCGGAGAGGACACCGACAGGCTTTATTACGAACGCCTGCTTATTCGTCGCCGGGATTCAGCTGAAGTCCCAGCTCTTTTAACTTAGCCAGAACCTCTTCCAGGGACTTGCGACCAAGGTTACGCACCTTCATCATATCCTCAGATGTTCTGTTGCAAAGCTCTTCTACTGTATTGATACCGGCACGTTTCAGACAGTTGTAGGAACGAACAGACAACTCCAGCTCATCAATGTTCATTTCCAGAACTTTTTCTTTCTCATCGTTCACGGTTTCAATCATAACCTCTGCAGTCTTGGCATTCTCAGAAAGGTCAATGAACAGTTTGAGATGTTCACTTAAAACCTTTGCAGCCAGACTGACAGCCTCATCCGGTGCCAGCGTACCTTTGGTGTACACATCCAGAGTCAGCTTATCAAAATCGGTAATCTGACCAACACGGGTATTCTCCACGGTCAGATTCACGCGTTCTACCGGTGTATAGATAGCGTCCACAGCGATTACACCGATGGGCATATCTTCGTTTTTGCCTTTATCAGCACTGATATAGCCGCGTCCCTTGGTAATGGTCAGCTCCATATACAGTTTACTGTCAGCACCACCGTTTAATGTGGCAATAACCTGATCCGGATTCATGATCTCGATATCCTGATCTACCTGAATATCGGAAGCGTGAACTACACCTTCACCTTCGTATTCGATATATGCCACCTTCGGTTCATTTGTCTCGCTGCTGTTCTTGATCGCCAGGCTCTTCAGGTTCATGATGATCTCTGTCACATCTTCCTTAACGCCCGGGATAGAACTGAATTCATGCAGCACTCCTTCGATCTTAACCTGGCTTACAGCAGCACCCGGAAGGGAGGACAGCATGATTCTTCTCAGGGAGTTACCCAGAGTGGTACCGTATCCTCTTTCCAACGGTTCTACTACAAAACGACCGTATCTTTTATCTTCGGAAATCTCTGTGATCTCAATTTTCGGCTTGTTAAAATCAAACACGCAAAGTCCCTCCTTTGGTTGGGTTCTTGTTACCAAAAGCTACTGTCTATTATTTGGAGTACAGCTCGACGATAAGCATCTCATCAACCGGAACATCGATCATGGATCTCTGCGGCAGTTCTTTCACTGTACCTTTCAGAGCTTCCTGATCAGCTTCCAGCCACTCCGGAACCAGTCTTCCGGCAGTTACATCCAGGATATCTTTGTATCTCTGGCTGGATTTCTTACCTTCTTTGATCTCGATCACATCACCGGCTTTTACCAGATAAGACGGGATATTAACCAGCTTACCGTTTACCAGTACATGCTTATGGTCAACGATCTGTCTTGCTTCTTTTCTTGTTCTTGCGAAACCAAGACGGAAAACAACGTTGTCAAGACGGCTCTCCAGCATGGTCATCAGGTTTGCACCAGTCATGCCCGGCATCTTGTCAGCTTTTTTGTAATAGTTACGGAAAGGTTTCTCCAGAACGCCGTAAATGAATTTAGCTTTCTGTTTTTCACGAAGCTGAAGACCATACTCAGAAATTTTTCTGCTGGATCTTTTCAGCTGTCTTGTGGATTTTTTATCAATTCCTAAATATACCGGATCCATACCTAAAGATCTGCATCTTTTCAGTACAGGTGTTCTATCTACTGCCATCTCTATCTGTCCTCCTCATTAAACTCTTCTGCGCTTCGGCGGGCGGCAACCATTGTGCGGTACCGGAGTCACATCTTTGATACTTGTAACTTCAAGACCAGCTGCGGCCAAGGCACGGATAGCTGCCTCACGACCTGAACCCGGTCCCTTTACAAATACGTCAACAGTCTTCAGACCGTGGATCAGAGCTGCTTTTGTAGCTGTCTCTGCAGCAACCTGAGCTGCATAAGGAGTAGATTTTCTTGAACCTCTAAAACCAAGACCACCGGCACTTGCCCAGGAAAGAGCATTTCCTTCGGTATCAGTCAGAGTAACAATAGTATTGTTAAAGGAAGACTGAATGTGTGCCTGTCCGCGTTCAACGTTTTTCTTAACACGACGCTTGTTGGAAGCAGTCGTTTTCTTTGTCACTTTAGCCATTTTAAAAACTAACCTACTTTCTTCTTATTTAAAGAGTTTACTTGTTGTTATTATTTCTTCTTGTTTGCTACAGTTCTCTTCGGACCTTTTCTTGTTCTGGCATTGTTCTTTGTGTTCTGGCCACGAACAGGAAGGCTCTTTCTATGACGGATACCTCTGTAGCATCCGATCTCCTGCAGACGTTTGATGTTCAGAGCGATCTCTCTTCTCAGATCACCCTCTACTGTCTGTGTTTCGTCGATAACGACACTGATTCTCTTAACCTCTTCGTCAGTTAAGTCTCTGCAGCGTGTGTCCGGATTAACATTAGCCTCTTTCAGAATACGGTCAGCGCTTGTTCTGCCAATTCCGTAAATATAGGTTAATCCGATCTCTACACGTTTGTCTCTTGGTAAATCTACACCAGCTATACGAGCCATGTATTTTTCCTCCTTCTTTTGACCGTTTGCGCAGCTCATGGTCTCCCATGCCTGAAATGTGTGCGCCGGCCTGTTAATATTTTCTTAAATGGGATGCCGGTATGATGCATCCAGCCAGATTACTCTGACCTTTCCGGCTAAGCCGGTTTCAAGCAATATTATGATACTGGATCGAACCACTACATAATATTTCGAAATGCCTTACGACGTATCTCGTCAGGCAATGACAGAATACCAAAACGCTTTTTTCGCAGCCGCACGAAAAAAGGATCAGCATTTGTCGGATCCAGAGTTGTTTGACGGATCAACCCTGTCTCTGTTTGTGCTTTGGATTCTCACAGATAATTCTGATGCTTCCTTTTCTCTTGATGACTTTACATTTGTCACAGATCGGTTTTACAGATGATCTTACCTTCATTGGAATCCTCCTTTCACGTATTACCTCTCTTGGGCATAATTTGAGACCCACTGCTACACGGGCAGAAAAGTCCGATAGTTAGTATAACAGAAGGTCTCCGATTATGCAAGTTATTTTTGTTGATTTTTAACCAATTTTTTCAAATATTTTTTACTATATTTTCATCCCAAAATATGAACTTAATGTTTCCGATAATTCCTCTTCCGCAAATTCCCGGATTGTTTTTTCTTCTCCCTCCCGAACAGTCAGTGTATTGTTCGTAATATTGATATGTCCATTCGGTGTACGGCGATTTACAGTTCTTCTCGTCCTGAAAATAATCTCCGGATTCTCCATCATATAATGACAAAATGCTTCAAAGTCCCTGGGAATCAAAGCAATCGGCGCCACAAGTACCGTAGGATATCTCTGCTGATTCTCATCCAGCCTGCAGATCAGCTTCCATCCGCCCGGAGCATCCTCCACCCAGTACGTTTCACCATGGCCAGTCTGTCTTTTTTCGGATATCTCCACAGCAAAAGCAGCCATCGGACCGCCAAGCCCTACATCCACAATATATTCCTTACCCTCCAGCCGAACAATAGTAGCGCGATGAGAAATATTACCCAACTCCGTGCGGTTCACCGCTACACGACATCCCACAGAAAAAGCATCAAATCCCAGTGACCGAAGAAGCAGAACAAACAGGCCATTCAGTTCAAAACAGAAACCGCCCCGGTTCCTCGTCACAATCTTATCAAACAAAGAAGCCTTATCCAGCGGAGGAATCCACTCCGTATGATATGTATCCAGACATTCAAACGGTACATTGCATTGATGACAATAAATCAGCTCATCCAGACACTCTTTTGATTCTGTTACTTCCTGGCTGTATCCCATACGTTTCAGATAGGCAGCTGTTTCTTCAGAAGATAATTCTTCATATATAATGTCGTACATTTTTCATCCCCCAAAAGCTTTTTCTTCTAGTATGACAAAATCCGTACCTAAATACAAGACTATTATTGCTAGGCTGACAAAATACATTTATTTCTTACTTTTCCACTCTTCTATCTTTACAACACTCTCATCCACAAGACAAGGCTGGCGCCGGATCCTGCTTGCGGTGTATGTCTGTTTTCAAACGATCAAGGTGCGCCCTTAGCTTCGGTGAAATCCACGCCTTACGAAGACTTGCACGCGAGCCCGCTTTAGCGAGCGTGCTAGTCGCAGTTAGGCGTTAGTTCACCGAAGCGTTGCACCTGTTTGAAAACAGACATACACCGCAAGCAGGATCCGGCGCCAGCCCGTCAATCTTCCACACAAAAAAACTCCGGAACCCACCCAAAGCAGATCCCGGAGTCAACCAGCCAACTATACTTATTTATCTCGCCAAATAATACGTCCTTTAGTCAGATCATAGGGGCTAAGTTCCAGAGTCACCTTATCACCCGGCAAAATACGAATAAAATTCATACGCAGCTTACCACTGATATGAGCCAGCACCACATGCTTATTCTCCAGCTCAACCTTAAACATGGCATTCGGCAGTTTCTCCAGTACTGTACCCTCAACCTCAATCACATCTGTTTTAGACATAAAAACCTCCAAATTATTTAAGTGTAAGTGTCAATATTTCTGGTTCACCATCGGTAATCAGAACCGTATTCTCATAATGAGCCGCAAGAGATTCATCCTCCGTCACTACTGTCCAGTCATCATCCAGCCAGCAGACCTCCGGACGTCCCATGGTAATCATAGGCTCGATGGCCAGCGTCATACCAGGCTGAAGTCGGATGCCTTTACTTCTCTGCGGAAAGTTGGGAATCTGCGGATCTTCATGAAGACTGGTACCAATGCCGTGACCAACAAGATCGCGAACCACGCCATAGCCAAAGCTCTGGGCATAATTTCCAATAGCATTGGAAATATCATGCAGATGATTTCCAGCTTTTGCAAACTTGATTCCCTCAAAAAAGCTCTGTTTCGTGACATCCATCAGCTTCTGCGCCTCCGGGCTCACCTGCCCGACACCATAGGTTCTGGCAGCGTCAGAATGATACCCTTTGTAGATCAGACCGGCATCCAGACTGACAATATCGCCCTCCTGTAAGATCCGATGTTTGTTCGGAATACCATGCACCACTTCATCATTGACAGATACACAAATGGATGCGGGATATCCATTATAATTTTTGAAATTGGGGATACCGCCAAGACTGCGAATACGCTTTTCGCCGTAACGGTCGATATCCAGAGTTGAGATTCCCGGTTTAATGATATCCGCCAGCTCGTTATGCACGATCTCCAGCAGTCGGCAGGATTCTCTCATCAGCTCAATTTCTCTGGCAGATTTAATTGTAACTGACATTATTATTCACCTAACAGGTCCACGATGGCGGCAAATACATCATCCATGTCTTTTGTGCCGTCAACTTCCGCAAGCTTACCTGCCTTTGTGTAATAATCGATGAGCGGCTGTGTCTGCTCATGATATACGTCCAGACGTTTCTGTACAGTCTCCGGTTTATCATCATCACGAAGAACCAGTTCAGCACCACAGGTATCGCAGATACCCTCCTGTTTCGGAGCATTAAACTCTACATGGTATGTGGCTCCACAGCCAAGGCAAGCGCGACGACCACCCATACGATTTAAGATGTTTGCGTCCGGAACTTCCACGTTGATCGCATAATCAATACCTGTACCCAGTTTTTCCAGTGCAGCAGTGAGAGCTTCTGCCTGCGGGATCGTACGCGGGAATCCATCCAGCACATATCCTTTCTCACAGTCACTCTGCTGAATACGGTCTACAACCAGATCACAAACCAGTTCATCCGGAACAAGCAGTCCCTGATCCATATAAGTCTGTGCCTTTTTGCCAAGCTCAGTACCATTTTTGATATTTGCACGGAAAATATCTCCTGTGGAAATATGCGGGATACCGTATTTGGCAGCGATTCTTTTGGCCTGTGTACCTTTACCGGCACCAGGCGCACCCAGCATGATAAGCTTCATAGTACCTCTCCTTTACATATTATATTTTTTCAGACTATTGTCTGATATTTACATATGCACGTTAAGGTTGTGATGGAAACCACCACAACCTTATCATTAATCGTTCAAAAATCCTCTGTAATTTCTGACAAGCATCATAGATTCCAGCTGATTCATTGTTTCCAGCACTACGCTGACAACGATGATCAGAGATGTACCTCCGAAAGATACATCTGCGCCGAAAACACCATTAAAGAAGAATGGAATAACAGCAATGATCGTCAGACCTACAGCACCAATAAAGATGATGTAGTTCAGTACATTCTGCAAATAATCTACGGTTGGTTTACCCGGACGGATACCGGGAATAAAGCCACCCTGCTTTTTCATATTATCCGCAACCTCCAACGGATTGAAAGTAATGGATGTATAGAAATAAGCAAAGAAGATCAATAATACAATATAGATCACCAGACCAATAGAATATACCGGATTTGACAGGCTGAACCAGTTATTGGAATTCAGTGTGTTCAAAATCTGAGCACCGATACCGGTACCCTGATAACCGGCAAAACTGGCGATAATATTCGGCAGTGACATTAATGTCGATGCGAAGATTACCGGCATAACACCTGCTGTATTGACTTTCAGCGGAATGTTGGTAGACTGACCGCCATACATCTTTCTTCCCTGCATCTTTTTGGAGTACTGTACCGGAATTCTTCTGATAGCATCGTTGAGAATAACAACCAGAACAACCATTCCGATAATAATAGCAGCTATGATCACCATAGCCAGTGCTCCTCTGGCCATTGTCTTGCCTTTGACAAATGTCTCAAACAGACTTACCAGATCTGCTGGAATACGGGATACGATATTGATCACCAGGACGATGGAAATACCGTTTCCGATACCCTTTTCATTGATCTGCTCACCAACCCACATCAGGAACGCGGAACCGGCAGTCAGTGATGCGATGACCACGATCACACTTCCGGCATTCATGTTGGTAATCAGCCCCTGTCTGCCAAAACCAATAGTCATAGCCACACCCTCTAAAAGAGCCAGCGCAACTGTGACATAACGGGTAAGGGCAACCAGTTTCTTGCGTCCATCCTCGCCATCCTTCTGCATCTCTTCCAATGCCGGAATAGCAATGGTAAGAAGCTGAATGATGATGGAAGATGTAATATAGGGTGTAATATTTAACGCAAAAATCGAGAAAGAGGAGAATGATCCTCCGGTAAATGCATCCAGGAAATTGAATGCATCACCGGTCTGACTCTCAAACCATTCTTTGAAGAAATCACTGTTTACACCCGGTACCGGCAACTGTGTACCGATACGTACAACCACCAGCATCAGCAGAACATAAAATATTCTGCGTCTGATTTCTTTAATTCGAAATGCGTTTCTGAGTGTCTCAAACATTAGATCACCTCAACAGTACCGCCTGCAGCTTCGATTTTTTCTTTGGCAGATGCGCTGAAAGCATTTGCCTTAACATTCAGTTTCTTGGTCAGTTCACCACCGCCAAGGATCTTTACGCCGTCTTTTGCAGCGGAAATAGCACCGCTCTCCAGAAGCAGCTCTACAGTAACGACTGTATTGTCTTCAAATCTGTTCAGAACATCTACATTGATGCTGATGATTTCTTTTGTATTTCTGTTGGTGAAACCTCTCTTCGGAAGACGTCTGTATAAAGGCATCTGTCCACCTTCGAAACCAGGTCTCGGAGCGCCGGAACGAGCCTTCTGACCCTTATGTCCCTTGCCTGCTGTCTTTCCGTTTCCTGAACCGTGACCACGGCCTCTGCGGAAAGCATCACTCTGTCTGGAACCCTCTGCCGGGCTTAAATTTGATAAATCCATGTTGGCACCTCCTTGTCTAGACTTAAGCTTCCTCTACTTTGAGCATGTAGGAAACCTGCTGAATCATACCTCTTGTAGCTGCGTTGTTCGGCAGCTCAACAGTTTTATTCACTTTCTTCAGTCCCAGAGCCTCAACGGTTCTTTTATGTTTCGGAACTGCACCGATCGGTGATTTTACTAATGTAACTTTTAATGTATCTGCCATTTATGATATCCTCCTATGCGTAGATCTCATCAACAGATTTACCACGAAGCTTAGCTACAGCTTCCGGAGTCTTTAACTGAGAAAGACCGTTGATTGTAGCCAGAACTACGTTCTGTTTGTTGTTGGAACCAAGAGATTTGGTACGGATGTTCTTGATACCAGCCAGCTCAACTACGGCACGAGCCGGACCGCCGGCGATGATACCGGTACCTTCCGGAGCCTTCTTCAGAAGCACTTCGGAGCTTCCGTATACACCGATGATATCATGGGTGATACTGTTGTTCTCATCTCTGGCAACCTCTACCAGTTTCTTCATAGCATCTTCTTTTCCTTTGCGGATAGCTTCCGGAATTTCTGTTGCTTTACCAAGGCCAGCTCCTACATGACCATTGTTGTCTCCGACAACAACCAGGGCAGTGAAGCGCATGGTACGTCCACCTTTAACGGTTTTAGAAACACGTTTGATGGCAACTAATTTGTCCTCCAGCTCGAACTGAGCGGGATCAATGATTGTTCTCTTCATGTGTTCTTCTCCTCCCTTTAGAATGTCAGTCCGGCTTCTCTGGCTGCATCTGCCAGTGCCTTAACTTTTCCCTGATATATAAATCCGCCTCTGTCGAAAACAACGGAAGTAATACCTGCTTCTACAGCTTTCTTTCCGATAACGGTTCCCAGATATGCTGCAGCTGCTACATCGTTGGTATGCTCTAACTCAGCTTTAACTTCCTTCTGGCTTGTGGAAGCGGAAACTAAGGTATGGCCAACGGTATCATCGATGATCTGAGCATACATATGGTTATTGCTTCTGAAAACAGCCAGACGCGGTCTCTCAGCAGTACCAACGATATGATTACGTAATCTTCTATGCTTTTTCTGACGAACTTCTGCTCTTGATACTTTGCTAATCATATTCTCACCCTCCTTAATTATTTCTTACCAGTCTTACCAACTTTACGTCTGATAACTTCATCAACATACTTAATACCTTTACCTTTGTAAGGCTCCGGTCTTCTCTTGTCTCTGATCTCAGCTGCAAACTGGCCAACTTTTTCTTTGTTGATACCCTTAACGGTAATCTTGTTTCCGTCAACGGCTGTCTCGATACCTTCCGGATCGATCATCTCAACTACGTGAGAATATCCCAGGTTCAGAACCAGCTTGTTGCCCTGCTTAGCTGCTCTGTAACCAACACCGTTAACTTCCAGTTCTTTTGTATAGCCCTGGGAAACACCTGTTACCATATTGTTGATCAGGGTTCTGGTAAGACCATGAAGGGATTTCATCTTCTTCAGGTCGTTCGGTCTTGTGACAACGACGGTGTCGTTCTCTACTTTAATATCCATCTCCGGTGCAAGTACTCTCTCGAGTGTGCCCTTCGGTCCTTTAACGGTAACTACATTACCGTCTGCTACTGTTACGGTTACACCAGCCGGGATTACGACCGGCTGTCTGCCAATACGTGACATATTGTTTTCCTCCTTACTTAGATTCTCGGAAAGGCTCTTTGGTGTCCTTTCTGTTTTCAGTAGTAACTAAATTATATAAAATATGATGGGGATAGTTACCAAACAAATGCAAGAACTTCGCCGCCGACTTTCAGCTTACGAGCCTCTTTGTCAGTGATGATACCCTGGTTTGTGGAAAGGATTGCGATACCCAGTCCGCCCAGAACCTTCGGCAGCTCATCTTTACCTACGTAGATACGCAGACCCGGTTTGGATACTCTCTTCAGGCCGGTGATGATCTTTTCGTTCTTATCTGCACCATATTTCAGGGTCAGACGCATTGTCTTGAAGCAGCCATCTTCGATCATTTCATATTTCTCGATATATCCCTCGTCAACCAGGATATTTGCGATAGCAATTTTGGTTTTGGATGCCGGAACATCTACTGTGTCGTGTTTTGCAGTATTTGCATTACGGATTCTGGTAAGCATATCTGCAATCGGATCGCTCATTGTCATGATAGTTTCCTCCTTTTTCATTTAGACTTTTCATGTCTTGACTCACCGCTGTGGGTGAGTGTGGTTAATTTGTATATGCAAAAAGTATGATGGGCTCGCTCTCCGGAGGAGAGCATCGCCGTTCATTACTCTTTGGCTTTATTTACAGGTTCCGCTTACTAAGCTCAACCGGCGCCTTTCGGCTTGGTTTCGCTAAGTGCGCGGAACGGCGTTCTCACTAAACTCAGCCGGCGCGCTTTGCGCTTGGCTTCGTTAAGTGT
This sequence comes from uncultured Lachnospiraceae bacterium, assembly GCA_945827805.1. Taxonomy (GTDB): domain Bacteria; phylum Bacillota; class Clostridia; order Lachnospirales; family Lachnospiraceae; genus UBA11957. Next base: position 29,286 of record CALZOU010000006.1, read on the forward strand.
TCACAGCCTACCAGCTAGCTTTCTTAACACCCGGGATCTGACCTTTGTAAGCCAGTTCGCGGAAGCATACTCTGCAGATGCCGTATTTTCTCAGTACAGAATGGGGACGGCCGCAGATTTTGCAGCGGCTGTATTCTCTTGTGGAGAATTTCTGTTTGCGCTGCTGTTTGATTTTCATTGAAGTCTTAGCCATGTCTTCTCTCCTCCATTATTTGGCAAACGGCATATTGAACAGTCTCAGTAACTCGCGTGCCTCTTCGTCAGTCTTTGCTGTTGTAACAAAGATAACATCCATACCTCTAACTTTATCTACCTTATCGTACTCGATCTCCGGGAAGATAAGCTGCTCTTTGATACCCAGAGCATAGTTTCCTCTGCCGTCGAAAGCATTCGGATTAACACCGCGGAAGTCACGTACACGGGGAAGAGCCAGGTTGATCAGACGATCAGCGAACTCGTACATCTTCTCTCCTCTTAAAGTAACTTTGCAGCCGATCGGCATGTTCTCTCTGATTTTGAAGTTAGCAACAGACTTTTTAGCTCTGGTAACAACTGCCTTCTGACCTGTGATAGTTTCCATATCACTTACAGCGGCATCCAGAAGCTTAGCATTTTCTTTTGCTTCGCCAACACCCATATTAACAACAATCTTAGCGAGTTTCGGCACTTCCATGATATTCTTGTAACCGAACTTTTTGATCATTGCGTCAACGATCTCATTCTGGTATGTTTCTTTTAATCTACTCACGATCTTAGCCTCCTCTCTTATTAGTCGATAACCTCTCCGGTCTTCTTAGCAACACGGACTTTTTTACCATCTTCTACTTTGTAGCCGATGCGGGTTGCTTTTCCGTTCTGTACATACATAACGTTGGAAGCATCGATCGGAGCTTCTTTGTTGATGATGCCACCCTGCTGATTGGAAGCAGACGGTTTGGCATGCTTAGTTACCATATTTACGCCTTCAACGACAACACGGCCGGTTTTCTTATCTACGGAAAGAACCTTGCCCTCTTTGTCTTTATCTTTGCCGGCGATTACTTTAACGGTATCACCTGTTTTGATCTTCATCTAGCTGATCCTCCTTATAATACTTCCGGAGCCAGAGAAACGATCTTCATGAACTGTTTCTCACGCAGCTCTCTTGCTACTGGTCCAAAAATACGGGTTCCTCTCGGTGTCTTATCGTCTTTGATGATAACAGCTGCGTTCTCATCGAAACGGATATAGGAACCGTCTTTACGACGAGCGCCCTTAACGGTACGAACGACAACAGCCTTTACAACATCACCTTTTTTAACAACACCGCCGGGTGTTGCATCTTTAACGGATGCAACGATCACATCGCCGATGTTCGCATATCTTCTTGTAGAGCCACCCATAACACGGATGCACAGGATTTCCTTAGCACCTGTATTATCAGCAACTTTTAATCTACTTTCCTGCTGAATCATGCCGGTATTCCTCCTTGTTGAATCCTAAACAAATTATTTAACTTTCTCAACGATCTCAACCAGTCTCCATCTTTTGTCTTTGGACAGCGGTCTGGTCTCCATAACTTTTACGGTATCACCGATGTTACATTCGTTGTTCTCATCATGAGCTTTTAACTTATATGTTCTCTTTACGATTTTCTTGTAAAGAGGATGTTTTACATGGTCCTCGATGGCAACAACAATTGTCTTATCCATCTTGTTGCTGACAACTTTACCAACACGTGTTTTTCTCAGATTTCTTTCCACGATCATGGACTCCTTTCGAACTTATCAACAATTCGATTACTCAGCTGCGTTAGCCTTCTCAGCGATTACAGTCTGAATTCTCGCAATATTCTTACGCACTTCTTTGATGCGACTTGTGTTATCCAGCTGGTTAGTAGCATTCTGGAATTTCAGGTTAAAAAGTTCCTTCTTTGCAGCTACTAATTCATCCTGCAGTTCTGCAGCTGTTTTAGCCTTTAATTCTTCAACATAATTCTTAGTTTTCACTGTTATCACCGCCTTCTAAGTCTGCACGGGAAGCAATTTTGCACTTGCAGGGCAGTTTATGCATAGCAAGACGAAGCGCTTCTCTGGCTGTTTCTTCGGGAACACCTGCGATTTCAAACATTACGCGGCCCGGTTTAACTACTGCTACCCAGTACTCAAGGGAACCTTTACCGGAACCCATACGAGTCTCAGCCGGTTTAGCTGTTACCGGTTTATCCGGGAAGATCTTGATCCAAACTTTACCACCACGTTTGATGTAACGGGTCATAGCTACACGGGCAGCCTCGATCTGATTGGAACGGATCCAGCAGGGCTCTGTTGCTACCAGACCGTACTCACCATAGTTGATTTTATTTCCGCGGAGCGCTTTTCCTCTCATGGTGCCGCGGAACTGTTTACGACGTTTAACTCTTTTCGGCATTAACATAATTATCTATCGCTCCCTTCCTTTTTTGCTTTGGTTGGAAGTACCTCACCATTGTAGATCCAAGTCTTAACACCAACTTTACCGTACTGTGTATCAGCCTCAGCGAAACCATAGTCGATATCTGCTCTCAGTGTCTGCAGCGGAATTGTTCCCTCACTGTAGAACTCTGTACGAGCCATATCGGCACCGCCTAAACGGCCGGAAACGGATGTTTTGATACCCTTAGCGCCGGCTTTCATTGTTCTGGACATGCAGGACTTCATAGCACGACGGAAGGAAATACGGTTCTCCAGCTGCAGCGCAATGTTTTCTGCAACCAGCTGTGCATCTTTGTCAGGTCTCTTAATCTCTTTGATGTCAACAACCAGCTTCTTGTCTGTCAGCTTCTGCATTTCTTTTTTAACTTTCTCGATCTCAGCACCGCCCTTACCGATTACAACGCCCGGTTTTGCAGTGTAGATGATAACTTTCACACGATCGGATGCTCTCTCGATCTCGATTCTGGATACGCCAGCACTGTATAATTTCTTTTTCAGGAACTTTCTGATGTTGTAGTCTTCTACCAGGTAATCAGAGAAGTTGCCTTCTGCATACCATTTGGAATCCCAGTCTTTAATAACACCGACTCTGAGTCCATGCGGATTTACTTTCTGTCCCATGACTTTCCTCCTTATCTTTCATCCAATACGATAGAGATATGACTTGTTCTCTTCTCAATTCTGTAAGCACGGCCCTGTGCTCTGGGGTGAATTCTCTTCATTGTCGGTGCCTTATTAGCGTAGCACTCTGCAATGTAAAGATTCTCAGCGCTCATACCGTTGTTGTTCTCTGCATTTGCAATAGCAGATTCCAGCAGCTTCTTGATGAGACTGGAAGCATATCTCGGATTGTATGTCAGAATACCAAGGGCGGTCTGAACATCCTTACCTCTGATTGCGTCTAATACATAACATGCTTTCTGAACGGAAACTCTTGCGTAAGACAGCTTAGCAGACGGTCTCTTATCTTTCTCAGCATTTCTCGCTCTTTTAATTTGGGATCTATGTCCTTTTGCCATGATAAATCCTCCTTTCATATTTCGGCTTACCAGCCAGCGTTTATCATAAGCACCCTTCGCCCGTCCCCAGGGTCCGGGTCATCCGCAGGCGCCCGAAGGCGCCAACGGGAATTAACTGTAAAAAATTATCTGCGGACACCGCTCTTCTTTTCGTCTTTTCCATGGCCTCTGTAGGTTCTGGTAGCAACGAACTCACCAAGTTTGTGACCAACCATATCCTCTGTTACATATACCGGAACATGTCTTCTTCCATCATGTACAGCGAATGTATGTCCAACGAAGCTCGGGAAAATTGTTGAGCGACGGGACCATGTCTTAATTACACTTTTTGTACCAGCCGCATTCATGGCGTCTACTTTCTTCAGCAGGCTCTCATCAGCGAAAGGTCCTTTTTTCAATGAACGTGACATACTCTTACCTCCTTATTTGCTCAGTGCTCTTCCATCTCTTCTTCTGATGATGTACTTGTTGGACTGTTTGTGTTTATTTCTGGTCTTCAGACCCATTGCAGGTTTGCCCCACGGTGTGCACGGACCCGGACGGCCGATCGGAGCACGGCCCTCACCACCACCATGCGGATGGTCATTCGGGTTCATAACAGAACCACGAACGGTCGGGCGGATACCCATGTGACGTTTACGACCAGCTTTACCTACGTTGATCAGGTTGTGCTCGCCGTTACCTACAACACCAACAGTTGCACGGCACTCGATCGGAACCATTCTCATCTCGCCGGAGGGCAGACGCAGTGTAGCGTATTTGCCTTCCTTAGCCATCAGCTGTGCAGCATTACCGGCAGCACGAACCATCTGGCCACCCTTTCCGGGATGCATCTCGATGTTGTGAATCATGGTACCTACCGGAATCTCAGACATCGGCAGACAGTTGCCAGGTCTGATCTCAGCGCCAGTACCTGCCATAACTTTCATACCAACTTTCAGTCCTTCCGGAGCAAGGATGTATGCCTTCTCACCGTCTGCGTAGCAGATCAGTGCGATGTTAGCTGTTCTGTTCGGATCGTATTCAATTGTTTTAACAACAGCCGGAATTCCGTCTTTTGCATTTCTCTTGAAATCGATCAGTCTGTATTTTCTTCTGTTTCCACCACCGTGATGTCTAACGGTGATCTTACCCTGATTGTTACGTCCAGAAGTTTTCTTCAGAGAAGTTACCAGAGATTTCTCCGGTTTGCTGGTTGTGATCTCAGCGAAATCAGAACCGGTCATGTTTCTTCTGGAAGGTGTATATGGGTTATATGTCTTAATTCCCATGTTAATCTCCTTTCATTTACGTTGCCGTAATTGCCGGATCAGATATTTGGATTTTTTTCCTGATCCTTACTGATTAAAGACCCTCGAAGATTTCGATATCCTTGCTCTCCTCTGTCAGGAAAACAATGGCTTTTTTGGTCTTTGCTGTCTTTCCTACTACCATGCCGCGGCGTCTTTTCTTGCCGTCACAGTTTAAGGTGTTAACGCGTTTTACTTTTGTTCCTTCGAACATTTTTTCAACAGCCTCTTTGATCATCGGCTTTGTTGCTTCCGGATGTACCAGGAATGTGTATTTCTTCTCAGCCATCTGATTCATGCTCTTCTCGGTGATGACCGGTTTCAGGATAACGTCATAATATTTCAGATCTGCCATTATGCGAACACCTCCTCGATAGATGCTACAGCGTCTTTTGTAACAACCAGAGTCTTGTGATTCAGAACATCGTATACATTGATGTTGGCTGCTACGCTTGTCTCAACGCCCGGAACATTTCTTGCGGACAGAACTACATTGTTGTCCTGTGCTGCAGTTACAACCAGAGCGTTTTCAACTTTCAGGTTGCTCATTACTTTTACAAAATCTTTTGTCTTTACTGCGTCCAGTTTAAGTTCGTCAAGAACAACGAGCTTGTTCTCCTGAACTCTGGATGTCAGAACAGATTTCAGAGCTGCTCTCTTCTCTTTCTTGTTCATCTTGAAAGAGTAATCTCTCGGAACCGGAGCGAATACTACGCCGCCGCCTGTCCACTGCGGAGCTCTTGTTGAACCCTGTCTTGCATGACCGGTTCCTTTCTGTCTCCAGGGTTTTCTGCCGCCTCCGCTGACTTCAGAGCGGGTTTTTGCTTTCTGAGTACCCTGACGATTATTTGCAAGCTGGAGAACAACTGCCTGATGTACCAGATTCTCGTTGATCTCAACTCCGAAAACGGCATCGTTCAGTTCGATTGTTCCAACTTCATTGCCTTCCATATTAAATACAGATACGTTTGCCATCTGTGTGTCCTCCTTTCCTGTAAAGCTTACTTACCGGACTTAACGGTTTCTTTGATAGTTACCATTGCTTTCTTCGGTCCCGGTACAGCGCCCTTAACCAGAAGCAGATTGTTTTCAGCATCTACTCTTACGATTTCCAGATTCTGAACAGTTACTTTCTTGTTACCCATCTGACCCGGCATCTTTTTGCCTTTGAATACGCGGCTCGGATCGGAAGAAGAACCATTGGAACCTGCATGACGATGGAACTTGGAACCATGAGCCATCGGTCCTCTGCTCTGACCGTGTCTCTTGATAGCGCCCTGTAATCCTTTACCTTTGGAAATGGCGGTCACATCGATCTTGTCACCAGCGACAAAGATGTCAGCTTTGATTTCCTGGCCCAATGCATAGTTTTCTGCATCTTCCAGTTTGAACTCTCTGATGTATCTCTTGTAGGATACGCCAGCTTTGTCAAAGTGTCCTTTCAGCGGTTTGTTGACCAGTTTTTCTCTCTTGTCAGCAAAACCAACCTGTACTGCGCTATAACCGTCGTTCTCAACAGTTTTAACCTGTGTAACAACAACAGGACCAGCCTGCAGTACTGTTACGGGAGTAAGCACTCCGTCTTCGTTGAAGATTTGAGTCATTCCGACTTTGGTAGCTAAGATAGCTTTCTTCATTCTTTTTTACCTCCTGTTAATCTACAGCGGATCGCTTTTGGCGATCATCCTAGAACAGTAGATATATGTGGAATGATGGATCATTACTTCTATATCTAAAGCTTCAGGACTGTTACCAAATTTGTTTTACAGAAAATTATTTCTGTTTCATTTTGATATCAATGTACACACCAGCCGGCATTTCCAGTCTGCTCAGCGCATCTACAGTTTTCTGTGTAGGTGTGATGATATCGATCAGTCTTTTATGAGTTCTCTGCTCAAACTGCTCGCGGCTGTCTTTGTATTTGTGAACAGCACGAAGAATTGTAACTACCTCTTTCTTTGTCGGAAGGGGTACCGGACCACTCACTACAGATCCGTTCTTCTTTACAGTTTCGATGATTTTAGCTGCAGATGCATCAACCAGCTGATGATCATAAGCTTTCAGTGTGATTCTCATTACTTGACTTGCCATAAAAAAAGTCGCCTCCTTTTCGCTTTTTCGAGCGACAAGCGGTGACTGTACACTTTCCCGTGTGTGTCCTAAAAGGCTGCACACGTTGTTTCCATACTCTCAATGGACGTTGTAAGTTTTGTACAGTGACTTGTCGTCAGTTATCTTGAACTTGACATTCGCTCCACGGAAAACCTGTCTTTCGACAGCAACCTCACGCTTCATCGCTATCATGTCACAACGTTTGCATTATACAAGAAACCCCTCGCCTTGGCAAGGGGTTTCTGAATATTTTTGTTTTTTTTTCCGTACATTCGCATCGCACTCTTACCGCCTAATCCGCAGGTGTTTCAGCTGTCTTGTGCGGCTATTGGACATTTCTTCCTTATAATATAGATGAATAATCGAGAAGTGTCAGACCCAGATCGCGGTCTTCTACAATATCAGGCTCATCTCCTGCGAGAATTGCCTTGCGAATCAATTCATCTGCGCTATAGCAGGGGATTACAATCTGCTGAGAGTCTTCCTGCAGCGTCTCCTGAGAAGCAACGGCCATCTCATTTTCGGCATCCCCTGCAGTCTGTGTCTCATGTTCATTTGCTGCAGCGCCGGATACTTCCTGCGTTAAAGCCATTTCCGGATTAATTGCCGGTTCTGCAGCAGTTCTATTCTGCCCAACAGGATCCTGATCCTCTGCCATGGCACTTGCCACGGAAGAAGCAATCTCTGCTCTGGCCGCTTCAAAAAGATCTGCTGTATTCTGTACCGGCTCCGGCTCAGCTTCAATAGCTCTTGTCGTAGGCTCCTCGTTCAGATGTTTAGCTTCCTTTTTCGCTGCCTTTCTGGCCCTTTTGGCCGCTTTCTTTTCTTCTTTCTTTTTCAGGTATGCTTCATACTCTTCGTCTTCTTCCTCATCCCTGGCTTCTTTAGCAGCTTTCTTTCTGGCCTTTTTCTCTTTTTTCATTTTTTTCTTTTCTTCACGGGCCTGCTCCATTTCCTCTGCATCCCCGTCTTCATCATCCTCTTCTTCCTCCTGAAGCTTGTCTTTTCTCCAAATTTCCGAAAGGATAAACAAAAGCAGGAGCAGCACTGCCGCCAGACCAATGATTACCCATCCCTTTACTGATCCGGCAGCTACAGCCAGATATCCCAGCACAGGAACTGTGACAAATACCACACATACTGATGAGAGGGTTTTCTCTACAGTCTGGGCCGCATCATTTCTTGCATCCTTTAATACCACAGTACCATTTTCAGCATCTACTGCATTTACACGATACAAATATTCGGAACCGTCTGTTTCCTCGATAAACACGTTATCGCCAAATTCAACGTCCTGCAGGCTCTTTGACTGTCCATACACTACCGTTCCCACTGACAGGTTCGTTTCCACTCTGTCATTTTCAATAATATTCATCTCCACACCCAACAATGACGGTACCAGCAATGCTGCTGCCGACAAAAGGGCACAGACCAGAACAATATTCACGATTATTTTTAAAAACTTTGACATTTCCGTACTCCTTATTGCTATACTGCTCCCCAAAGTAAAACCAACTTCATATATGTATCACATCATTTGTATCTGTTCAGCGACTTCACAGATACGATACCTCATTCATTATAACACATTACTGACTCATTGCAAGATTTTTAAAACTAAGGGGTTTCTTGCATTCCCGGTTGCCATATATTGGCAACTCTATTATAATAGGTAAAAACTCTATTTCGGAGATTATTATGGACAAAGAAATAAAACTGATCGAGGATCTGTCTCTGAATGCCTGGCCATCCCACCAGATGCAGATCTATGACAGCTGGATCCTGAGATTTTCTTATTTTTATACCCACCGCACCAACAGCGTGGAACAGCTTGGAGCGTCTACTCTGCCTCTCGCAGAAAAAATCTCCTACTGCGAATCCATCTACCGCGACTGGGGCACTCCCTGCATTTTCAAGATCAATCCCTTTCTCATACCGGATTTTGACAATATGCTGGACAAACGGCACTATGAGATCGAACATGTCACAGAAGTCATGACGATGCAGATTCCTGACAACATCTGCCCCGTTTCTGATGTGCCGGTTCAGCTCGATCCCAAAATCCGCCCGGAATGGATCTTTTCTCTGTTTGACCTGAAAGAAATGACAAACGAAATCCACCGCCAGATTGTTCCTTCCATGTACCGTGCCATCCCGAAACGAACTATCGCCGCCCATATTGAGGCCGAGGGCCGCTATGTGGCCACCGGGCTTGGTATTCTGGACAGAGACTATATCGGCATTTATGCCATCCATGTGGATCCAGCCTACCGCAGACAGCACTTTGCCCGGGCCATCTGCCAGAATCTGCTTCTTCAGGGGCAAAAGCAGGGCGCCCGCAAAGCCTATCTCCAAGTCGTACAGGGCAACACTCCCGCACGCAAATTATACGAACAGATCGGTTTTACCCAGCTGTATACCTACTGGTTCCGCGTCAGTCCCGATTATATCTGATGGGCAGCCCGCAGTTTCTCTGCGATCTCCCCCAGTTTTCTAAGCCGGTGATTGACACCGGATTTTCCCACAGGCGGATTTAACAGCTCCCCCAGCTCCTTCAGTGAAACATCCGGATATTCCAAGCGAATCTCCGCAATTTCCCGAAGATTCTGAGGGAGATTTTTTAATTCTCCGCATGCCTCAATATAGCGTATATCCTCGATCTGACGCACAGCGGCCGAAACCGTTTTGTTTAAATTTGCGGTCTCACAATTTACCTGCCGATTCAGATTATTGCGCATTTCTTTCAGAATCAGTACATTTTCCATGGCAAACAGATGCCTGGTAGCACCAATACTGCCCAGAAAAGAAGCGATCTGTTCCCCCTCTTTAAGGTAAACCACATCATTTTTCTTTCTCGTCACAATACGTGCATCCATCCCCAGCTCATTCAGCACCTGTTTGAGCACCTGTGCCCGCTCTTTTTGCTGACAGACAATCTCCAGATGATAGGATTTCTGAGGATCACTGACAGATCCGCTGGCAAGAAAAGCCCCACGGATATAGGCACGCCTGCAGCAATCCTTTTTCAAAAGCGCCAGCTGGCTGTACTCTACCTCTTCTCTCACAAATCCATCTTCATCCAGCACACACACTGCATCCAGAATATGTACAGCATCTTCATGATCATCCACCACCAGATGATAGGTGGATGCCTTTGTAAGATATTCGTTTTTTCTGAGAATGACTGCCGCCTGAATACCAAACAGTTTTTTTACCAGCGAATAGTATTTTCTGGCGAGGCACACATTCTCCGTGCGTACCTCCAGCTCATACCGGTCATCCTCGTCGATCATGATCTGTCCACATCCGGAAATGATCGCCGCCAGTTCAGCCAGACGGCAATGTCGGCTGCTGTCTGTGATTTTTGAAAGTTCTTCTTTTATTTCACCGGAAAAAGACATGCTCTGTATCCTTTCAGTGTGCTTTTACGATGGCATCCTTCTCAATATCTCTGTGTTCCAGGCGAAGCCCGATGGTCTCCATCCGGGTAAGGCGCTGATACAGATGGTTTGCCAGCGTCACAGAGCGATGCTTGCCTCCCGTACAGCCCACAGCAATTACCAGCTGATGCTTGCCCTCATCTATATAATTTGGAATCAGAAACTGTAAAAGATCAGTCAGCTTATCCAGAAACATCTGGGCCTGCTCGTGTTTCATTACATAATCGCTGACCGGCGCATCGTTGCCTGTCAGGGGACGAAGCTCCTCAAAATAGTAGGGATTCGGAAGAAAACGCACATCAAATACCAGATCTGCATCTTCCGGGATACCGTATTTAAAACCAAAGGAAACCACAGAAACCATAAGACTGTTAAACTTCTGTCCACTGACAAAGATTTTCTCCAGCTCTATTTTCAGTTCTCTGGTCAGTAAATGAGTGGTATCCAGCACATAATCTGATCGCAGCTTAATATCCCTAAGCATTTCCCTTTCGAGATGGATTCCCGGCTGCACACGACCGTTTCCTACCAAAGGATGTTTTCTTCGTGTTTCTTTATAACGTTTTGTCAGTACCTCATCCGATGCCTCCAGAAACAGGATCTCGCACTTGATATCCAGGGCATCCAGCTCGCCCAGCGCTTTCCCCAGCTGTTCAAAAGATTTATGGCTGCGCACATCCATTCCCAGTGCCACCTGAGAAAAATCGCCGGTCACCTTATTTTGCTGCACAAACTCTGCGAAACGCCCCAAAAGCGGAACCGGCAGATTATCCACGCAAAAAAAACCCATATCTTCCAGCATCTTCAACGTCGTAGATTTTCCGGCGCCGGACATACCGGTTACAATAATAAATCTCATACCTGCACCTTCTATCTGTCAAATCCAAGGAAACGAATCTCCGGTTCCAGCTCTTTTCCATACTTTTCCATAACAACCTGCTGCACATGGGAGATCACTCCGCACACATCCTCTGCGGTAGCCTTTCCGGCATTGACTACAAAACCGCAATGCTTCTCTGACACCATGGCATCACCTATCCGAAAACCTCGAAGTCCTGCATCCATGATCAATTTACCGGCAAATGCACCTTCCGGTCGTTTAAATGTACTGCCTGCACTTGGATACTCCAGTGGCTGCTTAGCGATTCTTTTTTCTTTCAGGTCATCCATCTGTGCCTGAATTTTCTCAGGATCTCCCTTTTCAAGATGGATCCTGGCTCCCAGTACTACGTACTGTTTCTCCATCATAATGCTGTGCCGATATCCCAGCTCCAGCTGATCGGCCGCCAGTTCCACGATCTGTCCCTTATCATCCAGAGCCCGTACACCCACAAGGATCTGACTCATCTCACCGCCATAGGCTCCTGCATTCATCATACAGGCGCCCCCCAGACTTCCCGGGATTCCCGCTGCAAACTCCATACCTGTCAATCCATGTGCAAGTGCTGCGTGAGCCACCTGTGACAGCATGGCGCCTGTCTTTGCTGTGATCTCTGTCCCTTCTACAGAGATATCCCGCAGATCAGATCCGATATGCACTACAACACCATCATAGCCCTGATCACTGACAAGAAGATTGCTTCCGTTACCCAGGATAAAATATGGTGCACCCTGGCTGCGGCAGATTTCAATTGCCGTCACCAGATCCTTTTCACTCTTTGGTGTAACAAACACACTGGCCGGTCCGCCGATACGAAATGTAGTATGTCTGCTCATCAACTCATCTGTACAGACTGAATCCGGTGCCAGTCGTTCTTCCAACAATTTTTTTATGACTAACTGCTCCATTCAGTTCTCCATTCCTGCTAATCTTTACTATTTACTTTTGCTCATAATCTTTTTTATTATACTATGATTCTTTTTGTAATAGCAATATTTTTCCTTTGATAGAACAGTATTTTCATAAAGAAAGGACTGCCCCACGGCAGCCCTTTCTTCATTATTATGTAGTTTGGCATCAAAGATGAATAGATTCGCTCCAGTCATCCTCGTCAAAGCTGAAATCCTTTTCGGAAACAGCTTCCACCATATGACCATTAACCATAGATCTGTACATTTCTGTAAGCGGTGCCTCATCATCGTCATCCGGCATCGGACTTTCCATGAGGATACGTCCGGCTACTTTTACGGGTGCCCACCAGTTGGTGCGGCCAAGCTCTGTCACCGGTACATCTCTTCTTCTCTTGGAAACCAGTGTGGGAGCGATCAGCGGATGTGCGGTATACTCCTGCATATCTTTGTGGAAATCCTTGCCGACATAATCAAAGGTCTCCAGAATCATCTCGTTCATTCTGTAGAAGCATTTGTTGCGAATACCATAGGTCCAGGCAACCCTCTGCTCCTCTACGGACGGATTCAGGAACTGCTGCAGTACAGCTTCTCTCTTTTCCGGTACGATGTAAATCAGTTCTGCTACTTGAATCATGATCAGTTCTCCTTTTCAAATTTTGTTGTAAAACCTTTTTCCCAATACAATGTATTCTAACATGCACCATCGCATCTGTCAATTCGTACAGATATTCTATATTTTTTTCATACCTTTTGTACACTTTTACTGTTCACTGGCAAGCCAGTAAACAGTAATCTTTTAATAATTCCCGGCTTGCATCCTTTCTGATGATGTGCTATGATGCAAGAGATATGAAAATAACGATGACGGAACGAGTAGTGCAACAGTACTCACCCAGAGAGGACGGCCACGGCTGGAAGCTGTCTGTGAATGCTTTGCATGAAAACCACTCCTGAGTTGCGCGCGAACGGGACCTTCTCTTAAGCGCTGCCGTGCGGCTTACGTTACAGGCCATGAGTGAAACAAAAGGTGGAACCGTGCATTTGCACCCTTGGATAAAATTATCCGTGGGTGCTTTTTTATTTTATATATTTATAATAGGAGAAGAGAACAATGGTAAATTTCAAGAATGATGAAAGTCTGAACACCCTGAACCATTCCTGCGCCCATCTGATGGCACAGGCTGTCAAACATCTGTATCCCCAGGCAAAATTCTGGGTAGGGCCGGTAGTAGCCGAGGGATTTTACTACGATATCGATCTCGGTGATGATGTTATCCGTGATGAAGATATCCCGGCTATCGAAAAAGAAATGAAGAAGGTCGCCAAGAGCGGTAAAAAGATCATCCGCCGCGAGATTTCCAAAGCAGAGGCTATGGAGCTGTTCAAAGACGATATGTACAAGCTGGATCTGATCAGCAACCTGGAAGATGGTGAGATCACTGTTTATGATCAGGGCGACTTCACAGATCTTTGCCGCGGACCTCACGTGGATAATGTGAAGCTCTGCCGCAACTTTAAGCTGGTAAAACATTCCGGCGTATACTGGAAGGGCGATGCTAACAACCATGTACTGCAGCGTATCTACGGTGTGTGCTTCCCCACTCCCGAAGAGCTGGAAGAACATCTGAAGCTTCTGGAGGAAGCTAAAGAACGCGACCACAGAAAGATCGGTAAAGATATGCAGCTGTTCATGACTGATGACCTGATCGGACGCGGTCTGCCCATGTTCCTGCCCAAGGGTTATGTGGTATGGCAGGAGCTGGAGAACTACATCAAAGCCAAAGAACGCAAACTGGGTTATAAACATGTCATGACGCCCTGCGTCGGCACCGTAAATCTGTACAAAACTTCCGGACACTGGGATCATTACAAGGAAAATATGTTCCCGGCTATGGAAGTTGAGGGAGAATCCTTCGTTCTTCGTCCGATGAACTGCCCGCACCATATGATGATCTATGCTAACCGTATGCATTCCTACAAGGATCTGCCCATCCGTATCGGTGAGATTGCCCATGACTTCCGTTTTGAAGCCAGCGGTACATTAAAGGGCATCGAGAGAGGCCGTCACTTCTGCCAGAACGATGCTCACCTGTTCGTAACACCGGAGCAGATCAAGGATGAATTTTCCAAGGTAGTGGACCTGATCTTTGATACCTACAAAGATTTCAATATCACGGATTATCGCTGTGTACTGTCTCTGCGTGATCCGGAGGATAAGGTAAAATATCACGATGATGATGAGATGTGGAACAATGCAGAGAACGCTTTGCGTGAGGTTCTGAATGAGATCGGCATCGAATACACAGAGGAGATCGGCGAGGCTGCTTTCTATGGGCCGAAGCTGGATGTTAACGTAAAACCGGCCGTAGGTAATGAATATACGCTGTCTACCTGCCAGCTGGACTTCTGTCTGCCGGCTAAATTCAATCTGACCTATATCGACAGAGATGGCGAGAAGAAGACTCCGGTGGTTCTGCACAGAGCTATTCTTGGTTCTCTGGATCGTTTCATGGCGTATATTCTGGAGGAAACAAAGGGTAATCTGCCGGTATGGCTGGCTCCGGTTCAGGCAAGGATCCTGCCGGTGAAGAATGATGATGAGGAATTGTCCGCTTACTCTCAGGAGGTATATGAACTTCTGGATGAGGCTCAGGTACGTGTTGAGCTGGATGACCGTTCGGAGAAGCTGGGGTATCGTATGCGTGAGGGTCAGCTGCACAAGGTGCCGTATCTGCTGGTTCTGGGTAAGAATGAGAGAAATGACAGAACGGTTTCTTTCCGTCTGCATGGTGAGCAGAATACTACTACTGTGGGACTGGATGAGTTTGTGGATATGATTCGGGATCAGATTATTAATAAGAAATAATTATTTTTAAAAATACGTTCGCAAAAGGGCGGTGTCGGCCCCCGGCGGATAAATATTCTTTTCTGCGCTCCACTGCGCTCACTCCGAGCCTGTAGTCTCGGAGTCGTGCTCGTTAAGTCGCTTGCAAAGAATATTTATCCGCCGGGGGCCGACACCGCCCTTTTGCTCACTCCGGGTTGAGGTACGGCAGAGCGTGGGTGGCAGGGTTGGAGTTATCGTATAGATTATAGATGATGGTTTTTTCTTGAAAAAGGATAGCAAATGCACTTCGTTGTTTGCTATCCTTGGTTTTCGTCTTGTGTTTGGTTTTTACTGTTAGTATCTACATTGCGTTAAACACTGCATTGAACAATATTATCTGTTTTTAGATGGGATCACGAAGATCCAGATCAGGGAACTTACCAGTAATAAATACGGATAGTACAGATACGGCAGGATCTGTCTCTTATACACATCTGACGCTGCCGACGATACTCCTTGTGT
>CALZOU010000007.1 GCA_945827805.1 uncultured Lachnospiraceae bacterium
TACGAGATCTAGTACGGTCTCGTTGGCTCGGAGATGTGTATAAGAGACAGCAATATAATTATGCAAATGAAATAAATCGGCTATTTAAGCTGGAAACGATTAAAAAAATCTACCGCATGATGGGCTGCGGAGTGGACAATGTTCTGGAGTTTATTCCAAATAATACGGAGGAAATGTAATGGATAAAAAGAGAGTCAGCCAGATTAAAGAGCAGTTTGATCTTGTGATACATAGCGATGAAAGCTCACATATCGAATTCTGGTATGCCCGTGAGTTGATGCCTCTACTTGGATATGAGCGAGGGGTAGATGATGCCGGTTTTGGCCGCATCCGTTCCAAAGGTGATCGTGCGCTCTTCGGTGGATATACCACGCAGGAAATGAAGGATCGTCTTGGAGTCAAGGACACACGTCCCCTTGCGGATTTTTTGCCAACATTGACCATTGCCGCCAAAAATCTGGCGACCGAAATGACCAACTATAATGTGGAAGAAAAGGATTTACAGGGCGAACATGCCATCACCGGTGAACATGTGCAGAATAACCTCTCTGTCCGGGAGATGTTGGGACAGCGTGGAATCAAACCAGAAAATCTCCCGCCAGCTGAGGATATCAAGAAGCTGGAACGACGGGTAAAATCACAGGAAAAGAAACTTGCCACGCAGTCGGGCAAATTGCCGGGAAAAAGAACGAACAGAGGAAACGACAATGGTCAAAAAACGGAACTAGCCTGATACAACAAAGATGAGCCTATCTGTATGGATCCCAGACTTTCTCTCCGTTCAAGTCACTATTGCACGTAAAAGACCACACAGCAGACATTGTATCTTGTTGTGTGGTCTTTCTGTTGCCCCCTCTCGAAGAGTGGCAGTCAAAAAATCTTGTTTTAGGTTATCCCTATATTGAACCCTCTTTATATGGTTAATTTTCGCTAATAATTCTCTGAATTATTTCACCGTCACCTTACGGAAATTCTTCTTACCTCTCTTAACCACCAGGCCGTCCTTGAAAGCGTCAATCGGATAGGTTCTGGCAATATCCTTCACCAGCTCGCCGTCCACGGACACACCGCCCTGCTGGATATTTCTTCTGGCCTCGGAGCGGGTTGCACACAGACCGGACAGATGTACCAGAGTGATTATATCGATAACTCCGTCCTTAAAATCAGTCTCAGAAAGTTCTGCTGTAGGCATATGCTCGGCATCGCCGGAAGTAAACAGTGCTTTTGCTGCATGCTGTGCCTTTGTGGCTTCTTCCTCGCCGTGTACCAGCTTGGTCAGTTCAAAGGCCAGAATCTCTTTGGCTGTATTCAGCTGGCTGCCTTCCCAGTCATTCATCTTATCGATCTCTTCCAGCGGCAGGAAGGTCAGCATACGGATACATTTCAGTACATCCGCATCAGCCACATTTCTCCAGTACTGGTAGAACTCAAACGGAGATGTCTTCTCCGGATCCAGCCATACAGCGCCCTTCTCTGTTTTTCCCATCTTCTTTCCTTCAGAGTTCAGAAGCAGGTTGATCGTCATGGCTGAAGCATCTTTACCCAGCTTACGGCGGATCAGTTCCGTACCTCCCAGCATATTGCTCCACTGGTCGTCGCCGCCGAACTGCAGGTTGCAGCCGTAACGCAGGAAAAGCTCATAGAAATCGTAGCTCTGCATGATCATATAGTTAAACTCCAGGAAGCTTAAACCTCTCTCCATACGCTGCTTGTAGCACTCTGCACTCAGCATACGGTTTACGGAGAAATGCGGTCCGATCTCACGCAGGAAATCCACGTAGTTCAGATCCAGCAGCCAGTCTGCATTGTTTACCATCAGCGCCTTACCGTCAGAGAAATCGATAAACTTCTCCATCTGCTTTTTGAAGCACTGGCAATTGTGCTCGATCTGTTCTTTTGTCAGCATCTTACGCATATCGGTCTTTCCGGAGGGATCGCCCACCATACCGGTACCGCCGCCAATCAAAGCGATGGGTTTGTTTCCTGCCATCTGGAGACGTTTCATCAGACACAGTGCCATGAAATGTCCTACATGAAGGCTGTCTGCTGTCGGATCAAATCCAATGTAAAATACTGCTTTTCCTTCGTTAACCAGATTACGTACCACATCCTCGTCTGTTACCTGAGCGATGAGACCTCTGGCCTGTAATTCTTCATAAATCTGCATTTTGTTCCTCCTTTTTTCCCTGCAGCGGGACTGTTCTGGATCCGGTCTTTTTTACATATAAAAAAGCCCGGTCCTTTTGTTCTAAAAAACTAAAGGACGGGCTGATATCCCGTGTTACCACCTTTATTCACAGGTCTCTCACGATCCCTGCCTCATAGAGTACATCCATACTCTGACCCGTATAACGGAGGTTCTTCCGTCGCAGCCTACTGATCACGGTTCGGTGCGAAGCTCCGGGAGGTATTCATCCTGCTGTGACCCTAACGCCTCTCATCAACCGGCTGCTTTCTGTCGGACACGGGGCAGAATTACTTGTTCCCTTCATTGCCTTTCGTTTCCTCATTATATAGAAATGAAAGCTCAAGTGTCAAGCCTAAAATAAAGTAAAATCTGCTGCGCCGATGGGGTTTGCTCGCACCTGAATTATGTTCTTACGACCTCATCAACAGGTGATTCGGCCTGTTCTGAACAGTTACGTTAATTCATAAATACACATCTCGGCTTCTGCATCCGCATATTGTTGACAACAGTTGCCGGAAGCTCCAGATGCAGCGCCACCTGGCCTTTTTCAGTCTTATATATTGCCACATAATAGGGTACATTCTCTTTGCCCGATGTATAATCCATTACGGTGATATCTTTCGGATAATTATCCAGCGCCGCAGAACCCTTTGGTGCCAGGCACAGAAGCTGCTCACTGTCATAGACTGCAATATTTTTTCTCTTGGTCTTGTTATAGATTACATCAATATCGATCTGTCCGCTGGTATAGGCATATTCAAACTCCCGATGCACCCGGGTTCCCATAATATAGCCCCCGACAAAAGCAGCGATACCAACCAACAGCAATGCCACATGGATCCACATTCCTCCGGCCAGGCCGATCACACCGATCACAAAAAGAAGGATCGACAAAACACGGCTTTTCCCGTCATCCTTTGCCGACACCAGAATTTCTTCGTACATTTCGTTCATTGTCCGTTCCCTCCACGTCTCGTATAAATCCGACCGCTGAATACGCGCCGGTTTCTAATAAGACATTTTACCGTTTTTGTATCTGTATTGCAAGGAAACTGCTGCTTTAAATCTAAAATATTTATAATCTTATTTTTCAACTTTTTGAAAATAATACTTGCTTTTTTGTTTTTCTGTGTTATATTGGTTATAGAACAAATGCAGATTTAATAGTTTGCCTGAAAAAGGAGGCGATCATATGAATATAAGTAAATTTACGCAAAAATCTCTCCAGGCCGTGCAGGAGCTGGAAAAAACAGCTTACGACTTTGGCAATCAGGAGATCGAACAGGAGCATCTTTTGTACAATCTTATTCATCAGGAAGATTCTCTGATCCTGAAGCTGATCGAAAAGATGGAAATCAATACCGAGCATTTTACAGACCGTCTGGACCAGGCGTTAAATGCCAGAGTAAAGGTTTCCGGCGGCCAGCAGTATATCGGTAAATATCTGAATGAAGCGTTGATCAATGCGGAGGATGAGGCAAAGGCCATGGGTGACGAATATGTATCCGTAGAGCACCTGTTTCTGTCCATGCTGAAGCATCCCAGCCCGTCCATGAACAAGATCTGGAAGGAATACGGCATCGACCGGGAACGCTTTCTGAAAGCATTAAGCACTGTCCGGGGCAATCAGCGGGTAACCACGGATAATCCGGAGGTGACCTACGACACACTGAATAAGTACGGTGAAGATCTGGTAGAAAAAGCCCGGGCTCAGAAGCTCGATCCCGTCATCGGCCGTGACGCCGAGATCCGAAACATCATCCAGATCCTTTCCCGCAAGAGAAAGAACAATCCTGTACTGATCGGTGAACCCGGCGTAGGTAAGACCGCCGCTGTAGAGGGTCTGGCCCAGCGTATTGTGCGGGGCGATGTGCCGGAAGCATTAAAGGATAAAAAGGTCTTCTCCCTGGATATGGGTGCCCTCGTAGCCGGGGCCAAATACCGGGGCGAATTTGAGGAACGTCTGAAAGCCGTTCTGGAGGAAGTCAAGAAAAGTGAAGGACAGATCATCCTGTTTATCGATGAGCTGCACCTGATCGTAGGCGCAGGTAAGACAGACGGTGCCATGGACGCCGGCAATATGTTAAAGCCCATGCTGGCCAGAGGCGAACTGCACTGTATCGGTGCCACCACTCTGGATGAGTACAGACAGTACATTGAGAAAGATGCTGCTCTGGAACGTCGTTTCCAGCCGGTCATGATCGATGAACCCACAGTGGAGGATACCATCTCCATTCTTCGTGGTCTGAAGGACCGCTACGAAGTATTCCACGGTGTCAAGATCACCGATAACGCCCTGGTAGCCGCCGCTACCCTTTCCAAGCGCTATATTTCCGACCGTTTCCTGCCGGACAAAGCCATCGACCTGGTGGACGAGGCCTGTGCCCTGATCAAGACCGAGATGGATTCCATGCCGGCAGAGCTGGATGAGCTGCGCCGTAAGGTTTTGCAGATGGAGATTGAGGAAGAAGCGCTGAAAAAAGAAACGGACAATCTGAGCCGTGAACGTCTGGATGCTTTGCAGAAGGAGCTGGCAGAGCTCAAGGATGATCTGAATTCCCGCACCGCCCAGTGGCAGAATGAGAAAAAGAACGTGGATAATCTTTCGAAGCTGCGCGAGCAGATCGAAGATATCCATAAACAGATAGAGAAAGCCCAGCGCGAGTATAATCTGGAGGAGGCTGCCCGTCTGCAGTACGGTGAGCTGCCGAAGCTGGAGCAGCAGTTGGAAATTGAGGAGAAAAATGTACGCGAAAAAGATATGAGCCTGGTACACGAGAGTGTAGACGACGATGAGATCGCCCGCATCATCTCCCGCTGGACCGGCATCCCGGTGACCCGTTTAACCGAGGGTGAGCGTGAAAAGACACTCCATCTGGATGAACTGCTGCACAAACGCCTGATTGGTCAGGATGAAGCCGTACAGCGGGTTACAGATGCCATCATCCGCTCCAAAGCCGGTGTCAAGGATCCGAACCGTCCTATCGGTTCCTTCCTGTTCCTTGGCCCCACCGGTGTAGGTAAAACAGAGCTGGCCAAGGCATTGGCAGAATTCCTGTTTGACGATGAAAACAATATGGTGCGTATCGATATGAGTGAGTACATGGAGAAATACTCCGTCTCCCGTCTGATCGGTGCACCGCCCGGATATGTAGGCTATGAGGAAGGCGGCCAGCTGACCGAAGCCGTACGCCGCAAACCGTATTCCGTAGTTCTGTTCGATGAGATTGAAAAGGCTCATCCGGATGTATTCAATGTGCTGCTGCAGGTCCTGGATGACGGTCGTATTACGGATTCTCAGGGTCGTACCGTGGACTTTAAGAATACGATTCTGATCATGACTTCGAATATCGGTTCTTCCTATCTGCTGGACGGTATTTCCGATGACGGACATATCCTGCCGGAGGCTGCCAACGCAGTCAATGCAGAGCTTCGCGCTCACTTCCGTCCGGAGTTTCTGAACCGTCTCGATGAGACCATCATGTTCAAGCCGCTGACCAAAGAAGATATAGGCTTTATCGTGGATCTGCAGCTTGACAAGCTCAATGAGCTTCTGGCTCCGCAGGAATTCACCGTAGAGCTGACGCCCGCCGCCAAGACCTATGTCATCGATAATGGTTACGATCCGACCTACGGTGCGAGACCGCTTCGCCGTTATCTGCAGACCCATGTGGAAACACTGACAGCCCGCATGATCCTGGCCGGAAACATCCATACCGGCGATATCATCGTCATTGATCTGGAAAACGGCAGACTGACAGCCCACACCAAAGAAGTGCTGAAAGGAGAAGTAGTAGAATGATCCCCAACGACCCCGTTATGCTTTTAAGTTACATCAATACGCAGCTTAGAGACAATTATAAGGATCTGGAAGATCTCTGCGACCGCCTGGATGTAAGCCAGAGTGAGATTGAGGAGAAACTGGGAACGATCGGTTACCACTATAACAGGGACTTAAACCAGTTTAAGTAAGGTGTTGTTTTTGACTGACTTCGTCATGAATATTATCTAGAGAAAAAGACCGGATGTGTTTGATACATGTCCGGTCTTTTTCTGCGTATATTTTTTATTGTATTAATATCTTTTCGGTTGATAGCCAACACTATGTTTGCTATAATGAATTAGGGCATTATGCCTAAGGTGCTACCACACGTTGGCGTGTGTATGGCGGTTCGCTTTTTGCGGAGAGTTTATAGCTCCGATTACATAGATTACTCTCTCATTTGAGAATTCTAATGGAAAGGAGGGCTCAGCTTATGCTAACAATCGTTGACTTGATTGCAGTGCTTAGTCTCTGCTTAACCTCATTTGGTCTTGGCTATTCGATTGGATCTAATGGCATTAAGACCAAAAAGAAATAACCGCCCCAAACCTGACAAGTTGAGCGGTTATATCCTCACATTATAATCAGGCGAACCGTCATCGGTAGCACCTTTTCTATTTCTAATAATAGCACCACTTCTATTTCATGTCAAACATATAATCACGCAATCCTACTTCACTATATGCTCCTGTATATATGTTCAGTACTGTCAAGGAGACAATCCACAAACACCCCATCCATATTCAATATCATACCCCAACGCTCCCCGGTCCTCCGCTTCGTCCATAAGATACTTCTCAAATTCTTCCGGGGATTCCCAGGTTCGTCTGGCGCATATACCTGCGATCCGTGCCGCCGCATAAGACGTACCCTGACTCTCCCCGTCAAGGGAACTCGCAGGTGCCGTTACAAATACACTTTCATTTTTCTGACTGTAAGAAGCTGCCTCTCCGTTTTCCGTTACAGTGCCTACACCTATCACACTGTCATAAGCCGCAGGATACAGCATCTTGTTCTTTTTGTATGTTTCGCCAAGATTTCCTGCCGCGCTGATCAGAATTACCTGATTACTCGCTGCATACTCCACCGCATTCTGCAGTTCTTCACTGTCCGGAATACTGAATGCCATACATACCACACGACAATCATATGTATCTACTGCGTCATAAATTGCCCGGATCACTTCTTCCGGCTTTGTATCCTGCTTGTCACCGGAGATTTTCAGAGGAACAATCACCGTCTCAGGAGCATATTGACAAATCACCTCTGCGATCCGTGTGCCATGACCGATATCATCGTCTGTATGTATGGATTCATCAAGATAATTCCACCCCTCATCAATTGGAAGCGATTTCTCCGGACTGATTCCGGAATCCAATACCGCGACCCGTACAGCCGCAGATTTGTCTGAGTCAGTGATTCCACAGCCTGAAAGTATGAATAACAGCAATATAAGAAGACATCCTTTCCATTTTGCACGCATTCTTCTCGCCTGCCTTCTATCCATCCAAATAAATGACTCGTATCTCACGGATTACTCTGAATAGTAAAAACTATTTCCGCACGATGCAGCGGTGTTAATTGCTCATCCTCGCTAAAACACTCATATCTCAGGATAGAATTCGGGTATTCTCCTTCCGGCAGAGCTTTCTTTATTTCTATATCGTATAACCCTTTTCCCGGAGAAATCAGACCGGACTGAAACAGCAGCGTCTCATCCTCCAGCAGGATGCTGATCCTAAAATAACAGTTATTCTTACCTGGATTATATAAATTGACTTCCTGTTTTTTCTGGTCGGCTTTAAATATCATCTTCTCTGTTCCCGGCACAGCAATGCTCCCCTGAGCAGATGTCTCATTCTGCTTCTGTCCGGAGCCTTCCGGCAAAGAGGCTTCCGGCAGATCAACGGCATTTTCTTCAAGAGGCAGGGGAGTTTTTTTCTCCCCTGTCTTTACCACGCCAATAACGCCAACCATTGTCAGCAGACCCAGCATCAATACCACAAATATGATACTCTGTTTTCTTTTTATCATACTTTATTCTCCTAACGGCTCATCTTATGGCTCTTAGTTTTCCACCATTCTGGCATTAAACAGCAATCGCAAAGGCTTATCCTCTTCCTTTTCGCTGGTCTCAAAAAACTCAGCAAGAGAGAATGATTTCTTTTTTTCCGGTGTGGAAGAAGAGATTACCATCATCTGACCAGACTCATCATCCACAGAACCATCATTCTGTTTTTCTGCTCCGATCTCTGTAATTCTGATGCGCACCTCGCGATTCTCCAGAGAAATATTTTCACTGACAGAAATCTGGGCCGTATCCTCTTCTCTGTTTATTTCATCCGGAATGATCAGCTCATAGGTTGTGGTAACCTCCATTGTCTGTGCCACTGATGGTGAGAAAGCATCGTTTCCGCCATATCTCGCCTGCACCGTATACGTTCTCGCTGCCTGCAAACCGGTAAACTGATGATCTGACTGCCATGGACCCTGATCAATACGATACTGGGTCTCACCGTATAGCTTGACATCTTCTTCGGGCAATGGTTTTACCCATACCATGGAATCGGTTACATAGGCCCTTGTCTCAGGAGGTGCCGGAATAGTTTTTTCAATCTGACATACCTGTTTTTCCGATTGTCCTCCATTATGATCTGTAGAGTTTTCGTCCGGAGTGAATACTGCATAAATAACAGATTCACCCAGCTGAAGGTTCTTTGCAGAAATGGATGCCTGTCCATTTTTCAACTGCACGCTTTGTTCCAGAACATCATTGATATAGAAATCAACCTGCCCTGTCTGTGCTGTTTCATCCACACCGGTAACGGTTGCCGTCAGACGAAGTTTCTGGCCCGACTCAACATGGAAAAGCTTTTTGATATTAGCCCATACTCCTGTCTCTTCTTCGGCCGAAACGGTAAGACGGACAACTGGCTCTGCTCGATTAACTGTAATATCCATGGCCGCATCTGCTTCTGCCTGATAATTACTGTCTCCCGTGGACGCAAGTACGGTGTATGTTCCTGCATGAAGCAGCGGTACCTTTTCTTTTGTCCGCAGTACGGCTTCGTGTCTTGTGCCTTTACTGTCTGTCCACGACGCGGATAACTGATCCATAAGATCTTTTCCCGTATACACAAGTTTCGGCACTTCTTCCCACTGGATCTGGACAGATGCCGGTAAGATACGATATGTCCGTTTTGCGTTTTCCGGCAGTATGTAGTTATGATTTGTGGCCTCTACTGCTGCTGCTGTATATTCACCTGCATTAATGGCTGTATTTCCCTGCAGGCGAATCTCACACTTATCTTCGCCCACCAGATTTACCGCATATGTAGCGACAGCAGATGCTGTACCGTCATATGTTCTGTCCTGATATCCTTTCCACTCCAACTCCAGAACTTTAGGAACAACTGTCACTTTCTGCGAGTCGCTTGAAGCATTGTACACGTCATCTTCTGCTTTTGTTGCCGTGATAACCGCAGTTCCCACTTTTTTGATCACGGCTTTGCCATCTTCAACCGCTACTACCGACGGATCACTGCTTGTAAACGTAATATCTCCCTGACCACTGCCTCCACTGGCCAATATGTTCAGAGGTTCGTCACCATATACGGCATTATCAGTCATAGAAAGTTCGATCGGCTGTTGTGCTGCTTTCCCCGTAGCTGTAATCCGAACTTCTGTACTTTCACTCACCATCCAGAGATCGTTCTCTGCATAGCGAACCTGATAATATCCGCTCTTTAATCCGGTGATCGTGCTTCCCTGTACAGGTGTCCAGTGATAGCCACTGTCACTGCTGTATTCCATTTCTTCTGTAACACCTGCGATCGTACCGTCAGTCGTGACCGTTGTCTGTGTATTGGAAGAAACAATCCCTGCCGGTTTATCACGTTTACCTTTATTTACGGTCAGCACAGCTGTTACTTCTGTTTCTTGATAACTTGCTGTTGCTTCTGTCTTCAGACGTATCTTAAAGTCTCCCGCTTTGGTCACGGTCAACCGGGAACCTTCCAATACACCTTCTCCGCTGCCGCCGATCAATGTATAAGCTGCCTCGCCGGCATTGGGATCAATCGTAAACAGTGCTGACACATCAATAGCATCCCCACCATACGTACAGGTCATATCTTTGGCCGCTGTATTCGTGCCCAGCTTCTGCACATTGATCGTCTGCCTTGCCCTGAGCTCATCGGGATTA
Source organism: uncultured Lachnospiraceae bacterium (assembly GCA_945827805.1). Taxonomy (GTDB): domain Bacteria; phylum Bacillota; class Clostridia; order Lachnospirales; family Lachnospiraceae; genus UBA11957. Next base: position 10,216 of record CALZOU010000007.1, read on the forward strand.
CGAACACCTTCCGGAAGAACCAGATCACCGTATACCGTACAATGCCCGGTAAGTTTTTCATTAAACGCACCTTTTGTCCACTGTACCTGCATATCCACTGTCTCACCGTTATTCAGGGTCACTTGTACGTGATCCGGCAGTTTCAGCTGATCAAAGGTGGTTCCATAATCTGTAGAAATATCATTTAATTCAGCAATAGTCACTGCTTTTACCAGCAGATCAAAGGTAAATCGATCAGAAACCTCATACTCTCTTAACGTTCCGGTACTATCATGATAAGTTCCCCGTCCCGAGATTTCGACGGAAAAAGCGGCGTCAGGACGCTTCTTTAATACAAGGAACTGTCCGTTAACCTCCAGATAGTCATTTTCCGAAATACTCCACTCGACAGTCAGATCTTCGGGTGCTCCCGGAATACTGATATTCGCAACAGTGCTGCCTACGTCAGCATTCTCATCTATCACCAGATCAGATACCTGGATCTGTGCCGGTGTTATAGGCTGCTGCGCCACAGATACCATCAATGTCTGTTCCAATGAATAGCTGTCCGTCAGCGGATAACTTGCCATAACTACCGCATCTCCGGCATTTACCGCAGTAAGTGTATTTTCTTCCAGGGTAACAGCACCATCTCCCATCAGTACAGAACACTCAATCTTACTGCTGTCCAATGTAATCGTATTGCCATTTGTCATGACACCATAGTAACTCAGTTCGGCCTGATTACCCGCATACATGGTTTCCTTCTGTGTATCTGCGTCCACGATCATGCCATCGACCGCAATGGAAAGCCCGGTCAGACCACTTAATTCCCCGGGAATTATCTCACACAGCTGACTGGTTGTATTTCCTGCCCGATCCTGTGCGCTTACCGTGATCTGCTGCGTATTGCCATTACCTGTACCTGAATACTCAAACCGTCCGTTTGTCACCGGTACTGTCTGCCCGTTTATGGTTACAGCACTGTTGTTTTCCGCAGTACCCGTAATGGTATACCGGTTATCCCGGCTCTGCACCACCACATTATCCAGCATCAGCTCCGGAGGCGTCGTATCGACTTCTACCGTCACGGTATTCTGCGTATAATCTCCCTGTCCATTGATCGCGCATATGCCAATGTTGCTGCCGCCGTCGGCAAGGGTAAACGTATGAACTCTCGTTTCACCCGCATTCAGACTATGATCAAGGATTGCGCCTGATGCATCCGTAAGATACTCTCCGTCTACATCCAGAAGATAGCTGATATCCTGATCTGCAGTAATCGACAGCTGAATCTCCGAAGTATTTGTCTGACCGGTAAAGGCATCATCCACCTGCGTCTGCGCTGCATCCCGGCTGTCATCCGAGGTTTTTGCGGCTGCTGTCAGAGATTTTCCATTTACTGTATACGTAAGCTTGGCCGGGTTCGCCTCCGGTAATAACACCGGTTCTGTCTTCGCCACTTCTGAAACGAACGTGGTTCCGTTCACCGTTTTGCTTGCAGAGACCACACCTATGTATTTTTTCCCGGGTATAACACCTACCTTCTTTGAGCCACTGATGATACGTTCTCCATTTGCATCTGTGACATAATGACCTTCACCATCCTGCAGATATTCCGCTTCCTCAGCCGTATAGCCAAAATAGATCTCATGGTCCGTCGTGGTCATGCCTGTGACACCTTCCACAGCGTTGCCCTCTTCGTCTAACAGTGTAACAAAATACTCTTCAGTATCACCGGAAGCATCCCATTTCATCAAGAACTGACCGTCGCCTCCCGGTGTCATGGTAAATCCGGTTACCGCCTGAGGTGTATTCGGATTAACATACGTAAACGCATTATGTGTTAAATTCGATCCAACAGCATTTCCCGTATCATCATTAAGCACAAGACGTACCATGTATTCTCCGGACTGTGTATTTTCCGGAAGCTTTATCTGCACACTGCCGCTGGCTTTTCCTTCTCCATCCGGCGCGATCTCAACCGCTGATTCCGTGATCTTAAATCCCGACGGTTCCGCTTCCATTCTGGAACGATAATACTCGCTGAGTTCATCTTCTGACAGTCTGTCCAGCTCCTCTTCTGCCAGCGTAGCCGGCTCCTGGGAAATCTCACTGGTATTTACAAGATACGCATCCAGTGAAGCCCCCGGCTGAGCACCGGATACACTGTATGATACATTGATTGTTCCGTCATTTTCTGTAACAGAGGATGCCTGGATTCCTGCCACCTCATCTACTTTATGCGCTTCCATATTGAGCGGAATATCTGATTTTACGACCCATTTTCCGTTGACCGGTGCCACGAGGCCAATGCCAAGATAATTCTCTTCTGTTCCGCTGTCCGACTCATCTGCGGATATGGTCTGCAGGATACAGTTTTCATCCTCTGTCAGCTGTACTTTCCTGCCGCTGGGATCATAAAGGGAAACGTGGTTCAGAATGCTGTCTCCATCCGCCAGCTGACTCTTATCGTAACCGATCTGGAAAAGACTGTAATCATTGTCTTTTATCGAAACCTCATAGCTATTGAGATTTGCCCTTGCGGATTTCTTCACAGCCATATCCGTCATATTGTCGCCAAGCAGCATGACGCCGTCCACATTGCTGTCACCGGTATCATACGTCACTGCCAGCGCATTTTCCAGATCTCCTTCCGGAATGGAGAATTGTTCGGCCAGATATTCCCAGTCGTCATAGAATTTGACCTTTTTATCTGCCCAGTAATAGGACACCGAGATCGGTATGCCGATGACCCGGATACCTGCATAAACACGGTAACTGGACAGCTCTGCCATAACGGACAGAAGCTCTTTACCGCCAACCACAGGAACATAATCGGGAATAAAAATTCCGACATATGCCTTTCCTCCCAGGGAAAGGGGACCAAATATCGTATCCAGCCGCGGATCAGCCACCAGCCAGAAGCCTGTCTCACCACGGACAATGCCCAGAATATTTACTTTGGAATCCATGCCCAGATCCAGACAGGGATATACGCTTCCGTCGGCCATCTTTGTTCCGTAAAGCTTAATATGAGCGCCGATAGATTCAAAGACTTTCAGGCCTATGATCTTACCTTCTGCCGCTTCAAAGCTGACACCCTGACCGCCTACACTCATATTGACATCATCTACGGTAAAGGTAAACGTCGTCGGATCCACATATCCGGTATACACTGTAAGCGTAGTGGGCGGGAAGATATTAAAGTTTCCTTTGATCGTATCGTAAAGACCGGAAATACCACCACCCATTTTGTTCAGGAATCCAACAGGTCCCAGCGGGATTTTTACCACATCGCCGCCCATGTAGAAGTACATGGAATCCGGATAGCAGTTTCCGCTGTCCTCCTTAACGAGAGAGAAGCCAAAACTACACTCAAATGTATCGCCGACTTTAACATTACCGTCAACACCGATGAACCATCCCGGATAGTCAATAGAATCTATCTTAAAGCTTGCTCCGGCTCCGGCTTTGGTAAATTTGGGCATGGAGTCATCCGTAAGATTGATGCCTCCCTCAGCCTTTACCCCCACAAGGTAAGCGCTGTTATCACTTTCTTTCTGACCATAACGCATTTCTTCCAGATTCAGTTCCAGGAAATTATCTGTTTTCTGGCCTTCTCCGATACTGTTCAGATCATCCCGCTTATTATATTTTTGCTCCAGCGCAGATTGCGGCTCGTCATCATCGTCACCCTTTGCCGCCTTGCTCCACCATGGTAGGCTTACGGAAATGCTTCCGCCTAAAGAAATGGTTTCCACACCAAGAACTGCATTGCTGATCTCTACCTGAAAACCGGTAAGTGCTCCCACCGTTTTTGTCAGCTGACTACCGACAACACCGGCCGGCGTAATGATCTCCACGTCATCTGTTCTCTGGTAATCCTCTCCGATCTCACCATCGCTGATGTTGTCGTTAAGGTCTTCGTTATTGCTGTCATCGTCAACGCCGCGCAGCTCGTAATTCTTTTCATCTTCCAGGCAGATATAAAAATCACCTACATGGAACAGATAATCGCCTACATATAGCCCTCCCTCACCGGTAAATACCAGAGCATCGCTGACCTTACCAAACCATTTCCATCCCGAAAACTGAGATTTAAACTGATCTTTCAGACCGTCCGTCTCTGGATGATCTGAATAACGTGTTACCGTAATCACCGCTTCTTTGTTAAAACTGTTGCGATAACGGATCGCTGAATTTATGATGGCGCCATTTGCAATGGTATAGTATTCATGGCCGCCCATCTCATATGTACCGATGGTGCCCCGGATCGTCATCAGGATATTGCTGCTTTCCTCTTCGGTCATGGCCGCCATATCTTCTTCATTCTCCAGAAGACGCACGCCATAATACTTTTCACCTGCCTCATCCGTCATCTGACCCACAAGCATAACGCCATATTCAATACGGTCAAACTTCGGATCGTCCGTCATCTGCAGAGCCACGGACAGATTGCCATATCTCTCTGCATTCAGACACAGTCTGCATTCTCCGGGAGCATACGAAAACTCCTGATTCCCCGGAAGTGAAACTGTCATTGTGGAATCATCGGCAATAGCTATGGACGCTTTGGAAACAGGTACATTCTGTTCTGACAATGGATCTGTAAGAGTCATAGTCCAGTCATTGTCTGCCTGAAGGAAGGAGAAACCGGTACCTTTTAACGTAACTTTTTTTTCAACACTTCCCGTATATAACGTTGCCGGAGCCACTTCGGTGATCTGAAGCTTTGGCAGTTCACCTTTACGGCCGGGAATGATCACATATTTCATTCCTTCTGCCGTGATATCTCCTGATGTCACCTGAACCCCAAGGTGTGCCACCGTCGTTTTGTCCTGAAGGGACGGAAAGACTTTAAATGTGGCTGTATAACTGCCTCCTGCATCCAGATCGATATAGGCCGTGTCACTGCCCTGGGCTATACTGAATTCATCAGAAAGCCCCAGTTTTACAGTCACATCCTCCATTACCTGATCCGTATCATTCGTCACCTGCACAAGGACATCAAACGGATCATTATCCGCTGAGAAAGCTTCCCCGCTGCTGTCCAGCGAAAGCTTCTGGGGCGCATTGATCTGAACGCTGATCCCCTCATCACCTACTGTATCGGATATACTTCCTATACCATAGTAAGTTTCATAGATACGGTGTTCTCCTGCTGCCAGCGAAGAAGCATCATAATATAAAGCAACCGCACTGTCTGCACGTTCATATGCATTCTTATTGGTTGTAAAATTCAGATAGGGGTTGATCTCGCAGTCCCATTTGGTGCCGGACAGGGTATTCCAATGGGCTGCCACCATTTTATCCGGGCGAAGAGCATCTTCCCAGCCATACAACACGCCTCTTGCTGTCACATTTGCGGCATACTGCCGATCCGAAGACTGCCACACCATGGGAACCTGCGCACCGGAAAACTCTGTTTCATTGGTAACATAGGTACGTTCCGCCAGCATAGCCGAGCCGTCATTTGACCCCAGCATGGTATCCAGCAAAATACGGCTTCCCAATTGCACAGCTTTTCCGGAACCATTGGCCACTTCGTAACGGATCCGCACATTTCCCACATCCGGATCCGCAAAATCCGTGACCAGTCTCAGCTGCTGTGTTACCTGTACGCCGTTAACCTGCCAGATCGTGGTGGCTGTTGTACCCTGTACACTGGTGGGGGTAACAATACCTCCCTGTACACCATAATCATTACCAAAAATGTAATCTTTCCCATCTATGCGGATCGTTGTGAAACTGGTATCCGGAGTGTTGTCAAAGAAACTCAGCAGACGGTTACGATCACTGGTCTTGCTGGGCAATCCATCTTCCGTAGACACCACATAACGTCCTGTACTGCGATTGACCCGTACCTGTACAAGTGAGTTTCCCACTGTAAGTACGGCATCCGTACGGAGCAAAGGCGCTGCTTCTGCAACAACATTAAGCGAAACAGGACAGACCATCGCCGCACACAGGACAACCGCAATAAATTTTCGTAAATACTTCTTTATTCTGTTCATGGTTTACCTCATCCGTGTATTCGTTTATTCTTCTGCAAATACCTGTACAAGCTTTGTATTTCGTTCCTGATCCTGCACAAGTAAGGTAAAGTATCCTGTTTCCGGGAAAATATAGCTTCCGTCCAGCAGCGAATCTGCGATCTCATTACCTTTCAGCTTAAAATCTCCCATAGATGCTTTTCCTTTTAACATTTTTACGGATACATCACCCTCCTGATGAATAAGTCCAAACTGGTTTTGGCCGGTTTTGATACAGAGTGCCTTATCAAAATAGAGCTGCCCGTTCAACTGCACCTGGAATTGCTCCGGATCATAGACATACACAGTTCTTTCTATTACCGATGTATTGCCTACGGCATCCACAGCAGTGTACCTGAGCGTATACTTTCCCTGTTTCTGTGTATCTACCTTTCCCTCAATACTGAGAGGCGTCTCTGCAGGATGATCATCCCTGACATCCACACCATCCAGGGGATCAAAAGGCTGACCCACAGGAATACAGAGTTCTGTATTTTCCATAGAGATCTCCGGTGCTGTATGATCAATGCAGTCTATAACGATATCTGCAAAGCCTCGATTACCAAGATCGTCCTGGGCCCACAGGCGGGCAGTAATATTTTCATCATATACCATCTCAGCGCTGGTCTCATCCACAACGGTCATTCCGTTGGGCCATGTCACAGGCTCGTCCGCAGATACGGTAACCTTCACAGGTTCGCTGCCAAGCTCAGTGCGGTCAGCCTGAACCGTAAGTTTAGGGCCGGTTTTATCAATACAGGTTACCTCAGCGGTAATCGTATCCACATTTTTCCCTGCCGCATCCGTATACTGGAAAGTGAAGATTCCGTTTTGCCGGAAGGTATAGAATCGGCTTCCATTATTATTCAGTACACGGATGGCCGCATTCTCATCTGTTGTGCAAAGCTCCACCTGCACATCATCGCTGGTTCTTTCTGTTGTGGAATACTTCAGCTGTACTTCCGGAAGATCCGGAGAGATCCAGTCAACCTGTGCGGTAACACTGGCGGTGTTTCCGGCCCGGTCTTTTGCAGTAAAGCTGTATGTACCGTTTTCTGTGAATTTCCAGCTTGAAATACCTTTCTCCCAGCTGACACGCTCGTCTGCGCTGGCACTGACATACACAGAGAAGGGTGTTTTGGTAACATTGTCCGGCGTATAGAACAGACTGATCTCCGGGGCATCCCGGTCAATACGCTCCATGGTATACGTATATTCTGACTCGTTTCCTGCCTGATCCTTTAAAACAAACGTATACTTTCCGTTTTCCTTGAACGTATGCGTCATATCCTCTGCGCCGCTTGCGTCGTCCGAAGCATGAAGGGTTATTTCCACATCCGTATTGGTCCATCCTGCTACGGAAGCTGTCATATATCCCGTTGGCGCCACCTTGTCTATCCTGCTTACAGTGACAGTGGCTGTATTCTGGTTACCGGCGGCATCCGCAAAGATAAACACATGATTTCCGTTGGCTGTAAACAGATGTGTTATGTCTTTCTCGGGCATGGTTACCGGACTGATGCTGTCAAACTCCAGACGGACTGCCACATCCTGGTTTGTCCAGTGATCCGGATCATATGCTTTACCGTCATCGGTGGTAAATATTGCCTTAGCTTCCGGCTTTTTCTTGTCGATCCAGTCTACACTGACGGTTTTAGACCCCACATTTCCGGCCTCATCTTTAAAGTAAAACGTATGTTCTCTATTTTCCGTAAACACAAAGGTGTGTCCGACAGCATCTTCTTCGTATTTTACATTTCCATCTTCGTCTTCAACCTTTTTCAGATAGGTAATCGTTTTTGCCAGATCATCCTTCGCCTGTATCTGCACCGTCACATCCTGATTTGTCCAGTCTTTTGCGGAATACTGAATATTATCATCTTCACAGGAAGGTTCCTCTGTATCCACCGCCAGCAAAAGACTTCCGCTGCTGGTGAGATTAATTTCTGTATCCGTGATCTGGTATTCCAGTACGCCATAGGTGGTGACCCGATAGGTATCTCCCTCGTTTGGCACCAGCTCGATCCCTTCAGCCTCCAGAATACGTTCTCCCATAATATCCTTACCATTAAAGGTCAGACTGTCATATTTCTGCGCCGCGTTGGTTATCTTCAAAATCACCGTCACCGGCTCCTTTGTCCACTGACCGTCGGACAAAAGTTCTCCCGAAGCACTCCTGATCTCTGTATCCAGTTTTGGAAGATTCCGGTCTATCCAATCCACCTTGGCTTCAATACTTCCGGTATTTCCCGCCTCATCCGTAAATGTAAACGTAAAACTGCCATTCTCCTTAAATGTATGCGTAAAACTGCCATTCTTCGGAGAGGTAACTGTTACGGCACTGTCATCCTTCAGAGAAAGGGTCGCTGTGACATTCTCACTGGTCCGCTTTGCCGGGGAATAGCTCACCGAAGCTTCCGGCGGTGTATTGTCCAGTACTACGGTAAGTGTGCGGGATCCGCTTTTATTCCCCAGATTATCCTCAACATATACTTCAATGGTATAACTGCCGTCAGCCAATGTGGGGAGCGTCTCTTTCAGCGAGCTCATTTTCTGCCATTCTTTGCCGGAAGGATCTTGTGTATCCTTCGGATAAACACGCCAGAAGCAGTCTGCCAGATCTTTATCTTCGCTCTGCACAGAAAACTCAGCTGTCTGATGAGGTCTTGCATCGGCCTGAGCAGAAGAAATCGTAAATTCGGGAGCTGTTTTATCGATCCAATCTACTTTTGCTGTAGCACTGCAGGTATTTCCGGCTTCATCCTTCGCCTGGAACGTATATTCTCCGTTTGCTGTAAACTCATGGCTGGCTGTAACCTCATGGCTGTCCGGAGTAATCCATTCACCGTCAGAAAGCGAAGCTGTAACTATTACATTCTGATTTGTTCTTTCAGTTTGAGAATATTTCAGAGTAATGACCGGAGGCGTAATATCGTAAACAACCGTTGTTTCTGCGATCTCAGACACATTGCCCACCGCATCTTTAAAGCGCGCCTGAATGGTATGTTCTCCTTCTGTTGCCTCAAAGGTGATCGCCTTTTTCTCCACATATTTTTCCCATTCAGTCCATGACTCATCGTCTACAGAGTCTACAGAAAACTGCATCTGAATATCTCCATTTTCCGAATAATCGTCTTCAACCGAAACATTCACATTGATGCTGTTGATGTTTGTAGTATTCTTTCCTTCCTTTTCTATGGTTCCTTTCGGAGCGTTCTTATCCAGAGCAAAGACCTTCGAGGTTCTGATCCCGGTGTTTCCGGCCTCGTCGCTGGCCTTAACGTGAAAATACGTATCATCCTGCAGTCTGATCTGCACACTGATATTCTCGGGATCCTCTGCCCTGGTCCATGTTTCCACAGAAGATGGATCCGCACTTCCACTGCATCCATATTCCACGTTCAGCGCTGCTTTTGCAGTTATGGAGTCATTTACCGCTGCGTTTACAGAATAAATACTCTTTCCTTCATTTCCCGCATTACCATCGGGATCAATGATGATTTCCGGAGGTGTATTATCCAGCAGGCAGTTTCTGTATTTCACCGTCTGATTCCCCGCCGAATCGGTAGCCCGGACATACAGCCGCCATTCTCCGTCTGCATTTTCTGGAGAAGAGAGCGTCTCAGCATCTGTCGTTTTCCAGTCTGCCTCCGCCGGATCACTGTTTCCGGACTTCCACTGGAATTCTACTTTTTCAACAGCAGTAAGGGTATCACTGCATTTTGCCTGCATAATATGACTTTTGGCATAGCCGCTGCTGCTGCAGGTAATGGTTACCGTCGGCGGTTCACAGTCAACCAATACTTCCTGTTCGCAGGTATCGCTGTTGCCTGTCGCATCTTCTGCATAGATTTTCAGAAGATACGTGCCGCTCAATGAAGGCAGAGGAATCTCCTGTCCTTCGTCAAACTTACCGGATCCTGTCAATTGGTTGTTTTCATTAAACCACTGATATTTTCGAAGGAAAACACCGCTGCCGCTGTCTGAAATCTGCGGGGTGACACGGACTACCTTACCGCCCATTTCTTTTGTGGAAAGGGTAATCTCCGGAGGTGTTACATCACGTCTTGCCGCGGTACTGCTGCACACAGGTACAGCGATATTTCCCACGTTATCCTGGCATACAATCCACAGGTACCAGCTGCCATCGCCGGCGGGTGCCGGTATCTGATAACCCCCCGCTTCACCATCCATCACATCTGTAAACCGATCCGGTGCTTTCGCTGACTGCACGTCCCATGCATACTGAACAAGCTTCACACCGCTTCCGGATATACTCTGTGTATCACTCTGTATATCGTCAGACACTGCAACTGTTACCACACTGTCTTTACCCATCCAGTTCTCGTCAAATTCCGGTATGGTCACTACAGGAGGGCAGGTATCAATGTTTACCGCATATGTATCCATATATGTTTTATGAGAAGCCGTAAACTGAGCATATCTTGTGGACGCTGTAGCATCCTGCTTTACACCATCCACGATCCCGTTCAGATTAAAACTTTGAATGGCCAGACCATTCACATCATCGCCTTCATTCACCGTGTAGGAAAAACTGGCCAGATCCGTCGTCGTAGCTGTGAGAATATAGGCTGCCGTTTTTCCATTGGAAAAAGTGACCGTTGGATTTCCCGTCACTTTTATGGTCTCATGAAATTTCAGGTGGAGCTTGATGGTATCGCCTGCTTTTAATACTGTATCCCGGCTGAAGCCCTCAGACGTAACACCTGTCAGTTCCGGCGGGCGATTGTCCATATAAAGGCTTCCGCCGGAAGCCAGACCGGAATTCAGATTTTTTACGCCATCTTCCGTAAGTCCGGCTGTGGTACTGTTTCCTGCATCATCCGCTATAGTAAATGCGCTGACACCTCTGAAAGCAATATTACGGTTGTCGCTGATAACCTCTCCATCTCTGGGGATCGTGTATGTATAGCTTATTGTAGAAGAAGAACCGTCTGCAGTGGACTGTACCCCGCCTGTGCTCACGCCTGAGCTGTAAGGCTCGATCCAGGGAGCACCCTTATCTTTAGTCAGATCAACACTGGCTGTGATCCGCTCACTGAAATGCAGAGTGTATGTAACCTTTGTTCCCGCGGCATGCGGTTTATTCCAGTCTACACCGTCGTTGGTGGTTGCAGTGATATTCAATATTTTGGGCGAAACCTCATCCCGGATGATCATTGAGCAGTTTTGAATCTCCAGATCACCTTTTGTGCCAATATGGTTATAGACGTAATATTGAATCCTATATGTATTTTTCGGGATTTCTCTGTCATTAACTGACAGAATGTTCCAATGATGGGATACAGAATAGCTGTCACTCTCCGTTTTCCAGGTGCTTCCTACCTGATTCCCATTCTTATCAAAACACTTTACTTCCAGTTTTCTGGTGTTTGTCCGGGAGCCATTGGCTCCTACCTTTACCGACGCATTTAATTTTAATTCTCCCTGATTTGCACGATTCTGAGCCGCCGCATCCAAATACACATTCTGGGTAAGATTCAACGTGTATTTTCCAGATTCATTCCAGTTTCCTCCTGTCAGACAATTCTGACCATACTTTCCCGTTGTGAACTGCACATCCGGACGATTCTGATCTGCCGCATGTACTGTTTGAGGCAGACACCACACCATCGCAAGAACCATCAACTGTACGATCAACCATGTGATTATCATCCTTTGTTTTATCTTCTGTATCATAGCACCTCTCCCTTTTATGCTGATTTTCCATGTTCAGTATAGCATCCGGAAAAGTGCTTTCTTCTTCGCCGGTGTGAACGGTAAATATACGGTGCGAATGGATCCTTCGCATGGTTGACGCTGCCCCGAAAAATCCCTTATACTTACAGTAATTCTATTAGCGAAAGGTTAAATAGGTGCCTGCATAATGATACAAATCTTATCCGCCATACATCATATGACGACCATGATGTTTGGCATATTCATCTCTGCTTTCATGCTGGGTGTGCGCCAGAATCGCAAAAATGTCCTGGTATTGTCCGGCTTTTTCTGCTGCGATGGATTGCTGTTTCTGATCATTCTTGGCCTGTCTGACCACACGATTGCCAATCAGCTGTACCCGCTGATCGTACATCTGCCGCTGATCGTATTTCTCACTCTATACTACCGTTATCCAATCCTGTCCAGCTGGTTATCCACTCTCTCCGCCTACCTGTTCTGCCAGGTCAGCAACTGGGTAGGACTGCTTGTATTGACCATCACCGATGAAGAGTGGTGCTATTATACAGCCCGGATCATTACGACGATCATCACCTTTATTCTGCTTTCCTGCCTGGTGTGCCGCACCACGTCGGCTGTCTTTGCCAAGGATCGGCGCAGCCTGTACATTTTTGGCTTTCTGCCCCTGGTGTACTATGTTTTTGACTATATTTCCACCAAATTCTCCAGCCTGCTCTACTCCGGAAACAAAGCTGTGGTGGAATTCATGGGCTTCATTTTCTGTATCTCATATGTCGTGTTTCTTCTGGTCTATTTCCGGGAATACGAGAAAAAGCAAGAGATCAGCCAGTACAATGCTCTTATGGAAATGCAGCTGTCCTCCCTCCAGAATGAGATAGAACAGGTGCATCTCTCCGAAAAGACACTTTCCATCCTGCGGCATGATATGCGCCATCATCTGAATATCCTTCTGACCCAGCTTCAAAATGGCAATACCGACCAGGCCATGGACTATATCCGGAGGATCAACGATGCCTATAACGAAACGATTATTACCGCTTACTGTAAAAACGATATGGTCAACTCTGTTATTTCCATCTACCAGACTCGTTTTTCCCTGAAATCCATGCAGCTTATCTGCGATATTTCCATTGGTGAACACCTTCCCTGCTCTGAGATTGCCTTCTGCGCGATTCTGTCCAATGCGCTGGAAAACGCGATGCATGCACTGGAAAAAAACGATCCCGCCAAAAAATGGGCAACTCTTTCTCTCTCCTGCAGAGATAAGAATCTGCTGCTCAGGCTGGAAAATCCCACCAGTGAGCCGCCCCGGTTTGTGGACGGCATCCCTGTTTCCGACAAAAACGACCACGGTATCGGTGTAAAAAGTATTATCTATTATGTGAATCAACTCAACGGGCAGTACCATTTTTCTCTGTCCGGAAACAGTTTTGTTTTGAGGATCATTATTTAGTATCGGAAATACAAAAGAGAGGCTGATTATGAAAATTGCTGTATGTGATGATGAAATACAATTTGTAAATGTGACTTGTGAAATGCTGAAAGAATGGGCATATCTAAGGGAAATACCGCTTACGCTCTGCCGCTTCACCAATGGGGATGATCTGATCATGGCCCACCAGCAGCAGTGCATGGATCTGATCCTTCTGGATGTGGTCATGCCGCTTTTGAATGGTATCGATACTGCCAGAGAGCTTCGGGCAAAGGACCGGACAGTTCCTGTGATTTTTCTTACTTCTTCCAGGGAATTTGCCGTGGAATCCTACGATGTGAACGCCTTCCATTACCTGATCAAGCCGGTTTCCAAAGACCGGCTGTTTAATGTGATGGACCGTTTCCTGGAAACCTGCAAAAAACCGGAGGAAATCTTTATGGCACAGACCGATACAGGATTTTGCCGAATTGTTATCAGCGATGTGGATTATCTCGAAGCACAGAATAAACATGTCCATGTCTGTCTCTCCAACGGTACCTCCGTCCAGATCCGCGAACTGTTCTCCCGCTGCGAAGAAGTATTTTCGCCGGAGCGCGGCTTCTTTAAATGCCACCGCAGCTATATCGTGCAGCTTGGCCACGTGGCCCAGTTTACCAGGACTACAGTGATCACACATCACCATGCTTCTATCCCTATTTCCAGAAACAGCTATGTGGCATTTAAGGAAGCTTATTTTAATCATATGTTTCAGAGTTGAGTCAAGGGGACAGGTTCCTCGGCTCAACTCTCCGCCTCATTTGCTTCATCCATCACAATACTCTCCTGCCCGGCATCCGCATACTGCACCCGAAGCACAGCCTGCGGCCAGTTGATCTGTACAGAGGGGACTTTGTCCTTCTCAGCACCGGCTTTTCGCATCTGATCAAGAAGCTCCACCAGAACCTCCCTCGTCAGATAACCACCCCGCCAGTGAAATGTGAGCAGTTTTCCCTTCTTTGCCGCCTGCAGTGAGCGCTTATACACATCCTCTGTCTTTGTAAAGGAGAGCTTATTATCCCTGTAATAGAAATGATCCGTATCCGTACACTGGGGAGCCGGGGTTAACAACGGCTCGTGGTCTCTGAAGATCTGCCTGTCCGGCAAATTAAAGTAATCATAGCGAAACTCAGCTGCTTCGTCTGACTTACCTCTTGTCAGTGTATTATCAAACGTGGCATCCAGATGATAATACTTTCCGTCTATGCGAACGATATTCCATGTATGACGGTATTTGATGCCTTTATCCGGATTATTGCCGCAAAGGGCGATCACGTTCCACACGCCAAGGGCATCCAGAAGGACCTTTACCGACTTGGCGATTCCTTCACATACGCCCACACCATGTCCCAGAGGCCCGATGATCTCGTGAGAATACGGCTTCTTTAATTTATCATAATGGATATTTTCACAGATAAAGTCATGTACATACTTTTCCTTCTCCCACTCTGAAAGCTTCATGGCCGGCCGTGTCAGTTTCTCCACGCGTGCTGTCATTGCCTTCTTATGCTCCAGAATCTTATTTTTTTCAAACAGATATTCCGGGACAAAAATAAGATTCGGAGAACCCGGATAATACTTGTAAGAAAAATTCACCGCCCAGAAAATCTCCGGATGATCCAGCCGCAACTGAAAGAAGATGTTAAAAAGTTCCTCCGCTTCACAGCGGGGCAGCAAGATCTCTGGGGATAATGCCTGGAGACCTTTTAACAGATCGTGATAAACGGTCTGCTGCTGTTTGTTTAGGTGATTGTAATAATATATTTCCATAAATATTTCGCTCCAAAAAATAACCGCCCCAAACCTGGAAAGTTGAGCGGTTATTTTGTCTCACAATGATCAGGCGAACCGTCATCGGCAGCACCTTCTTTATGATGATAATAGCACTGCTTCTACCTTATGTCAAATCGTATACAAAGACAGTTTTGTTTTTCTAAAGTAACTCGAAAATGGCCAGGGAACAATCTCCCTGGCCAAAAACTCGCATTATTCATTTTCCATCGCTGCTGCTACGCTGTCCTCACAGCTTCTCATAGCCTGGATAGTCTTCTCGAACAGATCATCCAGCTCCCAGCCCAGCATCTCAGCGCCCTGGGTGATCACCTCACGGGAGCATCCGGCTGCAAAGCGTTTGTCTTTGAATTTCTTCTTCAGACTCTTTACTTCCATGTCCTTGGTGCTCTTGGACGGACGCATAAGCGCGCAGGACCAGATCAGACCGGTCAGCTCATCTGCGGCAAACAGCACCTTCTCCATCTCCAGTGTGGGCTCTACATCACAGCAGATGCCAAAACCGTGGGAACAGATGGCGTGGATCATTTCCTCGCTGACTCCGCCTTCACGCAGAAGCTCAGGCGCTTTTACACAGTGTTCTTCCGGGAACTGCTCAAAGTCAATATCATGAAGAAGTCCGGTAATGCCCCAGAATTCTTCCTCATCGGCGTGACCCAGCTCTTTTGCGAACCAGCGCATAACACCCTCTACCGTCAGCGCATGCTGGATATGAAAGCTCTCACTGTTGTATTTCTTTAACAGCGCCAGCGCATCCTCACGGCTGATGCTGCTCTTTAATGTCTCATGTGCTTCTTCCTTTTTGGCTTTCTGTGCACCATCCTCCGGTTTATCCAGAGACTTCATCGTAGGGAACAGCAGTACGTCACGGATAGCCTGGCTATCTGTAAGAAGCATAACGAGACGGTCGATACCGTAGCCGATACCACCTGTGGGCGGCATACCGATCTCCAGCGCATTCAGGAAGTCTTCGTCGGTGTGGTTTGCTTCCTCATCACCGGCATCTGCTGCCGCATCCTGCAGTTTGAAACGCTCTCTCTGATCGATGGGATCGTTCAGCTCAGAGTAAGCATTGCACATTTCCCATGTATTGATAAAGAGCTCGAAACGCTCTACCTTCTCCGGATCGGACGGTTTCTTCTTTGTCAGCGGAGAAATTGCTATCGGGTGATCCATAACGAATGTCGGCTGGATCAGATTCTTCTCGCAGAACTCCTCGAAGAACAGGTTTACAATATCGCCCTTTGTATGACGCTCCTCGTATTCGATGTGATGCTCGTCTGCCAGCTTCTTGGCTTCCTCATCACTCTTCACTTCGTCAAAATCAATACCGGCATATTTCTTGATGCAGTCTACCATGGTAATGCGCTCGAAGGGCTTACCAAAGTCGATCGCAATACCATTGTAGCTGAATTTGGTGCTGCCGATAACCTTCTCTGCCAGATAACGGAACATGCTCTCGGTCAGCTCCATCATACCCTCATAATCGGTGTAGGCCTGGTAAAGCTCCATCAGGGTGAACTCCGGATTGTGACGGGTATCTACACCCTCGTTACGGAATACACGGCCGATCTCGTATACACGCTCCATACCGCCGACGATCAGTCGTTTCAGGTACAGCTCCAGAGAAATACGAAGCTTAACATCCTCATTCAGCGCATTGTAATGTGTCTCGAACGGTCTTGCCGCAGCACCGCCGGCATTGGATACCAGCATAGGTGTCTCCACCTCGATAAAGTTGCGTCCGTCAAGGAAATTGCGGATCTCCTTGATGATCTGGGAGCGCTTGATAAAGGTCTTTTTCACCTCCGGATTCATGATCAGATCCACGTAACGCTGACGATAGCGGGTATCTGTATCTGTCAGACCGTGGAATTTCTCCGGAAGGGGCTGCAGACTCTTGGACAGCAGAGTGATCTCCTCTACATGAATAGAAGTCTCTCCTGTCTTTGTCTTGAATACCTTACCTTCAACGCCGATGATATCACCGATATCATATTTCTTAAAATCTGCATACGGTTCCTCACCTACAGCATCTCTGGCCACGTAGCACTGGATGCTGCCCGGAAGATCCTGAATATTACAGAAGGAAGCTTTGCCCATGACGCGTTTGAACATCATACGTCCGGCCAGACGAACTGTTTTGCCTTCGAATTCCTCATACTGGTTAATAATGTCTGTAGTGTGATTGGTCACATCGTATTTTGTGATCTGAAAGGGATCCTTCCCTCTGCCCTGCAGATCAGCCAGCTTATCACGGCGTACCTGTAAAAGCTGGTTCATGTCCTGATTTTTCTGCTGTCCGGCCATTTTCTCTCCTCCTGTATAGTTTTCCTAAATTAAATATTTCTTTCGATCTTTAAAATTTTATAATTCATCATACCTGCCGGGGCCTCTACAGAGATCTCATCTCCTACCTTGGCACCGATCAGTGCTTTACCCAGCGGGGATTCATTGGAAATCTTGCCCTGCAGGCTGTTAGCCTCAGTAGATCCTACGATCTTAAACTCTACTTCTTCCTCAAACTCCTCATCATATACGAGAACCTTGCAGCCTACGTTGATCTTCTCTGTATCCGCTTCATCTTCCACAACAACTTCGGCATTTTTCAGGATAGCTTCCAGCTCCTCAATACGAGCCTCGATATCACGCTGCTCATCCTTAGCAGCATCGTACTCCGCATTCTCAGAAAGATCGCCCTGCTCTCTGGCCTCTTTGATCTTCTCAGCCACTTCCTTACGGCGAACCACCTTGAGCTCGTGAAGCTCATCCTCCAGTTTCTTTAAACCTGCATAGGTCATTAAGTTCTTTTTTTCCATTTTTTGCACACCTCTTTCATACTGCCACTTTCGGCATCATGCTATTATAATATGAACCAATGCCCCTGTCAAGACAGCGAATCCCCCCAAAAAAGCCTTATTTTCCGCGATTTTTCCGTGTTATTTACCCCTCCTCACCACCCAGCCCCCGCCTGCTTCACCATCCCGGCACTCTCCTTCTTCCCACGCCTCCATCTTCCCCTGCCTCATCCTCCCGCACCTTATCCTCCCTTCGCCTTATTCTCCCGCACCTTATCTTCATCTTCTCATAAACCAGCAGTAGCCGGCAGAGGTCCTCCCATATGAATATATATTGTTCTGAAAAACCCTCCGAAAACGCCGGCACTTAGCGAGAGCAAGCCAACGGCGCAGTCTCGAACTTAGTACCGCTGCGTTAGAGGCGGAGCGAAAGCGCGTTTTTCAGAACAATATATATTCATATGGGAGGACCTCTGTCGGCTACTGCGTCCTTTTGTCCGTCCCCCACTACAAAAACTTCTTCTTTTTAAAATACCAGATTTCCAAAAGGATGATACTCACCGCCACCACAATCACTCCCACATACCCATAGCGAAAATGCAGCTCCGGCATATACACAAAATTCATCCCATACCATCCCGTAAGCAGCGTCAGCGGCAAAAACAGCGTTGTCACCACCGTAAGGAATCCCATAATCTTATTCTGCCGGGCATCCTGCTGTGACTGATACAGTTCTCTCAGCTGCAGCACATTCTCCTGCAGAAGATGCACATGATTATGCAGTCTCTCCGTCCGGCGGCCATACATCTCCCAGAGCTGCGCATCCTGCACCAGCTGATGACACGTATGCATCTGCAGGATCTCCGCGATATCCGTCATCTGCTCATAATAAGCATTCAGCTCCGACAGTTTCCGCCGATACTGGGTCAGTCTCTCAAAAAAGTCCCCGGCTCCGCCATGGTTCAGCTCATCTTCCAGCTTCTCCATCCCCTTCTCCAGATGGGACAGATAATAGCTGTCATCCTCCACCATCTGCTCCATCAAAAGCAAAAGCAGCTGATCCGGAAATTTCAGCGCCTGCAGCACAGACATCTGTTTTTTGATCCACAGCTTCAGATCCCCGGTATCCTCCACAAAGATCAGCTGATCTTCCAGCATATAAAAGCCAAAGGCCAGGGCAGGGGATCGATCTGCCTTTTTCTTCGGTATCCGGATCGTTCCCACCAGACATTCCTTATAACTCTCCACTTTACAGTAGCGGATCGATCCGAGACTATGCAGTAGCACTTTATAATGGGGAAAATCTTCCTTTTGCCGAAAAAATTCCTCCGTACGCATAATGGTAAAAAAGGGACATTCCTCTTTGTCCCCGGGTACCGTGACAAGGCTTCCCTCCTCAGCTTCAATATAATATCTGGTCATAGCTTCTCCTGATTTTTATTCCACCCGCATCATACGATAGCCTACCCCGATATGCGTCTGAATATACTGCGGCGAATCCGGCGAAGGCTCCAGTTTTTTGCGCAAAGTGGCCATAAACACGCGCTGAGAGGCAATATCGTTTTCCCAGCTGCGGCCCCAGATATTCTGCGTAATATACGTATGAGTCAGCACCTTTCCCACATTTTTCGACAGCAGGCACAAAAGCTTATATTCTATGGGTGTCAGATGCAGCTCTTCCCCGTTGAGATATGCGCATCCGGCAGCATAGTCGATCTTTAGCTTTCCGTTCACAAAAACAGAGCTGTTATTCTGACGCTCCGCACTCATATAGGAAAGACGGCGCTGCGTCACCCGAAGTCTGGCTAAAAGCTCCTCCACCGAAAACGGCTTTGTCAGATAATCGTCGGCTCCCGCGTCCAGCGCCTCGATCTTATCCGTATCCTCACTGCGGGCACTGATGACAATAATAGGAAGATTGGACCAGGAGCGGATATTACGGATCACCTCAATACCGTCGATATCCGGTAGTCCCAGATCCAGCAGCATAATATCCGGATTATGGGACGAAGCCTCAAGAATGGCTTCCTCCCCCTTGGCCGCCACTAGATATCGGTAATCGTTGGTTTTCAGTGTTGTAGTGATCAGATTTCGTACGGGCGGATCATCCTCCACCACCAGTATCAATGGTTTATTCATGCAGTTCTACCTCCCCTGCCGGTAATGTAAATGTAAAAACAGCTCCCTGCGGCTGATTATCCGAAACAACAATTGTACCTCCGTGAGCTGTAACAATGGTTTTGCACAATGCAAGCCCCAGTCCCATGCTCCGTCGGCTGTCTGCCACACGATGGCTTCCGCAGTAAAACATGTCAAAAATGCGCTCTTTCTGCTCATCCGGAATACCGGGACCGTTATCCGCTACCGTAACGACCACCTGTTTTCCCTCCTGTCTGCAGCCGATCTTGATCACGGATCCTTTCGGCGTATATTTAATCGCATTATCCACCAGATTGATGAGCACCTGAACGATCAGTTTCGCGTCGATCTGTGCCAGAATCAGCTCTTGATCATAGTTTACCCGAATATCGTATTCTTTTCCACGGCGATTTATATGGCGCATGGCTTCCGAGATCACTTCTTCCATTAATTCCACAGAACTGTTCAGATTCACCTGTCCTCCCTCGATCCGTGTAATGGCCAGAAGATTTTCCACCAGATTGATCAGCCACAGGGAGTCCTCATAAATGTCCGTAAATATCTGATGTCTCGTCTGTGGATCCATCTTCTGATCGTTGGCCAGAAGATTGCTGGCATTTCCCGAAATAGAAGTCAGCGGGGTGCGCAGGTCATGAGATATGGTTCGGAGAAGATTGGCCCTGAGCTGTTCGTTTTTGGCCAGAATAGCCGCTTTTTCCTTTTCCTGCATATTCCGGATATTCTCCAGCGCCAGCGCGCACTCTCCGAGGATGGACAAAAGTACGCTGTTTTCAAAGGAATCCAGTGCACCGTCTTCCATATCAATGCCTACCACACCGTATACGGTCTGGTTTACCCGGATGGCCAGATACATGCATCGGGCACTGGACAGGGTATCTGTCGTGGCTCCTGCATGCTTGTTGTTCTGCATGACCCAGAAAGCCACCGTTTTTTCATTTTCTGCTAAAAGCTGCCCGCAGTCTCTGTTTCCCGCATGATAAATGCAGGGCTCCGATAATTCCTTTTCTCTGGCCGGATAGATCACCAGATCCCTTTGCAAAAGCTTCATGATCTGTCCCGCTGTTGCAGAAATGACCGCCATCTCGTCATGTTCCTTCTGCAAAAGCTGATTCGTCTCAAACAGGATCTTTGTACGAAAAGCCGATTGTGCCGCCTGTCTGGCATTCTGCTTTAACCGGGAAGCCAGAGATCCTGTCAATATGGATGCCAGAAACATAATGGCAAACGTTACGATATATCCCGGATCATTAAAATGAAAGGTAAACCGCGGCACCGTAAAGAAAAAGTTAAATACCAGCACGCCCACCACCGAAGCCAGCAGGCTGCACAAATGGCTGGTAGTGATCACCGAGATCACCAGTACCGCCAGAAGATACGCAATGATGATATTCGGTTCTGTAAAGCCCAGAGCATAAAATGCATATGCCAGCAGCGTAGCTGCCAGAAGCACCAGTATACTTTTTCCCACATCCCGTATGGGGAGAGTCATATTCCCCGCCAGCCGTTTTTTCACACTGGGATAATCGTTTCCTGCGGAGGCATCCGGGATGATGTGTACATCCAGATTTGGGGCATTGGCGATCAGCCGGTCCGTCAGCGACGGTTTGCCAAACAAATGGTGGCTGCCCAGGGCGCTTCGTCCGATAACCACCTTGGACACGCCGGACAGTCTGGCATATTCCGCGATCTGATAGGAAACATCCTCGCCGTACACGGTTTCTATGGCAGCCCCCAACTGTTCAGCCAGCCGCATATTATCCCGAAGACGCTTTTTATCCGCCTCATCCATCGCCGCTGTCCGGGGAGTTTCCACAAACAGCGCAGTGAAATTGCCATGAAAAGCTGTAGCCATTCGGGCTGCCGTCCGAATGATCCTGGCATTGGAAGGTGAGGAAGAAAGGCATACCAGAATATGCTCATCAGTGTGATAATCCCCCCGATTTCTCACTCTGGCATTTTCTGTCCGCAGATTCACCCGGTCTGCACAGCGGCGCAGGGCAATTTCCCTGAGTGCAGTCAGATTATCCACTTTAAAGAAGTTCCCCACTGCCTTTTTTGCCTGTTCCTGCCCGTAAATATTTCCATTTGACATACGCTCCAGCAGATCCCTGGGTTCGATGTCCACCAATTCCACCTGATCTGCCTGGTCAAAAATGTAATCGGGAATCCTTTCTCTCACCATCACGCCGGTGACGGAAGCCACCGTATCGTTCAGGCTCTCGATATGCTGCACATTCACGGTGGTATAGACATTGATTCCGGACCGCAAAAGTTCCTGCACATCCTGATACCGTTTGGTATGGCGGCATCCTTCGGCATTGGTGTGAGCCAGCTCATCCACCAGGATCAGCTGTGGTTTTCTATTTAATGCTGCGTCAAGATCAAATTCCCGCAAAACCATCTGTCCATGTCGTATCTGCCGGACCGGCAGCTGTTCCAGGCCGCAGAGAAGAGCTGATGTCTGCGGTCTGTCATGGGGTTCGATATAACCGGCTACCACATCTATCCCTTTTGTCCGGGCCTGATGTGCCGCTTCCAGCATGGCATAGGTTTTTCCCACACCGTCTGAGTAGCCAAAAAAAATCTTGAGTTTTCCCTGTACCTTTTCTGCTCCATCCTCCTGCTTCGCCTTTATCAGACGATCAGGATCCGGTCTTTGTATATCCATAATATTTTACTTCCATTCAGCTGTAGTATATGCATAACATAAAACAACCGGCTGGATGCCGGTTGCCTCTGTCAGTTCTGTCCTGTTCATTTTTCTCTTTTATCAACAAAACTGTCGTATCTGTCCTTTCTCAGCACAGGCGAACCTTTCGTTCTGCTGTCGTTAGCGTCCAGATCACGATCTACTCTTTTCATGACAAAATATATAAAAATGAAAATTGCCGCAAGAGGAATAATCATCCAAAAATCACCCATACTGTCACCTCAATCCTTTTCTCTACCTTTCTGCGCAGATGATGTTTCTCATCTTTATAATAGTGGATATAAGATAAAGAGGGTAAAAAGGAGTTTTTTATCACATTAAGATTGTCTAAAGAACACCGTCAAATCCATTCCCCTGCACGGAAATCAGTTCTTCCAGCTCCTGCATCGTGGAGATTTCATTTGTCCTGGCACGCAATCTTGCCGAATGGGGAAATCCTGCCGTGTACCAGGCCACGTGTTTTCGCATTTCCCGAAGAGCCGTGTATTCCCCTTTCAACTCTACCTGCATCCGGGTATGGCGAAGGATCATCTCACCGACCTCTTCCATGGTGGGGCGGGCTTTGTGCTCTCCCGTTTCCAGGTAATGCAGGATCTCAGAAAACAGCCAGGGATTTCCCCGCACGGCCCGGCCGATCATGATGCCGTCACAGCCGGTCTGCTCCATCAGGGCCACAGCGGTCTCAGGGGAGGTCACGTCCCCGTTTCCGATAACGGGAATGGAGACCGCCGCCTTTACCCGGCGGATAATGTCCCAGTCAGCTTTACCGCTGTAATACTGTTCCCTTGTTCTGCCGTGCACCGCTACCGCCGCCGCGCCGCAGTCTTCGATGATCTTTGCAATTTCCACAGCATTGACACTGTCCTCGTCAAAGCCCCGGCGAATTTTTACGGTTACCGGCTTATCCACGGCCTTTACCACTGCAGTCACGATCTTTCGCACCAGCTCAGGGTTTTTGAGCAAGGCCGATCCTTCACCGTTATTGACTACCTTCGGTACCGGACAGCCCATATTAATATCCAGAATATCAAAGGGTCTGTCCTCGATCCGGTGGGCCATGGCCGCCATGATCTCCGGATCTGAGCCAAACAGCTGCAGTGACACCGGCTTTTCTCTGGTATCAATCTCCAGAAGAGCCTCCGTGTTTTTGTTATTATAGTAAATGGCTTTGGCGCTGACCATCTCCATACAGACAAGCCCGGCCCCCTGCTCTTTGCACAAAAGACGGAAGGGCAGATCCGTGACACCGGCCATAGGCGCTAGCACCAGGGGATTGTCCATCACCACATTTCCGATCGTTAATGTTTTCATTCAAATTCCACTTTCTGTTTCAGGAATACGACTTTATAGAAAAGCTCCAGTTCTTCCAGAAGCTCCCGTCTGGATTTCTGTATCTCCTTGATCATCAGACCGCTGCCGATATCGTCGTACATATAATCCGATTCTTTTGCCTCCGTGGTAAACTGCAGATTACCCTCCTCATCAAAGGAAAGCGTCAGAATACCACCGATCTCTTCGGTAAACAGCACACAGATGATGTGCAGTTCTTCCTGAATAGACTGGGGCAGCTTACTGAAAGCCTTGTTAAAATAATATTTCTGTTCGTATGCGTTGGCTCCGCAGAGCACTACATTTTTGTCATCCATACTCATTCCCCTTTCAGACATAGCTGTACAGCCCGCGAATGGATACCTCGCCGGCAAATACCTTTTCCGTCTGGCCGTTATCGCTTCTCTCCACGATCAGATCACCCATGGCATTGATGCCCCGGGCCACACCGGCATGTTCATCACCGGGCTGCAAGACACGCACTTCTTTGTCCTTGTTCAGAAGGAAACTGTGATATTCCTCCATCAATCCTGTCAGATCCTGTGTTTTCAGAAAGATCTGATATTTTTCCTCAAACAGCTCCAGAATCTTTACCACGATCTCCGCCCGTTTTACCGGATGACCCAGCTCATTTCTGAGAGATGTGGCCTTATCTGTTAGCTCCGGAGAAAACTCCTGCATATTGGCATTGATGCCTACACCGACGATAACCGAATCAATATACTCTGCCTGCATGGTCATCTCCGTCAGGATACCACAGATCTTTTTGCCGTTTACCACCACATCGTTCGGCCATTTGATGCCCACATCCAGTCCATACATTTCCTGAATTCCCTGAGCCACGCAAAGCCCGATGACCAGAGTCAGCATGGATGCCCGATCCGGGCGGATATCCGGACGAAGCAGGACGGAAAACGGAGCGGATGTGCCAAAGGGTGTCACCCATACACGACCCCGGCGGCCCTTGCCCCGGCTCTGCATATCCGCAATGGTCACACTTCCTTCCGGGGCACCATCTTCCGCCAGACGTTTCATCCAGGAATTGGTGGAATCAATCTCCGACTGATAATATACCTCTTTTCCGATCCACTGCGTATGCAGACGGCTCCTGATCTCACTGGAATCCAGCACATCTGCCGCCTCCAGAATGTGATATCCTTTGTTTCGGACAGCCTCGATCTCGTAACCTTCCTCTTTCAGCTGATTGATCACTTTCCATACAGCGGTGCGGGATACTCCCAGCTCATCACAGAGCTGCTGTCCCGATACATAACCGTCCGTATGTCTCAGTATCTGCAGAATTTTTGTTTTCATCTCTGTCATTTCTCCTACAGGCGATACAGACCCGACAGGGGAACAGATCCTGTCATCCGTTCCCCTGTCAGACTGTCATTTATCTTATCTGTTCATTACTTCACAGATATAATTATTTATTTCATTCTTCCGGCACACCCAGCGTCGCTGCCATCACAGCTTTGATGGTGTGCATACGGTTTTCCGCCTCATCAAATACCACAGACTGGGCGGACTCAAAGACTTCATCCGTCACTTCCATCTCTGTCAGACCGAATTTCTCCTGGATCTGACGGCCTACAGTTGTGTTCAGATCATGGAAAGCCGGCAGACAATGCATAAAGATGGCCGTATCTTTGGCATTGGCCATAGCTGCCGCATTGACCTGATAAGGTTTTAAAGCCTCAATACGCTCTGCCCATACAGCATCCGGCTCACCCATGGATACCCATACATCTGTGTAGATCACATCCGCATCCTGTGTACCGGCCTTTACATCTTCAGTCAGTGTCACGCTGCCGCCGCTTTCCGCCGCATACCCACGGCAAAGCTCCACCAGTTCCTCATTGGGGAAGTATTTTGCATTGGTACATGCCGTAAAGTGCATGCCCATCTTGGAGCAGGCGATCATCAGAGAATTACCCATATTGTAGCGGGCATCTCCCATGTAAGTCATTTTGATGCCTTCCAGATGACCGAATTTCTCCCGGATGGTCAGAAGATCTGCCAGCATCTGGGTGGGATGATACTCATTGGTCAGGCCGTTCCATACGGGAACACCGGCGTATTTTGCCAGATCCTCCACGATCGTCTGGGCAAAACCGCGGTATTCGATACCGTCATACATGCGTCCCAGCACTCTGGCTGTATCGGCAATACTCTCTTTCTTGCCGATCTGGGATCCGGACGGATCCAGATACGTAACATGCATACCCAGATCGTAAGCGGCCACCTCAAAGGAGCAGCGGGTGCGGGTACTGGTCTTTTCAAAGATCAGGGCCACATTTTTGCCTGTATGCCACAGCGTGGGCACGCCGCTCTTTTTCTTTTCTTTTAATTCGGCGGAGAGATCCAGAAGGTAGGTGATCTCCTCCGGTGTATAATCTTTTAATGTCAGGAAATTTCTGTTTTTCAGGTTCATCTGTCTATTCTCCTTTTACAGCTTAACGTTCTAAACTGCCTAACATCATACCATTGTTTTTACTGTTCTTCAACAGTGCAGTAAAGCAAAACCTGGTTTTTCAACAAAATCATCCGGTTATAGTTCGTTTTTTCTGTTGCCGGTCATAGGAAAGAGCCATCACAAAACCGATCACCGTGATAGCAAGAACAAAACCGACAGATGCATGCAATCCCACGTGATCCGCCAGCAGCCCGAATACCGTTGGCGCTACCGCACCGCCGATGCCGCATCCCGCCACCATGATGCCGGAGATGCGGCCGGAATTCTGCTGGTCAAGATGACCGGCCTCGCTCATGATCAGCGGCCATATAGGCGCAAAGAAAAATCCCATGGCACCGTATACCAATATAAGCAGTGGCAGTGAGCGGGCCGCAAACAGCAATGCCAGGCAAACCGCTCCGCCGAAATAGGAAAGCTTGAGCAACAGTTTTTCTTTATTTCTGATCACCCCTACGATATAACGGGACGGTATCATCGCGATCCAGAATACGGACAGGATAAGAGAGTTGTATTTCTCTGTCAGCAGTACTTCACTGACCTGGGTACCCATAAAATATGCAATGCCGTTTTCCATGCCCGCATAGATCATAATGCCGCCGGTCAGAAGAATGACAAGATACAGGATTCCTCTGCTCTGGGACTTTTCGGCAAACGATGTCTGTCCCGTCTCTTTTTGACCTTTGATTTGCACTGTTTCATTCTTATGTAATGCTATCGGGAAAGCAAGAGATGCCGCAAATATTGCCAGTACCACATACATCGCAAAAAGAAGCAGAAAAAAAGCTCTCCAGTTAAGCCCCAGTCCATCACACATCCATTGTCCCAGGAGAGGTGATACCAGTGCTCCCACAGAAAAACAGGACTGTGACCAGTTGATATACCTGGAAGCATGATCCCCAAACACATCCGCCAGAAGAGAAGTACCCGTACTCTCGCAGATGCTGTAGCCTGCACCGATAAGAAACACGCCCAGAAGCGCAGGAACGAATCCGCCGGACACAACCAGGATCAGACAGCCGCAGGAAAAACAGAGGCCAAAACCGATGAGGATCTTTTTCTTTCCGTAACGGTCTCCCATGCCTCCAAACAGAAGAGGGATCAGGATAAAGGCCAGATACTGTACCGATACGAGATTGCCCATCCGGGTAGCATTGATTCCCATTTCCCGCCCGATCAGAAGCAGGTGATACTGTAATCCACCGGCTTCCATGCCCAGGACCGCCAGCAGGAGGCAGATATAGATAAACAGCATTCGCCTGGAAACTTTCTTTTGCATATTTCTTATCCCTTCATTGCGTAATATTTCTGACTATAGCATATGTTACAAAACTTTCCCACTCTTTTTCGGCATTATCTCTGCTTTTTCTGCCAAAAACAGGGGATGCTGCAGTTTAGTGGTCTCTTCGTATGCAGGTAAACGCCGCGCGACTTTAACGAGCACGACTCCGAGACCTCAGGCTCGGAGCGAGCGCAGTAGGAGCCCGGAGTTTACCTGCATACGAAGAGGCCGCTGAACTGCAGCGGCCCCGTCCGTCAAGATCATTCATTTTTCGGCGTATCTACGTTGACAATTTCCTTAAGTGAAGTGGCTAATCCTGCCAGCCCCTGGAGATCGGAGGGAACCACGATCTTGGTGGCTCTGCCCTGGGCCAGCTGACCGAGAGCTTCGAGACTCTTCATGGTCAGTACTGCCTGGTCGGCTCCGGCCTCTTTGATCAGGCGGATACCTTCGGCATTGGCCTGCTGAACCTTCAGGATGGCTTCCGCTTCACCTTCTGCCTCGCGGATCATCTTTTCTTTCTGAGCCTCAGCTCTGAGAATAGCCGCCTGCTTTTCAGCCTCGGCATCAAGGATCGCGGATTCTTTTTTACCTTCGGCTACAAGTACGGTGGATTTCTTCTCACCTTCGGCGATCAGGATAGCCTCACGGCGTTCACGCTCGGCTTTCATCTGTTTCTCCATGGCTTCCTGAATAGCCGCCGGAGGCATAATGTTCTTTAACTCTACACGATTAACCTTGATGCCCCAGGGATCGGTAGCCATATCCAGTGCGGAACGCATCTTGGTATTGATGATCTCACGGGAAGTCAGGGTCTCATCCAGCTCCATATCACCAATGATGTTACGAAGGGTGGTGGCTGTCAGATTCTCGATAGCCATGATTGGATTCTCTACACCGTAGGAGAAAAGCTTCGGATCAGTGATCTGGAAGAACACGACCGTATCGATTCTCATGGTAACGTTATCTTTTGTGATTACGGGCTGGGGCGGGAAATCCACTACCTGCTCTTTTAAGTTGACTTTCTTTGCCACACGCTCAATGATCGGCACCTTGAAATGAAGTCCTGTGGACCAGGTTGCCTGATAAGCACCGAGGCGCTCCACAACAAATGCTCTTGCCTGAGGTACTACCTTCACACAGGAGGCCACTACCCACAGAATGATCACTGCCAGCACTACTAATAAAATAAAGCCTTTCATATAATTACTCTCCTTTTTTTACAATAACTTTGACACCTTCAATACGAAGTATCCGCACGATACTGCCTTTTTCATACACGGCTGCGGAATCTTCTGCTCTCGCTGTCCATTCAATACCGTTAAGCATCACTTTTCCGGTGTTATCCCGGTTACTGATGTTCTCACAGACCACTGTTTCCTGTCCGATAAGACTGTCTACATTGGTCTTTTCCTGCTTTTTGCATATGTACTTTTTCGCCACCGGCCTCGTACAGACCAGAAGCAGTACAGATACCACCAGCCACAGGATCAGCTGTACATACAGATTGGCTCCGGCCAGCGCCGCGAAAAAAGCGACCAGCGCGCCTCCGGCAAACCAGATCGTTGTCAGACCCAGGGTGAAGATCTCCACTGCCAGCAGTATGGCGAACAAGATCAGCCAGTAATATGCCTGCATGGGTAACTCCTTTCTTCGCCTATGCGACTTTGTATCCATCTTACAACACTTTGGGCTAAAACTCAATCGTATTGCCATGGATGCTTTGTATAAATAACAAAATCGTGTGCAGGATCGCCCGGGCCCAGAGATAAAACATGTGGTTTACGCTCACGCAGAATTCCTGAGTATAAAAAAAGACTTTTGCCAGCTGTTTGACTGACAAAAGTCTTGCAATTTCATTGTGATCCGAATGCGTGTGCATTGTCCTGACGAACCACAAGCATATGTCTGTATGCCTGCTACTCTCTTTTGTTAAGAGCAGTATATATCAGATACTCCCCAAAACGCAATCTGATATTTCTTAAGATTTATGAAGTAAACTCCCCTAGAAGAAATACTGATTATCGATCTGTATTCCTTTCTTGCTGTGTCCGGCACGGAAGGACATACAGTTTCCTACCGGGCTTTCTCCCTGAAGCGCAGCTATGGCCGCGTCATAGCAGGAGCTTGGTGCACCTTTTTTCAGGATTTTTGCAAATTTTCCGCTTCCCACCGGAGAGAACTGCTTTTTCTGCTTAATAACAGCTTCCACATTGTCCGGGTAACGGCTGCTCTGTACACGGTTAACAACTACAGCCGCTACGGCCAGTTTTCCTTTGTAGCTCTCTCCACCGGCTTCACAGTATACGATGGCAGCCAGCATATCCAGCTCACTGTCACTGCAGTTGATCACATACTTTCCGTTTTCCTTTTTAGAAGTATATGCGCTCTGCTGCTCGCTGTCTTCTTTCATATCGTCATAGGCTGTTTTTGTAATTGCTCCCTTTGGGGTGCTTTCTTTTACATAACTTCCAAGAACGTAACCATTCACACCATTACAGTGAACTTTGTACCAGCCATCCTCCAGATTTTTTAAGGAAAGCTCAGTTCCTTTCGGAACAGATGTAAGTCTGTCAGAAGCTGTGGTGGCTTCTTCACGGATGATCAGGGAACTGGCTGTTACTTTTCCTGTAGCGCCTACCGTCTTATTGTAAAGCTTTCTGGCTTCATCTTCGCTGACAAGATATTTTGTCAGAACATAACCGCTGATATCGCCGGATTTTACTTTTGTCCAGCTTCCAGCTGTACCTTCTACTGTAGCTGTACATCCCGGAAGCAGAACACCTACGATCTTGGATCCTGCATCCGCGCTCTTTCGAATATTTAAATAATCGTTAACATCGGCAGCCACCTTTTTTTCCCAGCTGATGCTGCCCATCAGTTTACTCTGTGTATCTGCAAGTACCGGATCTTTTGTCAGACTCAGTGCCGCGCAGAGGCCGCCGAGCAGGATAGCTGTTTTCTTAATTTTACGAAACATGGTTCCTCCTGTTAATTTTTTGTTTTAATTGTTACATTTTTATTACGATTTGTTACGAATGGATTCTAACAGGCCTATCTCGCTTTGTCAACACTTATTTATCGACTTTTTTTGATTTTTCCCCAAAATCACGTATTTTTGTGCACTTTTACCCCAAAAACGGGCAAAAAAAAGCCTTCATGCAAGGTTTTATCCCCACATGAAGGCCTTTTTACACTACATTATTCACTTCGAAGAGCATCGATAGGATTAAGATTTGCCGCTTTTCTTGCCGGCAGGAAACCAAAAATCAGACCGATGCACATGGAAAACAGCACTGCGATAATCATGGAAGGTATACTTAATCCGGTGGGTATACCCATGATTTTTGACAGCAGTTTGGCTGTAATGATACCGAAAATCACACCCAGTATACCACCGAGACTGGTCAGTACCGCAGCCTCTGTCAGAAACTGTCCCAGGATCATTCTCTTTCTGGCTCCGATGGCCTTTTTCAGACCAATCTCCTGGGTACGTTCTGTTACCGTCACCAGCATGATGTTCATGACACCAATACCACCTACCAGAAGAGAAATACCGGCAATCCAGATCAGCTGCTGGTTTGTGGCATTACTCATGGACTGCAGCTGTTCCGCCTGTTTCAGAAGATCCTGGCTCTTGAAAATATACTGACTTTCACTGGTCAGTCCCAGTCTCTCGTTTACTGCGTCTGCTACCGCCTTGCCCGCTTTTGTCATGGCATCCGTATTCACTGCCTTGACAGCCACATTCTGCACTTCATCAAATCGGTATACCATGGGCCAGACTGAACTGGTCACAAACATTTTTCCGCTGGAGTTATTGGCATAAGTATAATAATCCGACACACTGTTGATGTTCAGATTGACTGTTGTCTCCAGACTGACGATTCCCACTACGGTGAAGGGTTCTCCGCCAATCTCCACCACTTGTCCCAGGGGATTTTCACCGGGGAACAGTGATGAGGCTGCTGTATCGTCCAAAAGTACTACTTTACGAATTTTTTCATAATCGGACTTCAGAAATTTCCGGCCATTGGTCACCTGATACCTATACAGATCAAAATAACTGTCATCCACGCCATAGATTCCTCCGGTAAAAGAAGTCTCCAGGCGATAAATACTGTTGTCGCTGTTTTCGCGGCTGTTATAAAAAGATACTTTATCTACTGTATCAATAGCTTCCAGATCTTTCTTAAAATCGTCATCCAGGGGCAGAATGCCTTCCGGATTGCCGTTCCACTGCATATCGTATGCCCATTCACCATCGTACAGACTGACAGTAACCACGTTATTGTTGGAACCGATCAGACTTTCCTTGATCATCTCACTGTTGCCGGTGATCGTGGAGACAATGGCAATGATGGATGCGATACCTATAATAATACCCAGCATAGTCAGCATGGAGCGCATCTTATGACTCCATATGCCCTGCAGGGAAAGTTTAATATTTTCGCGCATGGCCTTACCTCCTTAGCTGTACAATTCATCCATAGTAGCCTCCCTCGTGGAAGCCCCCTCTTTAACAGTTTTGCCGTACGGGAACGCAATCCATTCCGTATCTCTGTTGAGTCCGGAAAGAATCTCTGTAGAACCGTAGGAAATGGTTCCCGTCTTAACCTGGCGTTTTTCCAGCTTATCGTTTTCTCCGCGTACGTAAACGTAACTCTTGCTGCCTTCTGTAAGAATGAACATATTATCCATGTAAAAGCCTGATCCGCCGGATACACTTGTGTTATTTCGCTTTACAGATACCCATTCATTATCGGACAGATCCGCGTCCGCAGATACTACCACCGTAAAGGGATAATAAGATGTATTGGAAGACTGACCATAATAATATCCCTGATTCGTTACGGGCATATCGCCAATAACATCCACTGTACCTGTGTACATTCCACCGCTTTCATAGGACATAACCTGAACCTCTTCTCCGATCTGCAGGCTGTCACGGCTCAGTTCTCCGATTGTACACTGAATCTTATATCCGCCGGTACCTGTTACCTTGATCATAGGTGTACCGTCCGCCCGGGACTGATCCGCATCCTGTAATGTAGATACACGACCGTCTACGGCAGCCAGCACCTGACCATTATCCAGTTCCCGTTTCATCTGCGCCAGCTCATTTTCAGCCATACGGATGCTCAGATCTGTTTCCTTGATCTTTTTCTTCATTTCCGCAATCTCTGCTGCCGTCAGCTTGGAGTCATCATAATAGCCTCCGCCGCCTCCCATGCCCGGATTCACGATGCCTGGATCTGCATTTGCCGGTTTATAGGTAAACGCAGAAGCGTCAAAGAAGGAAAACCCATAGCTTCCATCACTCTTTTTCGTAAATACCATACCGTTTTTAGACAGAATCTCACCGGAAACTTTGTTGCCTTCTGTACTTACAAAAATCAGATAGTTTTTGCCATCTTTCAATTCCAATGCGTTCAGCAGTGTGTCGCTGATTTCAAAATTCTCAGCGAGGATCACAAATTTCGGTGACTTCTCGGTTCCTTCGCCCTGTACTACGTAGTAGTTATTTACTACGTCATCAATTACGATGCTGCCGTTAGGATCCGGTTCTGTCGGAGCTGTCGGTTCTGTTGGCTCTGTCGGTTCTGTTGGCTCTGTCGGTTCTGTTGGAGCTGTCGGAGCTGTCGGTTCAACCGGCTCTGTCGGAGCTGTCGGTTCTGTCTGTTC
>CALZOU010000008.1 GCA_945827805.1 uncultured Lachnospiraceae bacterium
ATCTAGTACGGTCTCGTGGGCTCGGAGATGTGTATAAGAGACAGATGTCGGCCAGAGGCAAAAAAACATCGGAAACAGATGAAAAAATGTCGGAAAAAAGACCCGCCAGTCTGTTTGAAAAGGCTGCACTTGCAGGAAACAGGGATGAAAAATCCTTAGAAACAGAAGAATAGATGAATTTTATAAAAATACCATAAAAATTATAAAAGAATAAAAAATGTCGGTTTTCGAGTAATATATAACATGGTATTAAGAACAGATCTTCGATATGATATCCCTATCAAAAAAATGAAAAAAAGGAGATATTGTAATGAGCGAGCAAACTAAGAAAAAAGGCCTCAGCAAAGCGTTTGTCTGGTCACATGCTACTTCCGTAAATGGCGGTGCAATGCTGATCGCGGCAACGATTGCAAGCTACTTTTCCCTGTACGCGCAGGAAACCATTGGTATTACAGCAGCACAGCTGTCCATCATTCTTCTGATCTGCTCCCTTTGGGATGCTATCAATGATCCGATCATGGGTGTTATCTGTGATACCTACAAACCGAGATGGGGACGTTATCGTACCTGGTTCTTATTCACACCGGTTCTTCTGGTGATCGATATGTTCCTTCTGTTCTCCAATCCGTCCTTTATTCAGGACAATGTAATGGCAAAATGTATCTGGGTATGTGCAACATACATGCTGTATGGTATGATCGTTACCGCATACACCATGCCGCAGATGGCTATTCTGCCGGCTATGACACTGGATGATCAGGAGAGAAACAGTGTTATTTCCAAAGGTGCCGGTGTCTGCGCCCTTGCGTTCACCATCGCATCTACATTTAACACACAGCTGGTTAATATCTTTGGTGGAACTGAGGCGGGACAGCACGGTTATCGTAACCTGATGTGTCTGTACTCTGTACTTGCTGTTGTATCCTTCTGGATGCTGTATAAGACATCAGAAGAAAGATACATTGCACCTAAGACAGACAAAGGTGGTCTGAAACAGCTGATCTATGTATTCCGTCATAAAGAAGTATGGCCGGTTATGGTTGCCTGGTGTCTGGCTTCCGTTTCCTACGGATTTATGTTTACTTCTTCAGTTTACTATGCACAGTACATTCTGGCTCCGGCCCGTATCGATATGGCGAAGGTAGCAGAACTGGGTGAAGGTGCCATTGAGTATATCGGCGGAACTATTGGCGGAACTATTTCTACATACATGGGTTTTGTTTCCATGGGTGCTCTGGTTTCCATGGTTGTCCTGATGCCGATCTTTCTTAAGGTTCTCAAGACCGGATATATGGCAATGATCATTTCTCAGCTTCTGACTGTCATCTGCTATGTGATCCTGTTCTTCACAGGTAAGATGAACTTTATGTATTGCTGCGTACTGTCCTTTATTGCAACAGCTGTAGGTGCAATGGTAAATGCTCTGGTTAACGTATTTGTTAATGATACAATTGACTTTATCATGCTGAAAGAAGGAAAACAGCTGAATGGTATCATTGCTTCCGTTAAAGGTTTCGCACAGAAATGCGGTAACACAATCACAAACTCCGGTATGCTGGCTATTCTCGCTCTGTGTGGATTCGATGCACAGGCTGGCCCGCTGGGACAGACTGAAACAGCTATCATGGGAACAAACGTTGTACGTTTCGCAGTTCCGGCAGCTGTTTCCGCAGTTATTCTTCTGATCTGTATTTTCTATCCGCTGAAGAAATACTTCCCGGAGATCGCGCAGATGAAAGAAAAAATGGCAGCAGAACACGCTGAATAATATATTCAATAATACACTCATAGGAAAGAGCCTCCCATAAATAAAAAACAGGAACTGTCCAGCATAAGATACTGACAGTTCCTGTTTTTATTACTTTGTATACGAAAAATTCACTGTATAATGATACCGATTCATAGAGGACAATTTTTAACGGAGATAAAACTATTCTTTTTGACTAAAGGGAATAAATTCATCTTCATCCGTATGATGCATTTTCCGGTATTCCTGCGGAGACATTTTGTATTCAGAACGAAAT
Organism: uncultured Lachnospiraceae bacterium; assembly: GCA_945827805.1. GTDB lineage: Bacteria > Bacillota > Clostridia > Lachnospirales > Lachnospiraceae > UBA11957. Next base: position 2,025 of record CALZOU010000008.1, read on the forward strand.
ACCCGGGAAAAATGATCAGCAGAATTATAACCCACTCGCAGAGCAATATCGTTGATCTTTAAATTCGTGTTCGTCAAAAGCGTCACCGCATCACTCAATTTTAGCTGTTTGATGAGATTCGTAAAGTTGTATCCGGTATTCTGTTTGATCAGAGTACACAGATGAGGTTCACTGTAATGGAAAAACTCCGCCAGAGAAGACAGTGTCAGCGTCTGGTAATTGTGCTGAATGTACTGCAGTACCAGCGTAAAATCCGAACCCATCTGATAATTGTAAAACTGCAGGGTTTTGCTGTAATTACGCAGAAGATTAGAAAACATCAGCGTGATCCAGCTGATACAGCTGGCATTGGAGTATGTATCATTTTTGTAGCATTCTCCCATGGCGTTGTGAAGAATGGTTTTCATCCACTCATCATTGTCTGTGTAAAACAGAAGATAGTTGGCAGCGTTGTTTCCTTGAAGCATATTCCGGAAAAAATGAGCCAGAAGGTCATTCTGGGAGAGTACGGAATAAAAACTGCGATTAAAGGTGCTTTTCCGGATCATGATACAGAAAACGGTGGTGTCATCGTCGTTGATCTGAAGGTCATGCATGGAATTGGGAGCAATAATACAGAGCTCTCCCGTTTTTAACGTATGTTTTTCTTTTTCAAAAAACAGATGGCATTGACCCGTTGCTACGAAATTGATCTCAAAGTAGTTGTGAGAGTGCATCAGATGTCTCGTATAACGGGGATGGCGGATGATGAATACATCCCTTTCTTTGGGTATGATGTCGTCTTCCTCTACTTCTGTGGACAGAACTTGTGAGGGGGTCAAAGTCAGGACCAGATTGTTAATGATTTCCTCAAATTCCTCATCTGACATACGATTAAACATGGATTTGGGGGATACGGTTGAAGGTCGTTCCGTGGATAATTCACCCCGCTTCCAAAGCATCTCAACCATCTCCGGAAATTGAAGCCGGCTGCCGGTGGCTAAATAGTATTCTTTCATTCTTTGCTGGAATTGTCCATAAGTAATATAGTAAGCCATAATGCTCCTTTTTCTGAAAATATGCAGGAAAATCTCTGCATAATAATCGTAATTAGAAAATGTGATGTAACGTAACTGTTCAGAACAGGCCGGATCACCTGATGATGAGACCGTAAAAACATGATTCAGGCATAAACAAATCCCTGTTGCACAGCTGATTTTTATAGGTTTGCGGATCATGTCTGAGAAGTTACAGAACAGATATGATGTACAAAGTATAACAAAAGACGCAGGACATTGCAAGAAAACCAAATGGTATGAAAATACGTCGGATGGAAGGGAAAAATCTACATTGTATCAGACGTCTCTTTTTTTTAAAATAAATAAAAATGACAGTATAGAATTGCAGAAAGGATGGCGTAATGAAGATAACGAATATTCGTATCAACGGTATTGTAAATCCGGTCGGATTTTCTTTTGACAGAATTTCCTGTTCCTGGTGTGTTGTAGGCACAGAAAGTAAAAAACAGAGTTTTGCCCGTATTGAAGTAAGTAAAAACGATGATTTTTCAGAGCTTACGTATGTGAAAGAGGGCAAAGATCTATGCCAGCAGTGGGAAGTTCTCTTATTCGCGCTGGAACCGAGAACCAGATATTACTACAGGATTCAGGTGACGGGAGATCAGGGAGACACTGCTGTCAGTGAGACCGCTTACTGGGAAACCGGAAAAATGTCGGAAAAGTGGGAGGCAGACTGGATCGCGCCCCAAAAAGAGGACAGTTTTCACCCCGTACTGCACAAAGAGTATTCGGTTAAGGCTCCGGTAAAATGCGCCCGCCTCTATGCTACCGGTGTGGGCATGTTTGAAGCATGGATGGATAATAAGAAACTGGGACAGGAATATTTGATGCCCTGTGTTAATAATTACGAGAAAAATATCCAGACCATGACATTTCCCCTGGAAAACCTTGAGCCGGGAACACATTCTCTGGATCTGCTTTTAGGCAAGGGATGGTATATGGGAGTTTTCGGTCTGGAATTACAGAAAGAGAACTACGGTAATCGTATGGCCGCCATTGCGGAACTGCATCTGGAATATGAGGATGGTACAAAAGAAACCGTATTGACAGATGATACCTGGACATATTGCGGATCCTGCATTGAGGACAGCGGTATCTATGACGGTGAAGTATATAACGAACTGCTTTGGGAGAATAAAGATAATCCCAAAAAGCAGGTCGAGGTCATTGTTGATCCTGCCGGTGATGAGGGCACAAAAAATCTGGTTAAAGAACACCTGATGGATCGTCTGAGTCTTCCGGTGCTGATAAAAGAAACTCTGCCGGTACAGGAGATCATTTATACACCAGACGGAGATACGGTGCTGGATTTCGGGCAGAATTTTGCCGGATTTGTATCTTTTTCTTCTCGTCTGCCCCGTGGAACAAAAATCACTCTTGAGTGTGCGGAGATTCTGCAGGAGGGTAATTTCTATCATGGGAATTATCGTGATGCGGCATCAACCTTTGTCTACATCTCTGACGGACAGGAGAAAACGGTGCGGCCGCATTTTACCTTCTTCGGTTTTCGCTACATTCGTGTGACAGGATGGCCGGGAGAGATCAATAAAGAAGATTTCACAGGAAATGTTCTCTATTCCGATATTACCAGAACGGGATATATCCATACCTGCAATGAAAAAATAAACAGATTGTATGAGAATACGCTCTGGGGATTAAAGAGCAATTTTATCGATATGCCGACGGATTGCCCGCAGAGAAGTGAGCGCCTGGGGTGGACAGGTGATGCGCAGGTTTTTGCTCCTACAGCCAGCTATCATATGGATACACGGGCATTTTTCCATAAGTTTATGAAGGATCTTCGTGACGAACAGGAGTTTCTGGACGGCGGTATTCCCAATTATGTGCCAAACATTGGACATAAGGATGACTGCGGCAGTGTATGGGGGGATATCGGCACAATGCTGCCGGATGTGTATTATACATACTACGGAGATCTCGGTGAAATTGAAAAACAGTACCCGATGATGAAAGACTGGGTGGATTATATTGACCGTCAGGATGCGGCCCGGGGAAGAAAGTATCTTTATGATACGGGCTTTCAGTTTGGAGACTGGCTGGCCTTGGACGGTGCTACACCCACCAGTTTTAAAGGAAGTACAGATGATGCCTATATCGGTTCTGTTTATTATTACCATTCCGCACAGATCGTCCGTAAAATGGCTGAGCGTCTGAATAAAACAGAAGACGCAGAGCACTATCGTGCACTGGAGGAGCACATCCGAAAAGCCGTGCTGGCAGAGTTTTTCACACCGAACGGACGCCTGGCGGTGGATACACAGGCCGGCTACGTCGCAGCGCTGAAATTCGGGCTCTATGTGGACAGGGACAAGCTGATCGAGCAGTTTATCGTGCGCCTGACAAAAGATATGAAGCAGATCAAGTGCGGATTTGTGGGGGCGCCGCTTCTGTGCACTGTGCTGGCGGAAGCCGGACTATATGAACTGGCCTATGATTTTCTTTTGAAAGAGGGATTCCCCAGCTGGCTTTACAGTGTAAACCTGGGTGCGACCACTGTCTGGGAGCGTTGGAATTCTGTAGGAGAGGACGGCGTGATCAGCGATACAGGTATGAATTCCCTGAATCATTATTCCTATGGATCTGTCATGGAATTCGTATATGCCTACGCCGGCGGTATTCGTCCGATGGAACCGGGATTTAAAAAGGCTATCATTGATCCCCATCCTGATATCCGTTTGCCAAAACTGGAATGCCGGTATGATTCTGTATCGGGTACTTATGTATGTAACTGGGAAATCTGCAGGGACGGTATGCTGCGTGTGCATGTGGAGATTCCGTTTAACTGTGAGGCATATGTGACATTGCCGGATCATGAGCCGATGACACTGGGCGCCGGTTCTTATGATTTTGCCTACATGCCCGCAAAAGATCTTCGCAAACCTTACAGCAGAAAGAGCACATTGCTTCGTGTGGCAGCAGATCCGAAAGCTGTGGGTATACTGTTTGCTCATACGCCGGCTCTTGGCGGTATCGGTATGTCCGGCAATCAGGAGTTGGGCACAAAGACGCTAGAGGCTCTTTCTCATGACACGTTCCTTCCCTTTGATCCGCAGGAACTTGAGATCGCTATGAAGGAACTGGAAGATGTGATCGTTGATTTATAATTACAATATGTTTATGGTATAGATTACAATTGCAGAAGATGTAATTTTGGAAAATATGATTATAGAAAAATTAAAGGAGATAAGTATATGATCGATTTAAAAGCAAATCCGTTTTTCCTGAGCGATGAGCAGATCAACTGGGTTGAAAAGACTCTGGCCGGAATGTCACAGGAAGAAAAAATCGGACAGATGTTCTGCCCCATCGGCGGAAATACAGATCCCAAATTCTTAAAAAGATTCGTTGAGGAATTCCACCCCGGTGCTATGATGTATCGACCTATGCCGGCAGCAGAGGTGCAAAGGACCCACCGCACTTTGCAGCATGCATCCAGAATTCCGCTGCTGTTTGCGGCAAATCTGGAGTCAGGAGGAAATGGCATATGCGCTGACGGTACATATTTTTCCCGTCCCATGGGCGTGGCGGCTTCGGATCATGAGGAAAATGCATGGCGTCTTGGCGATATCGCAGGAAAGGAAGCAAAAGCCGTAGGCTGTAACTGGGCTTTTGCGCCGATCTGTGACCTGGATATGAACTGGAGAAATCCCATCATGAATGTGCGTACCTTTGGTACGGATCAGGAGAAAGTCATTTCCTATACACTGCAGCAGCTGAAAGGACTCAAAGCCAATGGAGTGGAAGCGGCAACAAAGCATTTCCCCGGTGATGGTGTGGATGAAAGAGACCAGCATCTGCTGGCATCCGTCAACAGTCTGTCTGTAGAAGAATATGATGCTACCTATGGAAAAATATGGCAGGCAGTTGTGGATGCAGGTTCTATGTCTATTATGGTCGGACACATTCTGCAGCCGGCATATGCAAAGCATTTTAATCCTGAGCTGAAGGATGAAGAGATTCTTCCGGCTACTCTTTCTAAAGAGATCCTGCAGGGACTTTTACGCGGCAAACTTGGCTTTAACGGCATGATCGTTACGGATGCGACACCCATGGTCGGATTTAATGTCAACATGCCCCGTAAGAAGGCTATCGCTGCATCGATCAGTGCCGGATGCGACATGATCCTGTTTAACAAAGATATCCATGAGGATTATCAGGCTGTTCGTGACGCGATCGCAGAGGGCACGCTGACTATGGAACGTGTGGACGAAGCCGTGACAAGAATTCTGGCAATGAAAGCCGCCATGGGGCTTCATGATGCACAGGCCGAGGGTACACTGGTGCCGGAAGAAGATGCCCTTTCTGTTGTAGGGTGCAAAGCACATAAAGAAATGACGGCAGAGTGTGCGAAACAGGCAGTAACTCTGGTAAAAGATACACAGAAACTTTTGCCCATCTCGCCGGAGAAAACGAAAAGGATCCGTCTGTACATTCTGGAAGACAGAGTGGGCGGCGGATTTAAAGACGGCGACGGAGCAGTCAGTCTGTTCAAAGAGAAACTTGAAAAAGAAGGCTTTGAAGTCAGCCTGTTCGATTACGGAAAACCGGACTTCTTTGAAATGTTTGAAGGCGGTGTGGATTATGCGAAAAATAAATTTGATCTGGCCATTTATGTGGCTTGTATTGATACCGCCAGCAATCAATCGGTGCGAAGAATCGATTGGGTGCATCTGATGGCTGCAGACGCTCCGTGGTTTGTGGCAGATATTCCGGCGCTGTTTATTTCGCTTGCTAATCCATATCACCTTGTAGATGTGCCCATGGTCAAGACATTTGTTAATGCCTACACACCTACAGAAGAGGTGATCGATGCTGTGGTTGAAAAGATCATGGGACGTGAAGAGTTTACCGGTGTTAATCCGGTGGATCCGTTCTGCGGTATCTGGGGGGCGAAGTTTTAACCGTTGATTATTTGAGAAACTACCGGCAGTATCAGGCCGGTAGTTCATCGTAGTTTATGAAAAATGGGAGCTTTATCATGGCTCCGGCAAAAGGAGAATACTATTATGAAATTTAAGGGAATTATTTTTGATCTGGATGGTGTGATCTGTTTTACCGATAAATATCACTATCAGGCATGGAAACAGATGGCAGATAAAGAAGGTATCTATTTTGACGAGATCATCAACAACCGTCTTCGCGGCGTAAGCCGTATGGCCAGCCTTGAGATCATTCTGGAACGCGCCGATAAAGCCTACACAGAAGAAGAAAAAGAGCAGATGGCATATGAAAAAAATGAGACATACAAAAAACTGCTCTACAACATGACCACACAAGACCTGAGCCAGGAAGTAAAGGATACCCTGAACGCACTCCGCGCAAAAGGCTGTAAACTGGCCATTGGTTCTTCCAGCCGTAATACGAAACTGATTCTGGGACAGCTGGGGCTGGCTGATTACTTCGATGCCATCAGCGACGGAACCAATATAACGAGATCCAAACCGGATCCCGAGGTATTCCTGAAAGCAGCCGATTTCCTCGGCCTTCAGCCTGAAGACTGCCTCGTAGTAGAGGACGCCGTAGCAGGTATCGACGCAGCCTGCGCAGGCGGTTTCGAAAGCGCAGGTCTCGGTGAAGCGGCAGAATATGAGAAATGCACATATCCGATGAGGAGCTTTGGAGATTTGGTTAATATAGGATAAGACAGTGGCCCTTAACAAAGGAAGGATAAAAAATGAAGAGTGAAGTGATAACATTATTAAAAGATCGTGAGGATGTCACACTGACAACCTATATTCTGGAGGATTCTCCGGAAATGCTGAATGTTAATAAACGACCGGCAGTGATTGTGTGTCCGGGTGGTGCTTACCTGAGCTGCTCTGACCGGGAAGGGGAGCCTGTTGCCCTTGCATTTACCCGTATGGGATATCATGCATTTGTGCTTCGCTACTCAGTTGCATTAAATCCGGGAGAAAACGGATTTGAAACAGATCTGATGGCAATTGAGCCAAAGGCAGAGCGCATGCATCCACAGCCCATGAGGGACATTGCAGAGGCATTTATGTGTATTCATGCTCATGCGGATGAGTGGAAGGTGGATACAGGTAGGATCGCGATCTGTGGTTTTTCGGCGGGAGCTCATAACTGCGCAATGTATTCCACTCACTGGGCAAAGCCGGTGATTACAGAATATGCCGGTGCAGATAAAGAACAGCTTCGCCCGGCAGCATGTATTCTTGGATATCCTCTGACGGATTATGTATTTATGAAAGAAAATGCGTCCAAAGATCCCGGCAATTTTGCCTTTTTTAATGGATCTAACACACAGTTTCTGGGAAGAGACTGGGATCAGGAGGAACCTATGGTGGATGCAAGCCCGGCAAGACTTGTGGATGAGAATACACCGCCGACTTTTATATGGTCTACGGCAGCTGATAAGCTGGTTCCTGTTCAGCACTCGGCTCTTTATGCATTTGCTCTGGCAGAGAAAAACATTCCGTTTGAGATCCATATTTTCCAGGATTGTGATCACGGACTGGCCATGGCAGATCAGTCCAGTGCATCTGCAATGAGTCAGATCAGTTCTGATGCAAGAAAATGGGTGGATCTGTGTGAAGCGTGGCTTTATAAATATTTTGCGATTAAGCTTCCGGAGAAGACGGCATGGGAGTCCATGGTGGCTCAGGAAATCGGTAAGTGAGTTTTTTGGAAGGCACCGTCCCCATTGACGTCGCTCTGTCGATATCGCATAGGCGAGATTCCGTAAACCTTTCGAAACATATAAGAAAAATGATCACCACTGTTATATCCCACAAGCTCAGCGATGTGCTCAATGGATTCACGAGTATTCAAAAGAAGATCCCTGGCTTCGGTCAATCGAAAATTTGTGACAATATCAGAGAATGTGCGTCCTGTCGCAAGGCGAATCTGCTTGCTCATATATGAAGATTCATAGTGGAAAAGTTCAGCCAGAGAATCCAGGGTTACCGTGTGGTAATTTTTCTGGATGTACTGCAGGATGGACGGCATCATTTCCATGACGGTCAGGCGTCTTGTGTCAGCAATGGTCAGAACCATCTGTTCTAGGCTTCGGATAATGTGGATGTAGAGAATCTGAAGGTAATCGTTGAAAGCGATTTTTGACAGTGCATCTCTCTTTACAAATTCTGCAAATAAATGTTGGATCAGACTGCGTATTTCCGGACTTGCCGGCAGCTGAAAGTAGACAGGATCGCTCTGCAATTCAAAAAGTGATTTTCTGAAAAAAGCAGAGAGCGGATTATTCTGATAAATCAGAGCATGAAAATTTTTCTGAAATAAATTTGAGGGCGAGATAATCGTTATCACTAAATCTTCTGGCGTATTTTGAACACAGTACGGCAGACCCGGGGGGAGTATGAAAAGCTCTCCCCTTTTCATTTCCCTCTCAGATCTTTTCGTGATAAGACGACAGGTACCCTTCATACAGTAGATGAGACAGAAATAGTCGACCGTGATCAGAGCCCCATCACTGTAGCAGGATTCTCTGTTTATCTGTATTAAATTGTGGGTGGATAAACTGGTAACATTTTCTTGTCTGGTTCGTCTGACAAGGGAAATTTCAGATATCGGAATGGAAATCTGATCGATCAATTCCATAAGCTTATGGTCTGTTCTCAGATTCCATGACAAAAAATCAGGTGCAGAAGAAACACCGTGCTGAACCTGATCATGCGCTATTAGCTGTTGGATGGCATCGGTAAATGATAAACCTCGGCCTGTATTACGATAATGTTGTATTTTTTCTTGCTGTATCTGTCCAAACGTGATATATTCGGTAAAATCAGACGACATGATGTACACTTTTCATAAATATAGTATTTTGAAATTGCCAGATGACATAATGATAACAAAATATCTCGGATTTGTACACGAAGATTGCTGAAAGAAAGCGGTTATAATGCAATTCGAACAAGCCACAATCCTATGAGCACTGCTTTGCTGGATGCCTGTGATAAATATGGCATGCTTGTAATGGATGAACTTTTTGATTGCTGGAGAGCCAAGAAGAATCCAGGGGATTATCATTTGTATTTTGAACATTGCTGGAAGGAAGATACAGCATCCGTGATACTTCGTGATCGTAATCATCCTTCGGTGGTCATGTACAGCATTGGCAATGAAATTGGTGAACGCGATGGCAGTGGACACGGGGCACAGATATCCCATGATCTGGCAGCCTATGTTCGAACACTGGACAATACCCGTGCGATCACAAATGGTGTATGCATGATCTTTCTGGATGCAGGGGAATTCGGCGGGATTCTGGCAAATATATTCGGCAGTGGCGAAGAAATTGATTTTAAAGCGCTGCCAAAGGAAATTACAGAACTTCTGGCCAAAGGCGATCATTTGAAATGCGAACGTATTCAGGAATGTGAGCAGGATGTGGAAATTTATGAAATAAAGATGGTGGATGCGCAGGGAAATCGTGTAGTCTGGTTCCAGGGTAAAATAAAGGCAGATATTCCCCAGGGAACAAAACTTATGGGCTTAGGTACAGGAAATCCCGTATCGGAAGAAGACTATTTCTCAGATACGTGCAGTTTATATGAAGGACGTGCATTGCTGGTGATTCGCAGAGATACTGTCTCTGCCGAGGTTCCTGTTGTTCGCCTTGCGGAAGAATAAATACTTGACTGGGAATAAATGGAGGAAGGATAATGGTTTTTTATGTTGATGCAAATACAATAAAAGAAGGAGATGGTTCTAGAAACAATCCGTTTCGGAGGATTCAGCAGGCAGCAGATATTGCACAGGCAGGGGATACCGTATATGTAATGCCGGGTATCTATCGTGAAAATGTGAATCCGGCGAATGCGGGAAAAGAGGATGCAAGAATCACATATATCTCTGTGGAACCACTTGCAGCTGTGATCAAAGGTTCAGAGCGGGTGAAAAACTGGAAACAGTTAGAAGATCATGTGTGGAAGATATCTGTTCCGAACGGCATGTTTACAGAGCGCAATCCATTTACGACGCTGATCAGCGGAGACTGGTATATGGCCAATTGTATCGCACACACCGGTGATGTATATCTGAATGGAAAGTCAATGTATGAAGTTACGGATCTTCAAAAAGTTTATCAGCCGGAAATGTCAAAGGGCTCATGGGATCCTGATTTTTCATTATTTACATGGTATACCTGTCAGGATGAAGCTGCGGATATGACAGTTATCTATGCAAACTTCCGGGGAATGGATCCAAATCAGGAGGAAGTGGAAATATCCTGTCGTCAGGCCTGCTTTTATCCGAAAGAAGAAGGAAGAAACTTTATTACTTTTTCAGGATTTAAGGTAACGCAGGCGGCAACACAGTGGGCACCTCCTACGGCTTTGCAGGAGGGAATGATCGGTCCCCATTGGTCCATGGGATGGATCATTGAAGATTGTGATATTTCAGAATCCAAGTGCAGCGGTATTTCACTGGGCAAATATTATCAACCGGAAAATGATAATAAATGGCTTCATAAAAAATATAAAGACGGAACGCAGACAGAGCGCGACTGTATCTGTCAGGCACTTCGTGAAGGATGGTCAAAGTATAGAATAGGTCATCATATTGTACGACATTGCAATATTCACGATTGTGGTCAGACGGGTATAGTCGGACACTTGGGTGGTGTTTTTTCTTTGATAGAAGATAATCATATCCATCATATTAACAATAAACAGAATCTTGCAGGGGCAGAGATCGGCGGTATCAAGATGCATGCGGCCATCGATGTTATATATCGCAGAAATCATATTCACCATTGTACCAGAGGAATCTGGCTGGATTGGCAGGCACAGGGTACACGATTGACACAGAATTTCTTCCATCATAACACTTTGCCATATTTACGTGAGGATGCGCAACCCGGACTGGAACTGTTTCAGGCTCTGGGGGAGGATGTCTTTATCGAAGTGTCACACGGACCAACACTTCTGGACAATAATATATTTCTGTCAGCCCGAGCACTTAAACTGGCTGCACAGGGAGTTGCCTGCGTTCATAATCTGATCGGAGGATCTATTGCAGCGATAGGAACAGGAACAGACAATGGTGCGCCGAACAAACCTTCACCGCGTTATACACCATATCATGTACCGCATCAGACCGAACTTGCAGGATTTATGACGATACTTCACGGTGATGACCGATTCTACAACAATATTTTTGTCCAGCAGGATGTTAAACCGGCGCTTCGTATGGTAGAAAAACTTATGAGCAGCGACGGAAACATGTGGGATGACGGCTGTGTTACCGTCGGACTTGATCGTTTGAATGAATTTCCGACATTCGAAGAATGGGATCGGCAGTTTGAAGGATACTGTGGAATGGGAGTCCCGGAAAGTGATAAATACTATGATTATTTACCGGTATGGGCTGCGGGAAATATATATTTCAATGGGGCAAAGCCGTGGAAAAATGAATCCGATGCCTTACTCATGGAGCAGGAGCATATTGAAATAGCTGTGACAGAACAGGACGGCACCTGTACAATAAAAACAAACCTGTGGGATCATTTGCCGAAAGGAACATGCAAAAGAATGAACACCGAGTCACTGGGAATGGCATTTGAACCGGAACAGTATTTCGAAAATCCGGATGGGACAGCCATTATCTTTGATGTGGACTATGACGGACGGGTGAGAGGCGAGAATACTACTGCCGGTCCGTGGGAAGTATAGAATAATGTCAATGGGGACGGTGTTTTCCGGCTTTTTTAGTGTCCCATGTGGTCATAGATTCCACATGGGACACTAAAAAAGTCGGAAAACACCGTCCCCATTGGCTTACCCATTGACTTACAGTCTGTTCAGCTCGTCCAGTCTGGCTGAAAGCTCATCTTTGGAAACGAGACCGAAAGTAAGCACATTCCGAAGCGGCATGGAAGCTACCATAGCCATACTCATGTCATCGGATACAGCTTCATCAGAATCACCATTTCCAGCGCCGAAAAATGCATCGAGACGGCGTTTCATCTCAAGACCGAAATCGCGGGATCGCGGATCCGAAATGAGTTCGCCCAACGTAGAGTTGGCATGCAGCTTCAGAGGCAGCAGGGGAGCGCCTGAAAGCTGGACGGATACTGTCTGACGGATGTCTCTGGAAGACGCTCCGACCATGATCTGATAGGTTCCGTCAGCGGCATACCAGTCGTGGAGGTCTGTACAGTACCAGGAAAAGCTGCGGCGATCCAGATTAAAAGTAACAGTTTTGGTTTCGCCCGGTTCCAGAGATACTTTTTCAAAACCTTTCAGCTCCTTTAAGGGGCGGCGGCATGCTTTGGTGCAGTCCTGAACATAGAGCTGTACGATTTCTTTGCCCAAACGGTCACCGGTGTTGGTGACATCTACAGTAACCTGCATGATTCCGTCGGAAGCAAAGTCACTGTCATCGACCTTGAGATGATCGTAGGAAAAAGACGTATAGGAAAGGCCATGGCCAAAGGGGAAAGCAACATCCATTTCTTTGGCATCGTAATAACGGTATCCTACGAAAATACCTTCTGCGTAATTCACATGTTCGCCGTCACCAAAATTCAGATAAGAAGGATTGTCGGAGAGTTTAAGAGGCAGAGTTTCTGCCAGCTTTCCGGAAGGATTAACTTTGCCATAAAGAATATTGATTTCGGCTTCACCGACAGCCTGCCCTCCCAGATATGCTTCAAGAATCGCAGGCACCTGATCTTTCCAGGGCATTTCCACCGGAGCACCGTTATGCAGTACGATGATTACATTGGACTGCACTTTTAAAATTTCCCGGATCAACAGATTCTGGCAGGCAGGAAGCTGCATATGAGCACGGTCATAGCCTTCGGATTCAAAGCTTTCTGGAAGTCCGGCAAAAATTACAACTTTGTCAGCTTCCGCTGCGGCAGATACTGCCTGACGGGCAAGCTCATCCTGATATACATCTTCTGTATTGGAAAAACCTTCAATGTAAGTGATCTCTGCTACATCTTTTACAGCCTCCAGAGCACTTGACACTTTATAACTGTTGATATGAGAGCTTCCGCCTCCCTGATAACGCGGATGAGCGGCAAATCCACCGATGAACACAACTTTTTCTTCGGGGGACAGCGGAAGTATCTGATCTTCATTTTTAAGAAGAACCATAGAGTTTTCTGCAATTTTTTGTGCCATCTCATGATCTTTATCCAATGTAAAATTCTGAGTTTCTCTGTGATCTGTCCAGTCAAAGACAACATTCAGGATGCGTTCAACGGCCTGATCCAGTATTTCCATGGACAATTCTCCGTTATTAACTGCACGAACGATCTCAGCATCATTAATACCATTAGAAGAAGGCATTTCCAGTTCAAGGCCGGCTTTCAGAGCTTCCACACGGTCATTTACCGCACCCCAGTCAGACATGACATAGCCTTCAAAGTTCCATTCATCCCTCAAAACTTCGGTGAGGAGCCATGGGTTTTCAGAGGCGAAAACTCCATTGACGCGGTTATAGGAACACATAACGGTTTTTGGCTGGGCCTCTTTGACAGCAGTTTCAAATCCCGGTAGATAGATTTCGCGAAGCGTTCGTTCATCCACATCTGAGGAGGCACTCATACGGTTAAATTCCTGATTGTTTGCTGCAAAATGTTTGATGGATGTACCTACATGATGCTTTTGTACACCTTTGATAAAAGCTGCAGCAGTTTCACCGGTCAGATAAGGATCCTCCGAATAATATTCAAAGTTGCGTCCACAAAGGGGGGAGCGCTTGATATTGACAGCCGGTCCAAGAACTACAGATACATCGTTAGCCTGTGCTTCTTTACCTATGGCATCACCGAAATCTTCCATCAGTTTTCTGTCGAAAGAGCAGGCAGACAGTACCGCCGGTGGAAAGCAGACAGCTTTAATACTTTCGTTAATGCCGAGATGATCTCCTTTTTCATCCTGCTTACGCAATCCATGAGGGCCATCACAGACCATCACGCTGGGGATACCCAGACGATCCACAGCCTTGGTATGCCAGAAATCAAGTCCGGAACAAAGCCCGGCTTTCTCTTCCAGGGTCATCTGCTGGATAAGGGTTTTCAGATCTCTTTTCATCATAAGGTCTCCTTTGATTATGATAATTTTTGTAATCAGATATGCGAACAGGATTCGCAATTTCCTGATGTTATCGCTATATTTATTTTACTGGAGAATAATGAAAAGTTCCATGTCATATCTTTTTTGAAACACGACCTTTTTTATTCCTCTGGTCTCTTGTGTTAGATTTCTTAAGTAAGTGAGCGAGGCAAAACTACGAACAGAAATTCCAAACCAGCATATCCAAACGTAGAGATCAAGGCCCATCTACGAACAAAACTCCCCATTCTCTTTCAGCATCTTCCTGTATTCCCGCGGCGGCATACGGTAGCGCTCTTTGAACACACGATTAAAAGTGCGCTGGCTGTCAAAGCCTGAGCTGTAGCAGATATCGGTAAGGGATTCAGAGGTATACTGCATCATACCAACTGCGTAGTCCAGCCGCATTCTGTTAATAAACTGATTGAAGTTAACGTGAAAGGTTCCGGAAAAAACCCGGGAGACCTGGAACGGACTGTATCCGAGCGCTTTACCTATGATTTCCAGAGACAGATTTTCACGATAATGGTCGGCGATATAGGAAACCGTGCGGTAAATAATATCGTCACTGCCAACGCTTTCTTTGTCGGCCATAGTCAGATGTGGAATAGCACGGGCAAGGATCAGCTGAATAAAGCAGAGATTGATCGTACCGGCTTCTTCCTCAGCCGGATCATCAATAAGAGCCCTCAGGGCATAGGCGATGTCCGGATGGACATTTTCAGCTGGAATGACCGGATCTGTGGGACAAAGATGTGTCAGAGTGTCCTGATACACTCCTGCCAGAGTAGTTTTTGCCAACAGAGAGATAACCCGGTTTCTGTCTTGACTAAACACCTGATAATGATGGATCAGATGGGGAAAGATAAGAGCAACATCTCCACTGTGCAGTTCAAAAAGTTGTTCACCGACACCTACGATCATGGATCCTTCCAGCATATACAGGATTTCCAGGTCAGGATGTACGTGAGGTGGAATATGCTGTGGCTCTCTGCGGCGTATGCGCAGTTCTTCCTCTGTCTGAATAAAATGAAGATGCATAATAAAACTCCTTTTTGCAAGATTTGGCTAATAAATAATGGATTTTGACAAGAAGTATACTGCTCATCGGAATATAATGCAACTGTAAACAAAAGTAACTGTTCAGAACAGACCGAATCACATGCTGCGAGGGTCGCAGTCATATCTTTGAAGGTACTGAACAGATACAATCAAAAATACAAAGAAAGCATGAGGTAAGAATTATGTTAAAGAAAATCAGAAAATATTTTGAAGAGAGTATGCTGGAACTTGGTAAACTTATGAGCTACTCTAATATTTATCGTTAATTTGTTTCAAACTTTGACTAGTGTAAAGATATGCAGAAGAGGATTGAACAAATAAAATGAAGGTCATCACGCTAATTGGCTGTGATGACCTTTCTCAATTTACAAGAGAAATAAGAACACAAGGATCAGGATGCATGATTCTTGTCCCTGAATCTGTGCCTGGCTCTTCTGATAAATAAAAAGAAAAGTCGGATTCTTCCCAAAATATGCCGTGGTATTTTCGGCTTTTTTTTAATATGATTATCCAAACAATACAGGAGGAGAATGAGATGAAACATACTTTATATAACGAACAATGGAAATACTGGTTAGATAAAGATTCCTTTGCTCTGGTTTGGGATGTGCCGGAGGGAGCCAGAGAGATCACGCTGCCTCACGACGCTATGATTGAAAAGCCGGCTCATGGGGAGAGCCTGAATGGCGGGAACACCGGTTTCAGAGACGGGGATATCTATGTATATGTGAAGCAGATTTATGTGCCGGAAAGTGCCAGACAAAAGAAAATGGTCTTAAAGTTTGAAGGCGTCTACATGAACGCTTTTGTCTATGTAAATGGACAGCTGGCGGCAAAGAGTCCTTTTGGCTACACTACATTTTATGCGCCTCTGAACGACTATCTGAAGTATGATGCCGAAAATGAGATCCGTGTACAGGTTAGAAACGGTGCCATGTCAAACAGCCGCTGGTACTCCGGTGGTGGAATATACCGTGATGTCTATCTGCTGGAATCCGGTTTTGTTTATCTTAAGCCGGAAGGGGTGCAGATCAGTACAGAAAATGCAGATGAAGAGATGGCTGTACTGTCTGTGAAAACGGAGATAGCCAATGAACAGACTTCGGCGCAGGAGATGATCCTTTCACAGGAAATCTACGATCCGGACGGAAAACTGGCAGCCTGCGAGAAAACTTCTCTCGCGCTGAGACAGCAGACTTCCAGAACTGTGACAAAACGTGTGACAGTGGAGGATCCTGATTTGTGGGACGTGGAGTCACCGGCTCTGTATACCTGTGTGTCCCGTCTCTTATCAGCGGATGAAAAAGAATGCTTTGATGAGGATACGGTGCAGTTTGGAATCCGCACATTGGCGGTAGACGCTAAGAGAGGTTTACGTATTAACGGCAAAAGCGTAAAGCTTCGTGGTGCCTGCATTCACCACGACAGTGGACTTCTGGGAGCGGCTACTTATGAAGATGCCCATCGCCGTCAGGTACGCATTTTAAAGGATGCCGGATTTAATGCGATCCGTATGTCCCATCATCCGGCTGCTCCGGCATTGCTCCGCGCATGTGATGAACTGGGAATGATGGTGATGGATGAGACTTTTGATATGTGGAATCGACCGAAATCCGGTTATGATTATGGCCTTTTCTTCAGCGAATGGTGGGAAAAGGATGTCGAAGCCATGGTGCGCAAGGATTATAATCATCCTTCGGTGATCCTTTATTCCATCGGCAACGAGATTCCGGAGATCGGTACAACGCAGGGCGCTGAAGTTGCTCACAGTATTTCCTCTAAAGTAAAAGAGCTGGATAACAGTCGTTTTACACTGGCATCCATCAATGGAGTGTTTGCTGCCGGAGACTCTGTGGATCAGATCGTTGCGGATGTGGCAAAAAAGGTCGGCAAGGTAGACGGCAATGTCAATAATTTCATGACTCTGATGGACGGTCACATGGATGATATCGTGGTGCATCCGGCAATCTCAGCGCGTCTTGAGAAAGCCTGTGCCTCTGTAGATATCGCAGGCTATAACTATATGACAGCCAGATATGAGCCTGATGGAGAAAACTATCCCAACCGTGTGATCGTGGGAAGTGAGACTTATCCTCCGGAAATCGCCAGAAACTGGGAATTGGTGAAAAAGCTTCCGCATGTGATCGGAGACTTCACCTGGACCGGCTGGGACTATATCGGTGAGGCCGGCGTGGGTATTCCTGCCTACCAGTGGGGTGAGGGTGGCTTTGGCGCCGGATTCCCGGCACAGCTGGCCTACGCAGGTGATGTGGATATTACAGGTTTCAGAAGACCTGCGTCCTATTACAGAGAAGCTGTTTTTGGCCTTAGAAAGACACCATATATTGCGGTGCAGAACCCGCATAAATACGGAGAATTTCTGATCAAGACCCCATGGGTGATCAGTGACAGTGTATCCAGCTGGACATGGACAGGCTGTGAAGGGAAAACGGCTGTGGTAGAAGTGTATGCCGGGGGCGCAGAGGTTGAGTTATTTGTTAATGAACAATCTGTTGGCAGAAAACCCTCCGGTGAGGCAGCAGGTTACAGAACACTGTTTGAGGTGACCTATGAACCGGGAACAGTAAAAGCAGTGGCTTATGAGGCGGATGGAACAGAGATCGGAAGCTTTGCATTGGTAACCGCAAAACCGAATGTCAAACTTACTGCAGCAGTAGAACCGGACGCTAACAGCCGGTTGATCTATATCGACATAGCTTTAGTGGATGAATATGGTACGGTGAATACTGAGAAGGTGGAAAAGCTCACGCTCACCGTGGAAGGAGCGGCAAAGGCAGAGGGATTTGGCAGCGGAAATCCCAAACCGTCGTATAACTTTAATGAAAATGCCACGGAAACCTTCAACGGACGCGCTCAGGCGATATTGAAAAGAGTTGGAGAGGGTAGTATTACAGCTGTTATACAGTCAGAGACTGCAGGCACTGTGACGATAAAACTGTAAATCTCAAAAAAGAAGAATTTGACAAGCATTCATCATTACTCTATAATATGATTAACAAGACAGCCGATAAGGAAGGTTACAGCTTCCCGTTCCGGCGATCATAAGTTAAATGTAAAGCTGCTTATCTTTCCGGGACAGAGCGGCTTTACTTATTTTTCAGATTCAGAATAGAAACAATCAATCCAGCAATAGCTAAGATAATCATAAGTTCTTCATATGTACTCATAAGCATTCCCCTTTCCGCAAGACTCGGAACGGGTGTATAGTCGCCCTATCGGCTGCCTGATTAATCATACTATATTGTCAAGGATCTTATACATTATTCTTGATAGGAGAATATTGTTTATATACTATATACAAAGTTTTGCGTTAAATAATATATCATCCGGTGGATTGAAAATCAATAGAATTGTAAAATGAAATATTTTCTGAATTGGAAAACTAATAGCTTACCGCATATCTGATAGCTTATTTGGCATTTATATTTCAACGTAAAAAATCCCTGAAAACGCTACGTTTTTTTAATGAACGCAGTATTTTCAAGGGTTTTCGTTAGGCATAAAAAATCGGGGTAACAGGATTCGAACCTGCGACCTCACGGCCCCCAGCCGTGCGCTCTAGCCAAACTGAGCCATACCCCGCAACAAAGATGATTATATCAGCTTATATTCCCATATGCAAGAAAAAATTAAATATTTTTTAAAACTTTTTTAGATCGGACGGATACCCCTGATAAAATCAGAAATAAAAGACGTATTTGTCATGTATTTGATAAAATATACAGCATGATATGCAATATTATAAATAAGCCTGTGAACGTAACTGTTTTCTGAATTGCCAGTGGACAGTAAGAATGATCAGATGATGTGTTCAGCGATGACTTGCCATTCCGATGAAAAAATGCCGGACTACACTTAAGAAACTACATTTAAGAAAATTCCAAAAACTCGTATAATGAAGGTACAAAACAAAGGAGAATTCACTATGAAATATTTCTGTAATCCACTGAATGTGCCCTATCACTATCAGTTCACGAAACACATGTTTGATGACGGTATCGATATCAACAGAGAGGCAGCGGATCCGTCACTTATTTTGTTCCATGGAAAATATTATCTGTTTGCGTCCATGAATTTATCCGTGTGGGTATCCGAAAATCTTGCAGAATGGAAAAGTGTAAGGCTGCCGGATGACCTTCCTTTATATGATTATGCTCCGGATGTAAGGGTGATCGGTGAGTACGTATATTTTTCTGCTTCTAGAAGAGATATTATCTGTGATTTTTATCGGACAAAGGATGTGGAAAATGGTCCCTATGAGCGGATCGAGGGTACCTTTGATTTCTGGGATCCCAATATTTTCGAAGATGACGACGGCAGGATATATTTCTACTGGGGCTGTTCCTGTCAGACACCGGTCTGGGGTGTAGAACTGGATCCAAAGACATTGCGGCCACTCTATGAGAGAAAAATTCTCATTACAGGAGACCCTTTTGAGAAAGGATATGAGCGTGTCGGCGAGGATCATTCCAGAAATCCATTGACGGAAGAAGAAATAGATATTGGTTATGAGCAATTCCTGAAAGAAACGGGAAGAAAAAAAGAAGAGGTTGCACCTCTTGAGGAGGGATTTATCCGGGGCGGCATTATCGGAAACAGACCTTTTATAGAGGGGGCCTGGATGACGAAGCATAATGGCCTGTATTATCTGCAGTATGCGGCCACCGGCGCAGAGTATAATGTTTATTGTGACGGCTGTTATGTGTCTGAATATCCGCTGGGACCGTTTCGGTTGGCAAAAAATAATCCCTATTCCTACAAGCCGGGCGGATTTCTGCCGGGGGCTGGACATGGTTCCACGCTGGAAGATCTGTCCGGTAATTACTGGCATGCTTCTACTATGCGTATCAGCATAAACAATTCTATGGAAAGAAGGGTAGGATTGTGGCCCGCAGGATTTGATGCGGAAGGAAATCTGTTTTGTAACCAGAACTATGGCGACTGGCCGATGGCGATACCGGAAGGTGAGTTTGATCCGTGGAAAGAGCCGGAGTGGTTCCTTCTGAATTACAGGAAAAAAATGTATGCTTCTTCCTGGGAAGAAGGAAAAGAACCGGAAAAAGCTGCGGACGAAAATGTACAGACCTGGTGGCGGGCTGCCTCCAATCAGGAAGGAGAATGGCTGGTCTGCGATCTTGGCGAGGTCATGGATATCCGGGCAGTGCAGATTAATTTTGCAGATGGTAAGATCAGTATGTCGGTTCCCGGGGAATTCGGCGGTGTAGAAAAACAGCGTTATATTGACGATAGTTTCCATGCTACGCGCTGGCTGCTGGAAGGTTCAGTAGACGGAGAAACATATAGCATTATTGAGGATAAGAGACAGGCTGATACGGACCTTACCCATGATCTGGTGGTGAGAGAAAACGGTGTTTGTTACCGTTTCATTCGTCTGACAATCTATGAGACTGCTTTTCATCTGAAACCCTGCATATCAGGCCTCAGAATCTTCGGAAGAGGAAATGGCAGCGCACCGGAAATTCCGGAATTTTCCGCTATGAGAGCGGGAAATAATGATATGAAGATTTCTCTTTCGAAAACCAGCGGCGCTGTCGGCTGGAATATTCTCTGGGGAGAAGAAGAGGATAAGTTATATCATTCCTGCCTTACCTTTGAGCCTGAAAAGAATATCGGGGCTCTGGTCAGAAACCGGGAATATTTTGTCAGGGTAGATGCATTTAATGAAAACGGAATTACCCATGGCAATACGGTGAAATTAGCATGAGAAACAATAGATAACTGTTTACTGACTTTCCAGAGAACAGTTACAACAAAGATCTGCGGCATTTGAAAGTTGCCGCAGATCTTTTGTTTTCCAGGAAAATCAATGTGTGGTACAATACTGCATATATCAAAGAATATAGGGAACTGCCTGGAGCAGTCTGAATCACTTGCAGATGAGGCCGTAAGATCAGATTTAATGTGTGAGCAAATCCCATTAGAGCAGCTGATTTTTATGAGTTTGCGAATAGTACTGTGAACGGAAGGAGGAATTCACATGTCAACACCCCACAATAGCGCAGAAAAAGGAGACATCGCCCAAACCGTACTGATGCCGGGAGATCCGCTACGGGCGAAATGGATCGCTGAGACATATCTGGAAAATGCAGAGCTGGTCAGTGATGTACGAAATGTATACTGTTACACCGGTATCTATAAAGGAAAACAGCTGTCCGTCATGGCTTCGGGAATGGGGATGCCGTCCATGGGCATTTATTCCTATGAATTATACAAGTTTTATGATGTAGAGAATATCATCCGCATCGGATCCGCAGGAGCCTATACAAAAAAGCTGAACCTCATGGATGTGGTGCTGGCGGACGCAGCCTGGAGCGAGTCCGCCTATGGTTATGCGCAGTGTCTGGAGGATTCAGAATGGAAATACCCATCGAAAGAGCTAAATACCGTCATTCTCTCCACAGCGGAAAAAAACGGCAAAAGCCTGCAGACGGGGCCAATCCATTCCAGTGATGTTTTTTACCATGAGAACAATGCTTCGGATAAGCTACAGGAGATGATCGACAAAGAGAGGCTGCTGTGCGTGGAGATGGAGTCCTTTGCACTTTTTCACAACGCTGCGCTCCTTGGAAAAAAGGCTGCCTGTCTGCTCACCATTTCGGATTCTCTGGTGACGGGAGAGGAGCTGGATGCAAAAGCAAGACAGCTGGCTTTTTCAGATATGGTGGAACTTGCCCTTGAAGCAGCCCTTACTGTTAACTTGCAAGCCGGTAAACAGTAACAGGCAGCCTCATATGTATGATTCACAGCATTTCATCAGCTTTACAATCAGAATAATACTGAGTATAATGTTTGGGACAGGCCAAATTATTTGCTGATGAGGCCGTAAGAATATGATTCAGGGGGGATGTGCAATGGATATTAAAGATGTCGTAACGATGGGTATTCAGAAAGCAAAAGAATATGTGGCAGAAAAACATCTCATGCCGGGAGAGAAAGACAGATATATCGCTTCTCTCGAAGCAGATCTGGAAAAGAAAGAAAAAGAGATCGCCAGTCTGAAACGAAGCCGCCGTAGAAGAAACTGGCGTCAGTATTCGGCAAAATAAAAGGACAGCAGGAGGATAACCAATGTTTACAAAGAAAGATGTCTATGAGCTTGATCAGAACGTGTTTCAGGAGATCGGCAAAAACTGGGTGCTGATCTCAGCAAAAAATCCGGAAGGAAAGGTCAATACCATGACGGCCAGCTGGGGTGCTATGGGTGTTTTATGGGGGATGGAAACCATCACCGTTTACATTCGCCAGACCAGATATACGAAGGAATTTGTGGATTCACAGGAGTATTTTACCGTGAGTCTGTTTGACGGATACAAGAAAGAACTGGGAATTCTGGGTTCCAAATCCGGCCGTGACGGTGACAAGATCGGTGAAGCCGGTTTTACCCTGGAAATGATAGAGGATCAGCCTGCTTTTCAGCAGAGCAAATGTGTGTTTATCTGCAAAAAACTGTATCAGGATGATATTCCCATGGATGCTATGCCTGAGGATGTGCGGGAAAGATGGTATGCCGATGGCAATTACCATACTATGTACATAGCACAGATTGTGGGTTGTTATGTAAATGAGCAGTAATTGTTTAAAATGATTTTTTTATGTATTTTTATCCCCCTGGGGAGCTTGTGAAAGGTTTGTCAGGAGTGCTATGATAAGTGCAGTTGATAATTATCATGCACTAATTCATAAAGCCACTTGAAAACACCAGGAGGGAAAATATTATGCATATGGCTGACGCACTTGTCGCACCGGCAGTGGCCGGAACCATGTATGTCTGTTCCGCAGCTGCGGCGGCATATTCTGTAAAAAAAGTCAGATTGGAAAATGATCCGAAAAAGATTCCGGTCATGGGGATCATGGGTGCCTTTGTCTTTGCTGCCCAGATGATCAACTTTACGATCCCGGGGACCGGGTCAAGCGGACATCTTTGCGGAGGTATGCT
Organism: uncultured Lachnospiraceae bacterium; assembly: GCA_945827805.1. Lineage (GTDB taxonomy): Bacteria > Bacillota > Clostridia > Lachnospirales > Lachnospiraceae > UBA11957. Next base: position 25,190 of record CALZOU010000008.1, read on the forward strand.
TTTGACCGCATTGCTTGGACCGTATGCAGGATTTTTGACAATGATCGGTGTGCTGCTGATCCAGTGCCTGCTGTTTGCGGACGGCGGTATTCTGGCACTGGGATGCAATATCTGGAACATGGCATTTTACGGCTGTTTTCTCGGAGCGCTGCTGATCTGGAAACCCATGATGAAAAAAGGAATGTCCAGAGGTAAGATCATTCTGGCTTCCATTCTCGGCTGTGTACTGACTTTACAGCTGGGGGCTTTCAGCGTGACAGTGGAAACACTGGCCTCCGGCATCACGGCTCTTCCTTTTGTTACCTTTGTGGCCACCATGCAGCCTATCCATCTGGCCATTGGTTTTGTGGAAGGTCTGATCACGGCAGCTGTGCTGGTATTTGTCTATGAGGCAAGACCGGAGATCCTGTTTGCCAGTGAGACGGTAAAAGAAGAAAAGGCCAGATTTTCTTTCAAAAAGACCATGGTTATTCTGGCAGTTGCAGCGGTGGTAATCGCCGGAGCCATGTCATTGGTGGCTTCTTCCAACCCGGACGGTCTGGAGTGGTCCATTGAAAAGATCACCGGTTCCACCGAAGTGGAGAATGAGGGCAGTGTTTACGATACCGCAGAAGCTATTCAGGAAACGACGGCTGTTCTTCCGGATTACGCGTTCAAAAATTCAGATTCGGCGCTGGGAACATCTTTTTCCGGTATCATTGGCGGACTGGTGGTTGTGGGTGTCTGTGTCGGTGCCTGCTATGCCTTTAAATTTTTCAAAAAGAAAGAATCATAACTTATGAGTAAAATCGGAAATGCCATACATGAGATCCACCATATGGATCTTATCGCGGAACGTGATCAGTGGGTGAATGCTATTCATCCACTGATTAAGTTCGTTATAACGATAGTCTATATTGCCGTCGTTGTTTCTTTTTATAAATATGATATTCTGGGACTTGCGGGGATGGTGTTGTATCCTCTGGCAGGTTTTATTCTTGCGGATTTGTCCTTTAAGGATTCTCTGAAACGTCTTCGCATTGTGCTGCCGCTGGTCTGCTTTATCGGTATTTTCAATCCTTTCTTTGACAGAATACCCGTGGAGATCCTGGGCATCCGGATGAATGCCGGTGTTATTTCCATGATTACACTGATGATGAAAGGTGTTTTTACGGTGCTGGCATCTTATCTTTTGATCGCCACTACTACGATTGAAAAGCTCTGTTATGCTTTTCGGCTTCTTCATGTGCCAAAAATTCTGGTGACACAGATCCTTTTGACTTACCGCTATATTACGGTGCTTCTGGAGGAAGTCAACCGGGTAACTCAGGCCTATGCGCTGCGGGCTCCGAAACAGAAGGGAGTCCACTTTAAAGTTTGGGGATCACTGACAGGACAGCTTCTCTTAAGAAGTATGGACAGAGCCGGTGTGGTATACGAAAGTATGCTTCTCCGGGGATATAAAGGATCGTTTGATTATATCGGCAGCAAAGCGAAAGTCAGACCACAGGATATCGTTTATCTTTTGTTCTGGATAGCGATATTTGCCCTTTGCAGAAAAGTGCCGATCCTTGTGGTGGTGGGAAATATGGTTGGAGGACTGTTTGTATGAGTCATATACATATTGATGTGCAGAATGTGAGCTTCGGTTACGAAAAAGGAAAGGAGATTCTGAAGGATATTTCTTTTCACGGCGGAGAAAATGACGCCATCGGTCTGGTAGGGGCAAACGGCGTGGGTAAATCCACATTGCTCAAGCTGCTGGTTGGATTAAATACCGAGTATACCGGCAGTATTCGGGTAGAAGAGATCCCTGTAGAAAAGGATATGCTTCCCCAGATCCGGGAGAAGATCGGCTATGTTTTCCAGGATTCAGACAGTCAGCTGTTTATGTCCACAGCTTATCAGGATATCGCTTTTGCACCGCGAAATTATGGATTCCCGGAGGAAGAAGTTGAGAGAAGGGTGCAGCATGCGCTGGAAATGACAGGAATTACCCATTTAAAGGATAAGCAGATCTTCAAGATGTCCGGCGGTGAGAAAAAACTGGTGTCTATTGCCACGATCCTTTCCATGACACCGGATATCATTCTGATGGACGAGCCCTCAATAGCGCTGGATCCGAGAAACCGGAGAAATCTGATTCATATTTTAAATTCGTTTGATCATTTAAAGATCATTGCCTCCCATGATCTGGATATGATCCTGGAGACCTGCAACCGAACGATTTTGATGGCAGATGGCAAGATCATCTGTGACGGTCCGACAAAGGAGATCCTGACGGACAAAATACTTCTGGAGGAAAATGGCCTGGAGCTGCCGATGTGTATGCAGCATCCCGTCATTCGCTAAAATGCAGATGAAATAAGGAAACACAATATCGTATCTGTTCAGTACCTGCACAGATAGGATTCGCAAACCTATGAAAATCGGCTGCGCCGAAGGGAGTTGCTCCACCAGGAGCATATTCCTGGTTACTGTTGACTGGCTTGCCAGTGAACAGTAACCCTCTATTAAAAATTCCTGCATTAAATTCTCACGGATAAGGTTGACATTTTCAAGAGAACATGGTATTTTGGACAAAGATAAAAAGAAAAAGCGTTGAAGAGGAGTAGTACCTGTTCATCCGGAGTTCAGAAAGCTGTTGGCTGATGTGAAACAGCGGAAGGAGAGCTGGGAACTGACCTTGGAGTGGCTGCCCGAAATTCTTTGGAAAAGTAGACGCAGACGGAGCCCAACCGTTACAGTGGGAGAGATATCGAAGTAACATTCCGTATCTTGTTGAGCGTATGATTTCGATCATAAACCAGAGTGGTACCGCGAGGACATCCTTAGTCTTTCGTCTCTGCAGGCAGTATGCCTGAAGGAGCACGGAAGGCTTTTTCTTTTTGTTGTATATAATATTAGAAAACAGGAGGAACAACAGTATGATGAATCACAGAAAGTATACAAGACAGTATTTTATGCCGCCGGAAGTCTGCATGGACTGGACCAAAAAGGAATATGTAGAAAAAGCGCCAAAGTGGTGCAGCGTTGACCTGCGTGACGGAAACCAGGCGCTGGTTATCCCCATGAGCCTTGATCAGAAAGTGGCTTTCTTTAAATTGCTCTGCAAAGTAGGATTTAAGGAGATCGAGGTTGGTTTCCCGGCTGCTTCTGATACAGAGTTTATCTTTCTTCGTACGCTGATCGAGCAGGATCTGATTCCGGACGATGTGACGATCCAGGTACTGACTCAGGCCCGTGAGCATATCATCAAGAGAACCTTCGAAGGTCTGAAAGGCTGCAAAAATGCCATTGTACATGTATATAATTCCACTTCTCTTGCACAGCGCGAGCAGGTGTTCAGAAAAGATAAAGAAGAGATCCTGAAGATCGCTGTAGAAGGCGCAAAGCTTCTGAAAGAGCTGACCGAGGAAGCAGGAGCCAACTATCGTTTTGAGTACAGCCCGGAAAGCTTTACCGGTACAGAGCCGGAATACGCTCTGGAGGTATGTAACGCAGTGCTTGACGTATGGCAGCCCACACTGGACAGAAAGGCTATCATCAATCTGCCGGTAACTGTAGAGCTTTCCATGCCCCACGTATATGCCAGCCAGATCGAGTACATGAGCAAACACATGCATTACCGTGACTGTGTGGAGATTTCTCAGCATCCGCACAATGACCGTGGCTGCGGCGTTGCAGATACTGAAATGGGTATGCTGGCCGGCGCAGACCGTGTGGAAGGTACACTGTTCGGAAACGGTGAGCGCACCGGTAACGTGGATATCATTACTCTGGCCATGAATATGTATATGCAGGGTGTGGATCCAGAACTTGACCTTTCCGATATGCCGGGTATCGTTGAAGAATATGAGAAATATACCGGTATGAAGGTCAATGAGCGTTCTCCGTACAGCGGCGAGCTTGTATTTGCCGCATTCTCCGGTTCTCATCAGGATGCTATCGCCAAGGGTATGAAGTGGATCGAGGAAAAGAATCCGGAGCACTGGACTGTACCGTATCTGCCCATCGATCCCCACGATGTGGGCCGCAACTACGACGCAGACGTTATCCGTATCAACAGCCAGTCCGGAAAAGGCGGCGTAGGCTATATCCTGGAGACAAAATTCGGTCTCTGTCTGCCGGCAAAGATGCGGGAGGCCATGGGATATGCGGCCAAAGGCGTATCCGATGTCAACCACAAAGAGCTGCAGCCGGAGGAAATCTTCGAAATCTACAAGAAGACCTTCGAGCATATCGCAGGACCGCTTAAGATCGAAGCCATCCATTACCGTCAGGAAGCAAACGGCGGTATGACAGCTATGGTGGATTCTCTGTATAATGGCAAGCCGAATCATACAGAGTGTGCCGGTAACGGTCGTCTGAACGCTGTAAGTAATGCACTGAAAGCAGCTTACGGCCTTAAATACAATCTGGTGACTTATCAGGAACACGCTCTGGAGAGAAGCTCATCCTCCCGTGCCATCGCATATGTAGGAATCGAGGATGAAAACAAGAAGCTGTTCTGGGGCAGCGGTGTAGATGCCGATATCATCCGTGCGTCTGTAGATGCGCTGATCAATGCCATCAATAATGCATTGCTTGCCGAGTAATAGAATAATGTCTGTTGAATACTGAACAGATTAGTGTATGTTCAGCCGCTGAAAACTGTCGAAGAATATAACGGTTTCCGGCGGCTGATTCTTTTATTGTATTTCAGAAGTTAAGGACAGTTTTTCGTTGCTGCGCATATGAAAAAAGTCCTGTGGTTCTATTTTGAGTGTTGTCACAGGAAAAACGATTCTGCGAAATGTTTTTGGGCTTTTTTGCGAAAAAAGGCAAAAACGATTGCAAACTGCGAGTAAAACAGATACAATAGTACGCAAATGCGAATTTACTATGCTAACGTAAAAAAGAGGAGATTGTTGTTATGGAAATCTTGTATAAAAGCACCAGAGGCAACGGAGAGACAGTCACTGCTTCTCAGGCTATCTTAAAGGGTCTGGCTGACGATGGCGGTCTGTTTGTCCCCACACAGGTTCCGGCACTGGATGTGCCCATGGAAAAACTCGCAGAAATGTCCTATCAGGAAGTGGCCTATGAGGTCATGAGCCGTTTCTTCAGCGATTTTACAGAGGAAGAGTTAAAGCACTGCATCAATTCTGCTTACGATTCCAAGTTTGATACAAAGGAGATCGCACCTATCCGTGAAGCGGACGGCGCATTTTATCTGGAACTGTTCCACGGCGCTACCATTGCCTTTAAAGATATGGCACTGTCAATCCTGCCCCATCTGATGATCACTTCCGCCAGAAAGAATCAGATTAAGAATGATATCGTCATCCTGACGGCTACTTCCGGTGATACCGGAAAGGCAGCTCTGGCAGGTTTTGCGGATGTACCTGGTACAAAGATCATCGTATTTTTCCCGAAGGATGGCGTAAGCCCCATCCAGAAGGCACAGATGGTGACTCAGAGAGGCGCCAATACTCACGTGGTTGCCATCAACGGCAATTTCGACGACGCTCAGACCGGTGTCAAGAAAATGTTTAACGATAAAGCCCTGGCAGCAGAGCTTGCCGAGGCCGGATATCAGTTCTCATCTGCCAATTCCATTAACATCGGCCGTCTGATCCCGCAGGTTGCCTACTATGTATATGCCTACGCTCAGATGGTGAAAAAGGGTGAGCTGAAAGTCGGCGATCCGATGCGTGTAGTTGTTCCGACAGGTAACTTCGGCAACATTCTGGCAGCTTACTATGCAAAACAGATGGGTGTGTCTATAGAAAAGCTGATCTGCGCATCCAATGAGAACAAGGTACTGTTTGATTTCTTTACCACAGGTACATATGACAGAAAACGTGAGTTTATCTTGACCACTTCTCCGTCTATGGATATTCTGATCTCCAGTAATCTGGAGCGTCTGATCTATCAGATCGCCGGCTCTGATGAGGCTAAGAACAGAGAACTGATGAGAGAACTGTCTGAAGCTGGTTCTTATACAATTACTGAAGAGATGAAAGCACAGCTTAAGGATTTTGCCGGCGGCTACGCTACTGAGGAGCAGACGGCACAGACGATCCATGATCTGTACGAAAAGACCGGTTACGTGATCGATACCCATACCGCTGTGGCTGCTACTGTATGTAATGCTTACAATGCTGAACACGCAGACGGCGTAAAGACATTGATCGCGTCTACCGCCAGCCCCTATAAGTTTACCAGAAGCGTTATGAACGCTATTGATCCCAAGTATGACGATATGACGGACTTCGAGCTGATCGATGAGCTGTCTGCACTGTCAAAGACAAAGATCCCGCAGGCCATCGAGGATATCCGCAGTGCTCCGGTGCTTCATAAGACCGTAGCCGAGGTAGATGGCATGGAAGCGGCAGTCAAGGCATTTTTACAGGTAAAATAAACCGCGAAAGACATGAACTGGACAAAATTACTATCAAAGAAACGCGCCGGAGTATACCCGGCGCGTAGTAAGTTAAAAACAAATATTGATCTTCGCAGCGAGTTTGAGAAGGATTACCACCGTATCATCGGCAGCGCTTCTTTTCGGCGTCTGCAAGATAAAACTCAGGTTTTTCCTCTGGATAAGAGTGATTTTATCCGTACAAGGCTGACGCATTCGCTGGAGGTATCATCTCTGGCCAAATCCCTGGGGCAGAATATTGCGGAATATATCCTGCAGAAGAATATGGATCCGGAATTTACGTATCCTATGAAGGATGATATATGCAATATCCTGATGTGTGCGGGACTGATCCACGATATCGGTAATCCGCCGTTTGGACATTTTGGTGAAGATTCCATCCGGGAATGGTTTCAGAAACATCTGTCTTCCTACTATTTCAAAGGACAAAGGATCACAGACATACTGGACGAACAGATGGTCAGGGATTTTTATCTGTTTGAAGGTAACGCCCAGGCCCTTCGTGTGGTAACCCGGCTTCATTTCCTGACCGGGGAGCACGGTATGAATCTGACCTATGCGCTGCTGGCAGCGATCCTGAAATATCCGGCCACATCCCTTGAAGTAGACGAAAATGTGGAAGATATCAGCCGACGCAAGGTAGGGATCTTTCACAGCGAAGAGGAAATATTTCATGAAATCATGAAAGAAACAGGAATGAACGGCAGCCGTCATCCTCTGTCTTTTATTCTGGAAGCAGCCGATGATATCGCGTATCTTACAGCAGATATCGAAGATGCCTACAAAAAGGACTGTATCAATTATGATCTGCTGGTGCGGGAACTTTACGATGAGCTGCAGCCCTACGGTGAGAACGAAGATTTCAATGCAGCTGAGGTGCTGGAGCATCAGTACCGCAAGGCAAGAAAGCGCGGTGTCAAGGAACCGAAATTATATGCCGTGCAGAACTGGCTGGTGAAGGTGCAGAGTTATATGATGTCCTGTGCTACCCGTGGGTTTATAGAGCATTATGATGAGATCATGGCAGGAGAGTGGAAACAGGATATTTTTGCGGGAACAGGTGCTGAGGGCATTCGGTCGGCACTTCATAATATAGCTTTTCGCAATGCTTTTGAGTCTATGCCTATCCTTCGCATCGAGTTAGGGGCCGGCAAGATGATGGATGATATCCTGGAAAGATTTGTTCCGGCATTTATTGTGTATGACACGGATGAGAAGATGGGAATGATCGAGCATAAGATCACCCAGCTGGTATCAGAGAATTATAAGCAGGTGTACCACAGCTGCGCCGAAGGAAAATCAGAAGCAGAAAAACTGTATCTGAGACTTCACCTGGTGACGGATTACGTCAGCGGCATGACGGACAGCTTTGCCCGGGATCTGTATCAGGAAGTGAATGGTATATTGTAATGAGTGCCCGGACGGCGCTGCCGGTTTTGCAGGATTTTTACGTTGAGCTTGCATAAAACATATAATACAAAATTTATTTCATATTCAGTTTTGAAAAATGTAATAAAAATTCTGCTGAAATTTGTTGATTTTTTTTTGTGATAATGTATAATTACAACTGTGTGAGCGACAAGTGCTCACTGCTGTGAATGAATAAGTTATGCAGAGTATGCGTCATTTCATTCTTTTATATGGTTAAGGAAATTTTTAAATGGAGGTTCATGTAAAATGGCAGAAATCAATTTAAGCAAGTATGGCATTACCGGAACTACTGAGATTGTATACAATCCGTCCTTCGAGCAGTTGTTCGAAGAAGAGACCAAACCGGGCCTGGAAGGATTCGAAGTTGGTCAGGAGAGCGAACTGGGTGCAGTTAATGTTATGACTGGTATCTACACCGGACGTTCCCCGAAAGATAAATACATCGTTATGGATGAGAACTCCAAAGATACCGTATGGTGGACAACAGACGAGTACAAGAATGATAACCATCCGATGTCCGAGGAAACCTGGGCTGTATTAAAAGATATCGCACAGAAAGAGCTGTCCAACAAGAGACTGTTCGTAGTTGACGCATTCTGCGGCGCTAACAAAGATACCCGTATGGCTATCCGCTTCATCGTAGAAGTAGCTTGGCAGGCACACTTTGTAAAGAACATGTTCATCATCCCGACAGAGGAAGAACTGAAAGATTTCGAGCCGGATTTCATCGTTTACAATGCTTCCAAAGCAAAAGTTGAGAACTATAAAGAACTGGGCCTGAACTCCGAGACAGCTGTTGCTTTCAACATCACCAGCCGTGAGCAGGTTATCATCAACACATGGTACGGCGGAGAGATGAAGAAAGGTATGTTCTCCATGATGAACTACTATCTGCCGCTGAAGGGCATCGCTTCCATGCACTGCTCCGCAAACACTGACCTGAACGGCGAGAATACAGCTATCTTCTTCGGTCTGTCCGGTACAGGTAAGACCACACTTTCCACAGACCCGAAACGTCTTCTGATCGGTGATGACGAGCACGGCTGGGATGACAACGGCGTATTCAACTTCGAGGGTGGATGCTACGCTAAGGTTATCAATCTGGATAAAGAGTCTGAGCCGGATATCTACAATGCCATCAAGAGAAACGCTCTTCTGGAGAACGTAACTCTGGACAAAGACGGAAAGATCGATTTCAACGATAAGAGCGTTACCGAGAATACCCGTGTATCTTATCCGATCGACCACATCGAGAATATCGTACGTCCGGTTTCCACAGCACCGGCTGCCAAGGATGTTATCTTTCTTTCCGCAGATGCTTTCGGCGTACTGCCGCCGGTATCTATCCTGACTCCGGAGCAGACACAGTACTACTTCCTGTCCGGTTTCACCGCTAAACTGGCCGGTACAGAGCGTGGTATCACAGAGCCGACACCGACCTTCTCCGCTTGCTTCGGACAGGCTTTCCTCGAGCTGCATCCGACAAAATACGCAGAAGAGCTGGTTAAGAAGATGGAAGCTAACGGCGCTAAAGCTTACCTGGTTAACACAGGCTGGAACGGTACAGGCAAACGTATCTCCATCAAAGATACCCGTGGTATCATCGATGCTATCCTGAACGGTGACATCAATAAAGCTCCGACTAAGAAGATCCCGATGTTCAATCTGGAAGTTCCGACAGAACTGCCGGGCGTTGATACAGGTATCCTGGATCCGCGCGATACCTACGCTGATGCTTCCGAGTGGGAGAAGAGAGCAGAGGATCTGGCTGATAGATTCATCAAGAACTTCAAGAAATACGAAGGAAACGAAGCTGGTAAGGCACTGGTTGCTGCCGGTCCGCAGAAATAATTTAATACGTAATGTAAAAAACCGGGTGTGGAAGATCACACCCGGTTTTTTTATCTTTGTATTTCAACAAATGATTCGGCCTGTTCTGAACAGTTACAAATTAAGTTATATTATTCTGGTTCGAAAACATTGATTATAGATTGTTGAGATGCTATATTATTATTGGGTTTTTGTACAAATTTATGAAGACAGAATGATCATAGCAAAAGAAGAGATAAAGCATTATTGAGGTGTAGTATGAAGGATGGTAAACATAGACAATCCAGTCAGGAAAAAGCAGTCAAGCAGTTTTTGCGGGATTATCTGGATAAGGCGAAAGATGAGCAGACGCTGAACAGTATCCTGGAAAATATTGCAGGATATTATGATGCTGATCGTGCGTATATTTTTGAGATGGATCAGAAATCTGAAGTGTTCAATAATACTTTTGAGTGGTGTCGAGAAGGAATTTCTCCGGAGATTGACAATCTTCAGAACATTCCCTTTGATGGCCTGGATTGCTGGTTTGAGGCATTCGAAGAAGAGGGAGAGTTCTATATATCCTCCCTGTCTGAAGATTTTGTTCCCGGCTCAAAGACCTATGAGATCCTGAAACCCCAGGGCATTGAAAGCCTGATGGCATCTCCAATCATGGTAAATGGTGAGATAGTCGGTTTTTTTGGCGTTGATAATCCTCGTCAGAATACCGGTGATCTCCTGCTTTTGTCTGTAGCCGCCTCCACCTGTTACAGTGAAGTTGCTACAAAACGCATGATGAAGGAGCGGATGGAACAGACCAACAGAGAACTGGTGGATCGAATGAAGATCATCCAATCCATGAGTGAAATCTATACCTCTGTCTATTATATTGATATGATTACCGGACATTTCTCAGAGCTCTCTTCTTTGGATAAGGTTCATACACATATCGGTTCGAATGGTGAAGCACAGGAACGGCTGAATTATTTCTGCCATTATATGATGTTGCCTGCATATACAGAAGAAATGCTGGAATTCGTGGATCTATCTACCCTGGATCATCGTTTGCGTCACAGTCGGATCGTGAGCAGGCAGTATCAGAGTACAGTGATTTATCATCCTGAGCATGAGAACAGACCCGAATGGACGGAATGCTGCTTTATCGAAGGTGATCGTTTGGCTGATGGCAGATTGTCTCATGTCATTTTTGCAACGCGCTCCATCCACGATACCAAGATCAGGGAGCTGGAAGCACGGCAGAGACTCAAGGAAGAAATGGTAATATCCGGAGCATTGAGCCAGGAATACAGCAGTCTGTTTAAAATCGACGCAAAAACCGGGGAAATGTCCCTTTACAGGACAGACGGACACGGAATGTCTCCTGAACTTCTGCAAAAACTGATGGAAAACGGAAATTATGAGACTGTTTTGGGCAGATACATCGATACATTTGTTATACCGGAGGATCGTGAACGACTCAGAGAATCCAGCAAGCTGCAGGTCATGCTGGAGCAGGTTCCGGATGTTGGACTGTATAAGCAGGGATACAGAAGAATCCTTGACGGCATTGTCTCATATTATGAGATGAATGTAGTAAAAACGGCAGATGCAAAAGGGGATATTACCTTCATTCTGGCAATGCGGGATGTGGATGAGGAAATGCGCCGCCAGTTAAAACAGACCCGGGAGATGGAAGCGCAGCGTGAGATCATCGAAGGACTTGGCTCTGAATATTATTCAGTTCTTCTTGTGGATCCTGAAAGGGATACGGTCACCACGTACCGTGCCGAGGAAGACGAAGGCAGGGCTGTAGCAGAGTATTTCCGCAGACACGATAATTGCTGGTCGAAGGGGCTGTACAGTTATGCACAGGAACATCTCACGGAGAAAAGCCGTGAAGAATTTCTGGAAAAACTGTCCCTTGATTATATACGGGCAGACGGAAAGGACTATTCTCTGACTTATGAGAAACTGACAGACAATGGTATCATCTATCTTCAGGTGAGAGTGGCATTCGTACATGACAAAGACGGCAAACTGGCCGTTGTGGTGGGTACCAGAAACGTAGATGACCTGATCAAGAAGGAACGTCAGCAGGAGATGGCACTGCAGGAGGCCTATGATGCGGCTGAAGCAGCCAGCAGGGCAAAAACCGACTTCCTCTCCAATATGTCCCACGACATCCGTACTCCAATGAATGGTATTATCGGAATGACGGCCATTGCGGTAGCGCACCTCGACGAGAAAGAACGTGTGCGGGACAGCCTGCAGAAGATTACGCAGGCCAGCAAGCATCTTCTCAGCCTCATCAACGAAACACTGGATATGAGTAAGATCGAATCCGGTAAGGTGGACTTATTGGAGGAAGAGTTTAATCTTTCGGATCTGGTGGATAATCTGTTGTCTATGACAAATTCCCAGATAGAGAAGCACCATCATTCCCTGAGTGTAAATATTTCCGGTGTATCCCATGAGACCGTGATCGGCGATAGCCTCCGCATCCAGAAGGTGTTTACGAATCTGATGAGTAACGCTGTAAAATACACACCGGATGGGGGCAGTATCCAGCTGTCCATCACAGAAAAACCTTGCAATCAGGCAAAGGTGGGATGTTTTGAATTCGTTTTTGAAGATAATGGCATAGGTATGACGGATGAATTCCTGAAGAAGATTTTCGATCCATTTACCAGAGCTGAGGACGGCCGGGTGGATAAAATCCAGGGAACCGGATTGGGAATGCCCATCAGCCGGAATATTGTCCGCATGATGGGCGGAGATATCAAGGTGGAAAGTAAGCTGGGCGTAGGTTCCCGTTTTACCGTCACCATGTACCTGAAACTCCAGGATGCCGAAGAACTCCACTACGATAAGTTTGTTGATCTGGATGTTCTTGTGGCAGATGACGATGCACTGAGCCTGGAATCCTGCTGCAGTATGCTGAATGAGTTTGGCATGAAAGCAGAAGGTGTCAACACAGGAAACGAGGCAGTTGAACGTGTTGTACTGCACCATGAGCAGAAGAGGGATTACTTTGCGTGTATCATCGACTGGAAAATGCCGGATATGGATGGTATCGCCACCACGAGGGCTATCCGGAAAGCAGTGGGAAATGATGTGCCGATCATCATCATTTCCGCCTACGACTGGTCGGATATTGAGCAGGAGGCCCGGGCCGCAGGAGCAAACGCCTTTATCAGCAAACCCCTGTTCCGGTCCAGACTGGCCAGGACTTTTTCCGCTCTTGTGGGCGAAGAGGAAAGGGAAGAACAGGAAGAACCACTGGTAGAGCTGGAAAACATGGATCTGACAGCGTACAGGGCATTGCTGGTAGAAGATAATGAATTGAATGCAGAGATCGCCACGGAGATCCTGGGAATGACGGGGATTGCTGTGGAGCTTGCTGCAGACGGAATAGAGGCAGTTGACCGGATCACGGAATGTCCTGACGGTTACTACGACATCATTTTTATGGACATCCAGATGCCGCGGATGAACGGCTACAATGCCACGAGAGCCATCCGTGCCATGGATCGCGGGTATTGTAAGCAGGTTCCCATTGTCGCCATGACAGCTAACGCCTTTGCGGAAGATGTTCAGGCAGCCAAGACCGTAGGTATGAACGAGCATATCGCCAAGCCGCTGAACCTGAATGTGCTGGCAAAGACGCTGCATCGGTGGCTGAGCTAGACAGTGGCATTCGGCAAAATATGAAGAAATATGAAGATTGGCTGTTTTGAAGAGAAAATTGATATAGTATTAGGCTAAGACTGAAGAAGAAAAAGGAATTCCCCATGAAAATACTGGTTGTAGATGACGAAAAAGAAATAGCTGATCTTGTAGAAATCTATCTCTGCAATGAAGGCTTTGAGGTGCGCAAATTTTACCGGGCGGAAGGTGTCATGGACTGCATACGGACAGAGCAGATCGATCTGGCAATCCTGGATGTGATGCTGCCGGATATGGACGGTTTTGAACTGTTAAGAAAAATTCGCGAGAAGTATTTTTTCCCTATCATCATGCTTACAGCCAAGATTCAGGATATGGACAAGCTGACGGGATTGACGCTTGGTGCGGATGATTACATGACCAAGCCATTTAATCCGCTGGAACTCATTGCCCGGGTCAAGACCCAGATTCGGCGATCTGTCAAATACAATCCAAGAGTGCAGAAGGATGAGGCGGATACTTCGGATGAAATCGTGATCCGGGGGCTTACCATAGATAAGGAAACGCACAAATGCGTGTTAAACGGCAGCGAGCTGAATCTGACGCCCATCGAATTCAGCATACTTTTGTATCTCTGCGAAAGAAAGGGGAAAGTGGTTTCCTCTGAGGAACTTTTTGAGCATGTCTGGGGCGAAAAATATATGGACAGCAATAATACGGTGATGGCACATATTGCCAGACTCAGGGGCAAGATGAAAGAATCATCCCGGCATCCGAAATATGTAAAGACTGTCTGGGGAGTGGGGTATACCATTGAGTAAAAAAAAGAAGATATCGAAGATCCGCACACAGCTCAGCAGAAAAATGGCCCGGCAGTATCTGGTGAGGGCGGTGGTTTTTTCAGCGTTGGTGGTGTACTGGCTCGTATTTTTTAACGATGTGATCTGGCCGTACTGTTCGGAATACAGCGGAGGTTATGTGGCGATTCCCGAGGGGATTCTGCAGATCATTGCCATTCTGGTTCCGGTGATCGTCTGGATCATCTATACCATCCGCTTTTTTCAGAAACCTCTCCGATATCTGGACGAGCTGATACAGGCATCCGAGCAGCTGGCCATGCACAGGGAACAGCCCATACAGCTGTCAGGATTTTTGAAGGAAGCCCAGGAAGAATTAAATGAGGTCCGTCTGACGGCTATTCAGAATGAACATAAGCTGCAGGAAGCAGATCAGAAGAAAAACGACCTGATCATGTATCTGGCTCATGACCTGAAAACACCGCTGACCAGCGTGATCGGATATCTGACACTTCTGTACGAAAATCCTGAGCTGAATCAGGTACAGAGAGTGAAATACACCGGTATTGCTCTGGACAAGGCACAGCGGCTGGAAGAGCTGATCAATGAATTCTTTGACATCAGCCGGCTGACACTGACGTCCATGACACTTCGCAGAGAAAAAAGAAATATGACTCGGATGCTGGAACAGATCGTTTCCGAGTCCACACCCCTTCTGGAAGAAAAAAAGATCAGCTGGAGAACGAAGATCGATCCCAATGTGGAATTTCTCTTTGATGCGGATAAAATGCAGCGGGTGTTCGACAACCTGATCCGTAATGCCATCAGCTACAGCTATCCCCATACCACTCTGGATCTTCTGATGAAGCAGGAGAATGGAGAAGTGCAGATCTGGCTGCGCAATTACGGACCGACCATACCGGAGGACAAGCTGCAGCATCTGTTTGAGCAGTTCTACCGGCTTGATGAGTCAAGAAGCTCGGCTTCGGGAGGTGCAGGATTGGGGCTGGCCATTGCCAAAGAAATCGTGGAGCTGCATCAGGGAACCATAACTGCTATGAGTAAAGATGAGAGCATTTTGTTTCACATAAAGCTGCCGATGCTGACCGTAAGAAAATCGTAAGAAATGCGTCAGAAAATCACAAGGCGTCCGAAATGCTGTGAGAATAAATAAAGCCTCCTCTTTTGATAGACTAAAGCTATCGAAAGAGGAGGTATTTTTTATGAATCAGACAGAAGTATTATGGTATGAAGATCTGGAACACAGTACAGGCA
>CALZOU010000009.1 GCA_945827805.1 uncultured Lachnospiraceae bacterium
CCTGCAGACGTTGCGCTTGTTTGAAACTGCAAGTATATATGCACAGACCGCCGGCCAGGACTCTTTTTCGTCCGTCCATCATCATTTAAGTTCTATCAACACCGCGATCAGCTTCTCCACCATCTCCTCCGTAGTAGCCCAACTGGCAGCAAACCGCACCGTAGTATGAGTATCATCCGGCTTCTCCCAAAAACAGGTCTGAATCACCTGGTCTAACCGTGATTTTTTCTCGTCAATCAACGTGGCAAACACCTGATTAGACGGAGAAATAAACGGAAGATCATACCCATTATCCTGAAGCACCGATTGTATTCTTCCGGCGAAACGCACAGCATCTCTGCCGATAGTCTCATAAAGCCCATCTGTAAACAGCGTATCAAACTGCAATCCCAACAGACGACCCTTGGCCAGCAAAGCACCATGCTGCTTGATGATCGTAAAAAAGTGAGGGATAAGATTCCTCCGGGTCAGCACCACAGCTTCACCGAACATGGCGCCGCATTTGGTGCCTCCGATATAGAAGGCGTCACAGAGCCGGGCCAGGTCCGGTAAAAACACATCGTTTACTTTGCTGGCCAGCGCGTAAGCCAATCGGGCACCGTCTACATACAAATAAAGTCCGTTTTTCTGACAGACATCATGAATTGCTGTCAATTCTTCCAGCGTATACAAAGTACCGTATTCCGTGGGTTGGGACAGATAAACCATGCCCGGCATCACCAGATGATCTCGGCTTTCATCTGTCATATAGGTGTGAACTGTTTTTTCAATGACTGCTGCGCTGATTTTACCGAGAGTGTGGGGGATAGTCAGCACTTTGTGGCCGCCAGCCTCTATAGCTCCGGCTTCATGGCAGCTGATGTGCCCTGTTTCGGCGGCGATCACCCCCTGATACGGGGCCAGCAATCCGTCGATCACTGTGGCATTGGTCTGGGTGCCTCCCACAAGAAAATAGATTTCCGCTTCAGGACAGTCACAGGCGGCACGGATTTTTTCTTTGGCCGACTCACAGAACGGATCCATGCCGTAACCTGTGGTCTGCTCGAGATTGGTTTCGGAAAGACGTTTCAGAATGGCAGGATGCATGCCTTCCAGATAGTCGGAGGCAAAGGAAAGTATATCAGACATAGTAATATCCTCTTTTCGTTCATTTAATAAATTCGTGTTCATTTGGGCATGTAAGCGAAAAAGAACAAAAAACACAGTTCCCAATGTCAATAACTGTATCACAAAAGGCAACATCAGAATCGTATTTTCGCAAAAACACACCTATAATAGGCACGATTGATTCAGAGAATTGTAATCCCCCGGGTTACAGCCGATATGGGTTCGAAATGCCTGGGCAAAGCGGCTGGCATTGCTGAAACCGGATAATTCTGCGATCTGTGCCATAGAATACTGACCACTCTGTACCAGAGGCAGACTTTGGCGGACACGAAATTCTTCGAGATAATGTGTAATAGTCTTGCCTGTCATTTTTTTAAACAGACGGCAGCATACTTCCCGTGACAGATGGACTTCCTCCGCCAGATCCTGCAGGGAGATGACTGTGTCAAAATGTGTATGGATATAGTACAGTATTTTTTCCAGACGGTCCAGATCAATCTTATTGTCCAGAACAAAAGCAGTGGTATGGTTTGGCAGCTTGGCAAGAATCTGTCCGAAAACCTGACACAGAAGGCCTTTAATGATTAGCTCAAAGCAGGGAGGTCGCTGATAAAAAAGCATATCTACCTGATCTAAAAGCTTCAGAATCTGTCTGCTGTCTTCCATCGTCTCTCTCATTACAACACAGGGAACCGCCAGATTCTGCAAAAAGGGACGGAAACAGTTACGCTCAATATCGCTGCCAAATTCGCCGTACAGGAAATCAGGGCGAAGGATAATACTGCGGTACAATACACGCTGTTTATCAGCCGATGAACAGCTGTGGGGTACATTGCTGTTGATCAGTATGGCTTCACCAGGTTCAAGCTCATATCGATTCTGGTAAATCTGGTATACGGCTTTACCTTCTTTGGGAATGCCGATCTCCAGCTCACTGTGCCAGTGAACAGGAACGGTTTTCCCTTCAAACATCCACAGGTCATCACGGTTTACGGTGACTGGAAATGTGGGGGTACCATGTTCTTTTAATTCCCGCCGGGTATCATCTACGAGTATTTTTACACCTGTCATATTACGATTCTCCAATCTATACTCAACATTATATCTGTATATGTGCGAAATGCACAAGAGGGAGGATGCACTATATGGCAAAAACTAAGGAGATGGACCTGACCACAGGAGATTCTTTCCGGTCACTTCTGAAATTTTCCATACCCATTATTCTGGGAAATCTGTTTCAGCTGTTTTATACCCTGGCGGATTCTGTCATCGTGGGAAAAACGCTGGGGACAGAGGCTTTGGCTGCGGTGGGAGCCACTACGATTATCATTTATTTTGTGTTTTGTTTCATCAATGGCTTTACCAGTGGTTTTGGAATATGCCTGGGACAGCGTTTCGGGGCGAGAAATGAAGCCGGCATGCGAAAAAGCATCGCGGCATCAACAGTACTCAGTATCGGTTTCACTGTGGTTCTGACGGTGGTTTGCTGTCTGCTTGCCAGACCGATACTGCGTTGGATGCAGATTCCGGGAGATATTATCACTCAGGCTTACGACTATATGATCGTGGTACTCTTGGGAACCGGCGCAACGATCTTTTACAACATGATCTCAAATATTCTGCGGGCCCTGGGTGACAGCAGGACACCACTGTATTTTCTGGTGTTCTCTTCGTTGTTTAACATTGTTCTGGATATCCTGTTTCTGGTGCCGCTTAAGATGGGGGTGGCCGGTGCTGCATGGGCGACGATTCTGTCGCAGTTTTTGTCAGGGCTATTGAGTCTTGTTGTGGGATGGCGCATTTTTCCGGTACTGCATTTGAATAAGAAAGATTTTTCTCATCTGAAGCAAACCATGGTCATTCACTTAAAGACAGGCTTCCCCATGGGATTTCAAATGTCGGTAATGTGTATCGGTCAGCTGGCCATGCAGACAGTGGTCAATTCCCTGGGCACTGCGGCAGTTGCCGGGTATACGGCGGCTACCAAAGCGGATCAGTTGGCCGTTCTGGTCAACAATGCCATGATGACCTCAGTATCTAACTATGTGGCACAGAATTTCGGCGCCGGTAATAAGGAACGCATCCGGGCAGGTGTTCGGGCGGGCCTGCTTCAGCTGGAAGTGATGAATGTGGTCATGTGCGCGGCCATGCTGCTTTTGCGCCATCCTATTGTGCGCATGTTTCTGACAGATCCCTCTGCAGAGATCTATCAGTATTCCGATGGTTATCTGCTGGGCGTAGCGCCGTTTTACTTTATTCTCGGCCTTTTGGCTGTGTATCGGTCAGCAATCCAGAGTATGCAAAACGGTAAAGTACCTTTTGCCGCCTGTATGATTGAATTGCTCATGCGTATCGTGGCTACGGTAGTGTTATCCCATATGCTGGGGTATGCGGCAGTGTGCATTGCCAGTCCTATGGCATGGTTCGGAGCGTGTGTGCTGTTGATTCCGGCATATTATTATATGATGAGAAGTAAGCTGTTCAAAACAGACCGAATTACTTGCTGATGAGACCGTAAGGATATGATGAAGGTGTGAGCCCCCTTTGGCGCAGCCGATTTTCATGGGTTTGCGAATCGTATCTGTGAAGTTACTGAACAGATACGATGAGAGAATAAGGCAACTGTTATCTGACTGCAAAATGAGAAAAGAAGGATGATAAGAAGATATCCAGTGGAGAAGATATCTTCTTATTTTTTTATTGGTTATTTCAAAACTTGATTTTTTCAGGGTGGTGATATATTATTATAATAGGTTATTTTAACTAAAAATAATTGAATCAGGCAAAATACCCGAAAGAGTATGACGCAAAGCTATAGGACCTGAAGTACAGTATGGTAGCCAGTTGCAAGAAGTAAGTTAAAGGCACGATACGGCAAATCTAAGTGTCTTTTTTTATATGTAATCAGTAACGAAAAAACTACTGACAAAAAGGAGAAGAAGGATGAAGAAAACTGCTTGTTTGTTGTTGTCAATCGTCATGGCGGCAACGATGTTGACCGGCTGTGGAAATCAGAGCACAAAAGAAGAAAGTAATGTAGAAAAAGCTGAGCCACAGACAGAGAAAAAGGAAAAGGTGGTCGTTGCCTGCTGGGGCAATCAAATGCTGGATTCTTATACCCAGTACCTCTGTGACCTGTTCCCGGAGGTGGAGTTTGAATTTGTTCTGGCCGCTAACTCCACGGATTACTACCGTTTCCGTGCGGATCACGACGATATGCCCGATATTCTGACGGTGCGCCGCTTTGCCTTAAAGGATGCGGTGTTGTTAAAGGATTATCTGTATGACCTGAGCAACACCGAACTGGCGGGCACCTATTACGGTTCCTATCTGGACAGCTATACCTACGATGACGGCACTGTGAACTGGCTTCCCACCTGCGCGGAGGTAGACAGCTTCATCATCAACAAGACCTTGTTTGACGAGTACAATGTCCCCATCCCCACGGACTATGAAAGCTTCATCGTTGCCTGCCAGGCCTTCGAGGCTGTGGGTATTCGGGGCTATGTGTCCGACTTTGCTTCGGACTTCACCTGCATGGAGGTTTTGCAGGGCGTTTCGATCCCCGTGCTTCAGAGTATAGAGGGGCGCAAGTGGCGTCAGCAATATGAGAGCGGTGCGACCCAGGAGCTTTCTGAAGAAGTGTGGCTGCCTGTTTTCGAGAAGTTCTTCGATTTCAAGGAGAAGGTCGGTCTGGGTGCGGAGGATGCCGCCTATCCCAACAGAACCCCTAAGGATATGTTCAGCGAGGGTGAAGCTGCCATGTACCGCGGCACCGGCGCGGATGTCATTACCTTCCCCGGCCGTGGCCAGGACGAGGTGCTGATGATGCCCTATTTCGGTCAGACGGAGCAGGATAACTGGTATCTGACTTATCCCACCTTCCAGATCGCGGCCTCCAACAAGGGTATGGATGACCCTGAGCGGGAAAAGCTGATTCTGGACATCATGACTGCCATGGTCAATCAGCAGGGACAGGATCATATCTCCTACGGCAAGAACATGGTGCCCTACAAGAAGGATGTCACTCTGGATCTGATGCCGGAGCTGGATAACCTGAAACCCTATATTGAGGAGAACAAGCTGTATATCCGTCTGGCATCCAACGAGATGTTCCGTATTTCCAAGGATGTGGTGCAGATGATCCTGAACGACGAAGTGCAGACTGCTAAGGAGGCACTGGCAGCATTCAATAAAGAACTGGCGGGAGAAGAACCCGGCACTGAGATCGTCGCCCATATCGACACAGGTTATTCCAACGATTTTACCCCGGAACACGGCAATCAGGCGGCATCCGTTGTTGCCAATACCATACGTAAGCTCTCCGGCTACGATCTGGTGTTTATGCAGGCCTGCTATGTTGCCAACGACATCTATGCCGGCGACTATTCTCAGAAGGATCTCGCCTATATTGCGAAGAATGACGGCGGTTGGCCCGGCCTGATGGAGCTGACCGGCGATCAGATCTATACCCTTGTGGAGACGACCCTCTCCCTGACCGGCAATCGCGGCGCAGTCTGCAATGACAGCACCCTGTATGTTTCCAGCGGCTTTGAGATGGACATCACAAAGACCGACAGCGGTTATACCCTGAATGCCCTGACCATGGACGGAAAGGAGCTTGACCGCAGCGCGACCTATTCCTTCCTGATCTACGGCGAACGGGACTGGTATATGTCCGAGATCATGGAGAAGATGGGAATTTCTGAAGTTGATACGACCGGCCCCAAGGCAGAAGGATACCTGACGCAGTGCCTTGTGGAACAGGGTGGACAGCTGGAAGCGCCTACGGATTATATTATTTTGCGATAAAAAGCAGACTTGTCTCTGATACACAATACACAAAAAAACTTTGAGGAGGACACGCAGATGCAAGAGAGAAATAAAACAACAAAATATATTATGCCTGTTGCGTTTGCGATGATCCTGGTCGCTTTTCTGGTGTCGGGTGTATTCTTTATGCGTGATTCCCTGATGAAGCAGACAGTCGAGGAACGTTCCAACCAGCTCAAGGAGATGGTTACCCAGATTCGGGCAAATCTGGACAGTGGCCTTCAGACGCATTGGAATCTGGTGGAAGGATTGAATAATGCTGTACAGGGAAATCAGTTCAAAAACAGTCGGGATGTGTCTGATAATATAGCACATTTGGAAAATGATTTCTGTACGGAGCTGTATGGATGCCGGGTGATGCTTCTGGATGAACAGGGTACAGCGTATCTGAGCGATGGCCCGGCCGGTATCTGGTATGATATCAGCCATCTGCTGGACGGGAAAAAGCGGCACACCTTTGTTTCCGAAACCGACAATATTGCGGGCAGCTTTCTGGTGTTTTCACAGGAACTGGATGATCCCATCACGATGGGAGAGAATAATGTCCGTTTTACTCATATTGCGCTGCTGAAAGATATCCAGACCTTGAAGCAGTATTATACCACCACGACTTATGGCGGCAGTGCGGCAACCTATATTATCAAGAAGAACGGAACATTAGCCTATTTTGATGCTGACAATGACGATGTCATAGGTGCCCGTAATGTTAATAAGGCACTGGAAGAAGCGGAGTATGTACAGGGACAGAGTTTTGCTGCTGTCCAAGAACAGTTGGACAAGGACGGTATTGCTGCTGCAAATATCCTGCTGAACCGGTCAGAGTATTGCTATTGCCTTACAGCGCTGCAGGACTATGACATCACGCTGATGCTTCTGATTCCTGCGGATTCTGTGGCAGTCAGCACTTTGAATATGATGAATTCCACGATTCGGACAGAAATCATCTTTATGTCAGCTATGGCACTGATGCTGCTTCTGGCGGTCATTGGTTTTATCAGAGTGCAGCGAAGCAGTCAGATGGTGAAGATGGAGCAGGAGACGAACAAGGAGCTGAATCGGCTGCGCATGGTGGCAGAGTCTGCCAATGCGGCAAAAAGCACGTTTCTGAATAATATGTCTCATGACATTCGTACACCCATGAATGCTATTATTGGTTTTACCAATATTGCTTTGAAACACAGTCCGCCTCCTGAGATCAAGGGTTGTCTGGACAAGATCAGTGACAGCTCAGAGCATTTGCTTGCGCTGATCAATGATGTGCTGGATATCAGCCGCATTGAGAGCGGAAAGATCAAATTCGTACCGGAAGCTGTTGATATTACGGAAGTTTCGGATTCAGTACTTACAATAATGGATGGCTATCTGTCAAATCGCAATATCACCTTCAAAACTGAGCTTACGGAACCGAAAACACCTTTTGTGCTGACCGATGCAGTGCGCGTCCGGGAAGTGCTGGTAAATATTTTGGGAAACGCGGTGAAGTTTACACAGGATGGAGGAACGATCACCTTTGCGGTGAGCTATCTTCCGGGAATTGATGATCGTCACGTAAATGTTCGATATCGTATATCTGATACAGGTATCGGTATGTCTGAAGAATTTGTTGACCACATTTTTGACGAGTTTTCGCAGGAAGAGCATGGTGCCCGGACACAGTATCAGGGTACCGGCTTAGGTATGGCCATCACAAAGAGGTATGTTGACCTGATGGGCGGAACGATTTCTGTGGAGAGCAAAAAGGGTGTTGGTTCAACCTTTATCGTTGAATTGCCTATGGAGATCACGGATGCCTGTGAGGTTAAGAAAAAGGATTACTCGGTTGGCAAAATGGACCTGACAGGCCTGAAGATCCTATTGGCTGAAGATAATGATCTGAATGCTGAGATCGCCATGGTTCAGCTGGAAGAACTGGGCATCCAGATTACCAGGGCTTCTGACGGGGAAGAAGCTGTCAGAATTTTTGCTGAAAACCCGCAGGGGACATTTAATCTGATCCTTATGGATGTTATGATGCCGAAAATGAACGGTTATGAAGCTACAAAAGCCATCCGCAGTTTACCGAATCGTCCGGATGCCGCTGCAATTCCGATCATTGCCATGACGGCCAACGCTTTTGCCGAGGATGTACAGGCATCTTTGGATGCCGGAATGAACGGCCATCTGTCAAAGCCGATCGTGATGGATGAGGTGATCAAAGCCATTGCGCGGAATCTTAATTGATAAAAAATTACCTGAAACAGAAAGGGCGGCTGCTGTTTACTGACTTGTCAGTGAACATTAACCGCCCTTTTGCCATAGAAATTCAGAAGATAATTTTTCCTTTACATGTCCGGCCAATGTGAGTAAAATATTTTCTATATAAATCCCTTAATATCAGTGGGAATACGGAGGTTAAAGCAATTATGCAGGATTATTCAATCAATACCAGATGTGTGCAGGCAGGCTATACACCGGGAAACGGTGAGCCCCGTCAGATGCCCATTATTCAGTCAACTACATTCAAATATGATACCAGTGAGGAAATGGGAAAGCTTTTTGACCTGGAAGCCAGCGGTTATTTCTATTCTCGTCTGCAGAACCCCACCAACGATATGGTGGCAGCAAAGATTGCCAGCTTAGAGGGCGGTACTTCCGCCATGCTGACATCTTCCGGACAGGCGGCCAGCTTTTTTGCCATTTTTAATATCTGTGAGGCAGGCAGCCATGTAGTGGCTTCTTCCTCTATCTACGGAGGTACCTTCAATCTTCTGGACGTGACCATGAGAAAGATGGGGATTGATGTAACATTTGTAGATCCGGATTGCACAGAAGAAGAACTGAATGCGGCTTTCAAAGAGAATACAAGAGCCTGCTTCGGTGAGACTATCGCAAATCCGGCACTGACAGTACTGGATATCGAGAAATTTGCAAAAGCAGCCCATGCACACGGTGTGCCGCTGATCGTGGACAATACATTCCCGACACCGGTAAACTGTCGTCCCATCGAATGGGGAGCTGATATAGTTACCCATTCCACCACCAAATACATGGACGGTCACGGTGTGGCTGTAGGCGGTGCCATCGTTGACGGCGGCAAATTTGACTGGATGGCCCATGCGGACAAGTTCCCGGGACTGTGCACACCGGATGAATCCTATCACGGTGTGACTTATGCGGAAAAATTTGGAAAAGAAGGTGCTTTTATCTCGAAATGTACCTGCCAGCTGATGCGTGACCTTGGCTGTATCCAGTCTCCCCAGAGCGCATTCTATCTGAATCTTGGTCTGGAGTCTCTGCACGTTCGTATGCCCAGACACGTAGAGAACGGACAGGCAGTAGCTGAGTTTCTGGAAGCCCATGAGAAGGTAGAGTATGTAAATTATCCTACACTTCCTTCCAATAAATATTATGAGCGGGCGAAGAAGTATCTGCCCAATGGCGGCTGCGGCGTAGTTTCCTTTGAAGTGAAAGGCGGCAGACCGGCAGCAGAAAAGTTTATGAAAAATCTGAAACTGGCAGCTATCGAGACTCATGTGGCAGATGCCCGTACCTGTTGCCTGAATCCGGCAACATCCACTCATCGTCAGATGAACGATGAGCAGCTGAAAGCGGCCGGTGTTCCTGCCGGATTGATCCGTATTTCCTGTGGCCTGGAAGATAAAAAAGATCTGATCGCGGATCTGGCACAGGCACTGGAAGCAATTTGATTCCAATAGGTTTGAAATCCTCACGCTTACCGGAAATTTTTCATGTTTCTGTATGGAATGGCTGGAATTTTCCGAATACTTGTGGTAGTATAACCGCGTAGTTTTTAAATTTCATATTTCAAATGAGGAGAGGAAAATGGAGAAAATTTTCAAACTCAAAGAAAATGGTACGACTGTCCGCACGGAAATTCTGGCCGGTCTGACCACTTTCATGACGATGGCTTACATCATCGCTCTGAACCCGAACCTTCTGACCGGCTTTGGCGCCGAGGGTGGCCCCGAGCTCTGGAATGCCGTATTTATGGCTACCTGTCTTGCTTCTGCGGTAGGTACCATCGTTATGGCTTTTCTGGCCAACAAACCCTTTGCCATGGCTCCCGGTATGGGACTGAACAGCTTCTTCGCGGTTGTTGTTGCCAACATCGTATCCATCACCGGTATGAGCTATGTGGCTTCCTTCCAGGCAGCACTGTGTATCATCCTGATCGAGGGTATTGTATTCCTGATTCTGTCTGTATTAAATGTACGTGAGAAGATCGTGAATGCGATTCCGCTTGGTGTACGTCTCGGTATTGCCCCGGCCATCGGTCTGATGCTGTTGAATATCGGACTTGGTTCTAATGCAGGTGTGTATTCCGAGAACGGCGGACCTTTCTATGTCATGCGTGACTTCTTCGGTGCGCTGACCCCGAGTATGGCGCAGGGAAGCATGGGCAGCGGTTATACACAGATGGTACTGTCTGTTGTGACCATGTTTATCGGTCTGTTCGTGATTGTTATTCTGGCACAGAAGGGCATCCATGCCGCAGTGCTTCTGGGTATGCTGGTTTCCTGCATCATTTACTGGGCAGGAGAGGCTGTTTTCATGGGAACCAACCCCTTTGCATCCCTGGCTACAGCGTCCTTCATTCCGCCGGTAGGAGATATGGTCTCTACCACACTGTTTAAGTTTAACTTCAGCGGTTTCTTCCAGGTTGGCTGGTTTACTGCCATTACTCTGGTCATCACCTTCTGCATCATCGATATGTTTGATACCATCGGTACACTGGTTGGTACAGCCTCCCGCGCCGGTATGGTAGATGACGAGGGCAATATGCCCCAGATGAAGGAGGCACTTTTGAGTGATGCTGTCGGTACAGTTACAGGTGCCCTGACCGGTACCTCTACAGTTACCACCTTTGTTGAGTCTGCTTCCGGTGTGGCTTCAGGCGGACGTACAGGTCTGACAGCGCTGACTACAGCTATTCTTTTCCTGGCCTGTACCTTTATCGCTCCCATCGCTGCCATCATTCCGGCTCCGGCTACATCCGCTGCGCTGGTTTATGTTGGTATCCTGATGCTGAGCGGCCTGAAAAAGATTGATTTTGAGGATATGTGTCAGCTGGTTCCGGTAGCTCTGATGCTGATCTCCATGCCGATCTCCAGTTCCATCGGACACGGTATCGGTCTTGGCATGATCTCTTACACGGTGATCAAGGTGTTCACCGGTAAGGCAAAAGAGGTTTCCGTGCTGACCTATATTATCTCAGCATTGTTCCTGATCAAATTCTTCCTGGTAGTTTAATATGGCCAGTACTTTATCTGCCTGTGCGTAGCGCAGGCAGATTTTTTTATTATCCGCTATACTGGAAATGGAATTGTGTTTCTACATAAAACGTGCTATCTTCTTCTATAAGGAATTGTGACCGTGCAGTATAGGCAAAATCATGTGCCGACGAGACTGCAGGAACAGATATAAATTATATAGATCAGGAGGAATATTATGGAAAATATTTCAGTGTTTTCGTCTCTGGAAGATATGAAAAAAGAACTGGAGCGCATCAACCGTCAAATGGAGGAACTGGAGAACACAGAGCCGGCCAATGAATCCAGCCGGGAGCATAAAACATGGGAAGAAACCTGCGAAAAACTGGCAGTGGAGTCTGAAACCGTCATGACCTGGATCGACAGAAAGATGGCGGAAGGTATTTGAACGACAAAATGATGAAAAAGAGAGCTTCCTTTTTCGACACTGTTGTGCTACTATAGCAAAGAAATACAATGCCTTTACTATGGAAAATGGCTGATATTTTATATAGAGGATAAAAGGAGTCAATACTATGAGTATGTATATTACCTGTCTGGATCTTGAGGGTGTACTCGTACCGGAAATCTGGATCGCTTTTGCCAATGCCAGCGGTATTCCGGAGCTGAAAAAAACTACCCGTGACGAGCCGGATTACGATAAGCTGATGCAGTATCGTCTGGCTATCTTAAAAGAGCATGGTCTGGGACTGAAAGAGATTCAGGAAACGATCGAGAAGATCGATCCTATGCCGGGAGCCAGGGAGTTTCTGGATGAGCTGCGTTCTTTCTCTCAGGTGATCATTCTGAGCGATACTTTCACACAGTTTGCAAGCCCTCTGATGAAAAAGCTGGGAATGCCAACTATTTTCTGCAATACTCTGGAAGTGGCACCGAATGGGGAAATCACAGGCTATAAAATGCGTGTGGAAAAATCCAAGCTGACTACAGTAAAAGCACTGCAGTCCATTGGTTACGAGACCATCGCCAGCGGTGACAGCTATAATGATCTGGGCATGATCGAGGCAAGCAAAGCAGGATTTCTATTCCGCAGTACAGAGGCTATCAAGAAAGATCATCCCGAGCTGCAGGCTTTTGAAGAATACGATGATCTTTTGGCTGCAATCAAAAAGGCTATGGCAGAATAAATACTATAGTTGAGGAAATAATCATGAAGATAATCATTGCCGGAGATGGAAAAGTTGGTCAGACACTTACCAGTCTTCTGTCTGTGGAAGGATATGATCTGACCCTTATCGATGCAAAACAGAGTGTGCTGGAGACAAGCCAGGAGCAGCATGATGTCATGATCGTGCAGGGCAACTGTGCTACCATGGACGTATTGAAAAAAGCCGGGGTAGAGGACGCAGATGTTCTGATCGCGGCATCCGGAGCAGATGAGATCAATCTGCTTTGCTGTATGACGGCGCATTTTCTGAATGACAGGCTGCATACGATTGCCAGGATCCGCAATCCGGAGTATATTGATCAGATTTATGCCATGCGCAATGATTTTGCGTTGTCCATGATGATCAATCCGGAAAAACAGGCTGCGGAAGAGATTGAGAGAATGCTCTGTTATCCCGGGTTCCTGAAAAGAGAGACATTGCCCAGAGGCAGAATGGAGATCATCGAGCTGAGGATCGATGCAAAAAGCAAACTGAAAGATATCAGTCTGAATGAACTGATCTCTGTTGTCCGTTGTAAGATCCTGATCTGCTGTGTTATTCGTCAGGGTGAGCTGATCGCGCCCTCCGGTGATTTCGTATTGAAGGAGGGAGACCGCATTTTTGTAACGGCTACTACGGATGACCTTACCACATTGTTGAAAAATCTGCGTATCATCACGCAGAGAGTGAAAAATGTCATGATCTGCGGTGGGGGTCGGGTGAGCTATTATCTGGCCAGTCGTCTGTTAAGTACAGGAGTAAATGTGCATATTATTGAACAGGATGAAGCCCTTTGCAGAGACATGGCCATGCGGCTTCCGAAAGCCAATATTATCCTGGGAGACGCTACGGACCGGGATCTGCTGGATGGTGAGGGGCTGGCAAAATGTGACGCGCTGGTTACTATGACAGGTATGGATGAAGTCAATATGGTGGTTTCTATGTATGGATGTCGCTGTGGTGTGGATCAGGTGATCACCAAGCTGAGTCATGAGGGAAACAGCACATTGCTGGACAGCCTGGATCTTGGCAAAATCATCTGCCCAAAGGAATTGTGCAGCAATACCATCGTACAGTATGTCAATGCACTGGATAATCAGACCGGCGCGGCGCTGGCCGTACACAGTTTTGCCGGCGGAAAGACGCAGGCCTTTGAGTTTGTGGTGGATGATCAGACCAGAAACTGCCATACACCGCTGAAGAAACTGAGGATCCGAAAAAATATTCTGATCGTCGGTATTAAGCACGGTCCGCTGACCGTAATTCCCGATGGTGATTCCATGTATGAGAAAGGAGATATTCTGGTTGTTGTATCCGGTCAGGGTGCTGTTACCCGCCTGAACGACATCTTTGAATAGGCTTATCGTAATATGAATTACAGAATGATCGGACATTTTATGTCCAGAATTCTTTTGCTGGAGGCAGTGTTTATGCTTCCGTCTGTGGTAATCTGTCTGCATGACGGGGATTATGGTACAGGAATAGCTTTTCTGATCAGTATCGGCGTGGCTCTGGCTGTCGGGGGTATTCTGGCAATTCTCGGAAAAAAGGCAGGTATTCAGTTTCAGGCCAGAGAGGGACTTGTATGCGTGGGTCTGAGCTGGATCGTTCTTTCTCTGGTGGGATGTCTTCCTTTTTATCTGTCCAGGGAAATTCCGTCCTTTATCGATGCGCTTTTTGAGATTGTTTCCGGATTTACCACTACCGGGGCTTCCATATTGACGGAGATCGAATCTCACAGCCGCGGCTTTTTGTACTGGAGAAGCTTCAGTCACTGGCTGGGCGGTATGGGAGTACTGGTCTTCATTCTGGCGGTATCCCGTACGGGACAGAAGCGGCAGGGCTTTACCATGCATATCCTGCGGGCGGAGAGTCCCGGGCCAAATGTTGGTAAGCTGGTGCCGAAGATGAAGGAGACAGCCCGGATCCTGTATATTATCTATATTGTACTGACGATCCTGGATGTTGTGTTTCTGCTGGCCGGAGGTATGCCGTTATTTGAAGCCGTGTGTACGGCATTCGGAACGGCGGGAACCGGTGGCTTTGGCGTCAAAAATGACAGTATTGCCGGATACAGTCCCTATTTGCAGAATGTATGTACCGTATTCATGCTTTTGTTTGGCGTGAATTTCAGCTGTTATTATCTTCTGCTTCTTAAGGAGGTCAAAAATGTATTCCGGGATGAAGAACTGCGTCTCTATCTCGGAATCGTCCTTGGGAGCATTGTACTGATCACCTGGAATATTTACGGTATGTATGAATCTCTGGGAGAGACAGTGCGCCATGCGGCTTTCCAGGTATCCAGTATTGTGACGACCACTGGATTTGCCACCACAGATTTTGATCTTTGGCCCACATTTTCCAAGGCTATCCTGGTGTGCCTGATGTTTTGCGGAGCATGCGCCGGAAGTACGGGCGGCGGTATTAAAGTAAGCCGTGTGCTGCTTCTGGGCAAAATTTTAAAAAGAAATATCAAGCAGGTACTGCAGCCCAGAAAGGTCATGGTGGTACGGACAAATGGCCAGATGGTGGATGAAAAGATCCTGGCCAATACCAACGCTTATCTGGCGGCCTATGTGATTATTATTGTATTCAGTTTTCTTCTGGTCACGTTGGACGGCTTTTCGGTAACGACCTGTTTTACCGCGGTTGTAGCCTGTTTTAATAATATCGGTCCCGGTCTGGAAATGGTGGGACCCACAGGTAATTTTGCCATGTTTGGCGGATTGTCTAAAATCATTCTGATCCTGGATATGCTGGCAGGGCGTCTGGAAATCTTCCCGATCCTGATCCTGTTTACGCGAAGTGCCTGGAAAAAAATGTAAGAAAAAATGTATCTGTGAAGGTATTGAACAGATGCTAAGGAAATAGAGTAGAGGAACTTATTTATGAGAGAAGAATTACTGATGAAGCACAATATGCACAAAAAACCGGGTCTGCATGTGGTTTCCGGATATACTGTGCGGCCGGGGTTTCCCAGTGTAAATGGAGCCTGTCCTCTGGGAAAAGGTGTAAATTTTACCATCACGACCCATCGGGGCACATCCTGTGAGCTGCTTTTTTTCAGACATAGGGAAGAGGAACCGTTTGCGGTGCTTCCCTTTCCGGAAACATATCGTTTCGGGGATACGTATTCCATGTTTGTCTATGATCTCGATATAGAAAATCTGGAGTATGCTTACCGCATCGGAGGACCTTATGAACCGGAAAAGGGTCTTATTTTTGATCGTAATAATATTCTTCTTGATCCCTATGCCCATGCGGTGACGGGGCAGCAGATCTGGGGAAAGAAGGAGACCGGGCCTTACCATGCCCGTGTTGTGGAGGATTTCTTTGACTGGGGAGATGCTCTGCCTTCCAAGAGAGAATTATCAGATCTGGTGATCTATGAGCTGCATGTCCGCGGATTTACCATGGATCCATCCTCAGGTGTACGTCACAGAGGTACTTTCCGCGGTCTGATGGAAAAGATCCCTTATCTGAAAAAACTGGGTATCAATGCGGTAGAGCTGATGCCCATATTTGAGTTTGACGAGACCATGAATGCCCGGGAATATGACGGAAAACAGCTGCTGGAATGCTGGGGCTACAATACAGTGTGCTTTTTTGCACCAAATACCAGCTATGCCTCCGGACCGGAGCATAATACAGAGGGTCAGGAACTCAAGGAGTTGATCAAAGCCTTCCACGATCATGATATTGATGTAATCCTGGATGTGGTATTTAATCATACCGCGGAAGGAAACGAGGACGGACGTACCTTCAGTTTCAAGGGAATCGATAATAAGAGATATTATATGCTGACACCGGATGGAAAGTACTTTAATTTCAGCGGCTGCGGCAATACCTTAAACTGTAATCATCCTGTAGTGCGTCAGATGATCCTGGAATGTCTGCGCTACTGGACCATCGCCTACCGGGTAGACGGTTTCCGCTTTGATCTGGCCAGCATCCTCAGCCGTGATGAGGATGGAACACCGCTGAAAAATCCGCCGATCCTGGAGATGATCGCGAACGAACCCATCTTGAGAAACAGCAAGCTGATCGCTGAAGCCTGGGATGCCGGCGGCATGTATCAGGTGGGAAGCTTCCCGGCACATAAGCGCTGGGCAGAATGGAATGGAAGATACCGTGACAGCCTCAGAGGATTTTTGAAAGGTGACTTCTGGGAATCCTGGAAAGCAGCATGGAGTATTGCCGGTTCCGGCGATCTCTACGGTGTAACACCTGAGGGGACGGATACAGGTTACGATGCGTACAATTCCTGCGTGAATTTTATAACCTGCCATGACGGATTTACCCTGTATGATCTGTATTCTTATAATGAAAAACACAATGAATGTAATGGATGGAACAATACAGACGGAGCCAATGATAACCGCAGCTGGAACTGCGGTGTAGAGGGCCCCACAGATGATCCGAAGATCCAGGAACTCAGATGGCGTATGGTGCGAAATGCCTGTGCCGTACTGATGTGCAGCCGCGGCACCCCCATGTTTCTGGCAGGAGATGAGTTCGGCAATACCCAGTTCGGCAACAACAACTGCTACTGTCAGGACAACGAAATGTTCTGGCTGGACTGGTCCATGCTGGAAAAAAATCAGGAAATATTTAAATTCTTCCAATATATGATCGCTTTCCGTGCAAAACATGCCGTGATCCGCAAACGTCTGCCGGACGCTCACTGCGGTATTGATCCTATTCGTGCCCATGACGTAAATGCAGAGATCACCGATCTCCCGGAAAACGCCAAGACCATCGGTGTCAGCTTTGCCGGCTACGATGAAACAAAAGGCAGAGACGATATGACTTTTATCTGCGTCAATGCCTACTGGGACGACGTCCCCATCACCCTGCCTGCTCCGCCGGAAAACACCGCCTGGTATCTGTGTGTAAATACCTATGGCGATCATTCCGGCAAATACTGTTACGAAGAAGACGAGGCTATATCTATCGATCACAACTTCGTTATGAAGCCTCGTTCCGTAGCTGTTTTTGCCATTCGGCAGAGATGATGCTTTGTTCCAAACAGATAGATGAGTATTTGGAAAATCAGCATAATCGTACAGTTTGTCACACTTGCGTCCTCAAAACTGTAAACAGGAATATGGAGAGGGGCGGATCAGAGATATATATTGATTTTACGCGACTTTACCGAGCACGACTCTGAGACTACAGGACAGTATAGCGTTACGAAAATAACAGAACCAATCACTTGCCTGCTTCTCCGATTGCACAGGTCAAAAATCCTCAGCGTAGCCCGCTACGCCTGCGTTTTTTGACCTGCACACTCGAAGAAGCATTCTGCGTGATTGATTCAGTTATTTTCGAACGCTATACCTGGAGCGAGCGCAGGAGGAGCGAAAAATCAATACAGATCTCTGAGCTTGCCGCTCCCCATATTCCGTCACCCAAAAAATCCCCCCCAAAATATTTTATAGAAAAACATGAAAAAATGTTGACAATTAAAACATCACATAGTATACTAACGAAGTCGGTTCGAGAGACGGACGAAAAGAATACATGGGGTCTTAGCTCAGCTGGGAGAGCATCTGCCTTACAAGCAGAGGGTCATAGGTTCGAGCCCTATAGGCCCCATATTTTTTGAAAAGAACATGGCGAGATAGCTCAGTTGGCTAGAGCATACGGTTCATACCCGTAGTGTCGAGGGTTCGAATCCCCCTCTCGCTACTTATAAGAGTACTGATTATTCAGTGCTCTTTTTGTGTTATAAATTAAGAAATAAAGGCATTGTGCAAGCTTCTAAGGATCAGAAAAATTCAGGTTCTTCCATAAAGCTGAGTAACAAACATAAAGAAGAACCCGTAACATACAAAAGAAAGAGCTGCATCATGCAAAGTTTCTTGACTACACCCCGGTAAAGTGGGTATACTCTATGAAGAATCTGCTGGATACCGAAGTGAATAATATGTTCAATGCTGCGGTTCATGACAGCAGGCAGAGAGGAGCTTATGAAAATGCGCGTAGGTATGGGATACGATGTACATAAACTGGTAGAAGGACGAAAGCTGATCCTCGGCGGCGTAGAGATCCCCTGGGAAAAAGGACTTCTGGGGCACTCTGATGCAGATGTGCTTCTGCACGCCATCATGGATGCACTGCTGGGAGCGGCAGCCCTTCGGGACATTGGCCGTCATTTTCCAGATACAGATCCAAAATATGAGGGAGCTGACAGTCGTATGCTGCTTCGCGAAGTGGGGCGGATGCTTCAGGAAAAGATGTATGTGATCAACAATATTGATGCTACTGTCATCGCCCAGAAACCTAAGCTTTTGCCGTATATCGATACTATGATCGAGAATATTGCCGAAGATCTGCATCTTGAAAAAGATCAGGTCAATGTCAAAGCCACTACAGAAGAAGGTCTTGGATTTACCGGCCGTATGGAAGGTATCGCTGCCCAGGCAATATGCTCCATTTCTCAGGCACTTGATTTTGCTGCAGATGACCGCATGGGAGGATGCAGCGCATGCCCAGGCTGCGCTAAACAAAACCAAAGCATCGAATAAAGCTTTAGAAGCTAAAATCGATGACAAAAAGCACCGCAAAGAGCAGCCAAAGCATCGAAAAAAGCCAGAACAAGCAAAATCGATGCCAAAAACGACGCAGAGGATGACAAAAAGCATCGAAAAAAGCAGGAACAAGCAAAAACGATGCCCAAGAGCATTGCAAAGAGCAGCCAAAAGCATCGAAGAGACCTCAAACCGCCAAATTTGGTGTCAATGAGCAATTTCAGAATTAAAAGCACATCGTGTTTTAAATAGATACAGGAAAGAGAGGATGCTTCAGATGAAATTTTATAATACCCTGACCCGCAAAAAAGAAGAATTCGTTCCCATTGAGGAAGGAAAGGTCAAAATGTATGTATGCGGTCCCACCGTATACAACTTTATCCATATCGGCAACGCCCGTCCCATGATCGTGTTTGATACGGCCCGCCGTTATATGGAGTACAAGGGATATGAAGTGAATTTTGTGTCCAACTTTACAGATGTGGATGACAAGATCATTAAAAAAGCCATTGAGGAAGGTGTAAGCGCCGAGGAAATTTCTCAGCGTTATATCGCCGAGTGCAAAAAGGATATGGCAGATATGAATGTAAAACCTGCCACCACTCATCCGCTGGCTACTCAGGAGATCGACGGTATGATCGACATGATCAGCACCCTGATTGATAAGGGCTTTGCCTATGAGGTAAACGGCACTGTATACTTCCGTACCCGCCGCTTTGATGAATACGGCAAGCTGTCTCACAAGAATCTGGATGATCTGCGTTCCGGCAACCGTTCTCTGCTGGTAAGCGGTGAGGACCAGAAGGAAGATCCCCTGGATTTCGTTCTCTGGAAACCGAAAAAAGAAGGAGAGCCTTTCTGGGTATCTCCCTGGGGAGAGGGCCGTCCGGGCTGGCACATTGAGTGCTCTGTAATGTCAAAGAAATATCTGGGCGAGGAGATCGATATCCATGCCGGCGGCGAGGACCTGATCTTCCCCCATCACGAAAATGAGATTGCCCAGAGTGAATGCTGCAACGGCAAGATCTTTGCCCGTTACTGGCTGCACAATGGTTTCCTGAATATCGACAACCGTAAAATGTCCAAATCCCTTGGCAACTTCTTCACTGTCCGTGAGATCGGAGAGAAATACGATCTGCAGGTGCTCAGATTCTTTATGCTGTCCGCACACTACAGAAGTCCGCTGAACTTCAGCGCAGAGATCATGGAGTCCTCCAAAAACGCGCTGGAGCGTATCCTGACAGCAGTAGAGACTCTGACCCATCTGTCTGAGACTGCGGCATCCGGTATGACGGCAGAAGAAGAAAAAGCCTGCGAGGAGATGAAACAGTTCCGTGCCAAATTCGAAGAGGCAATGGACGATGATCTGAATACAGCGGATGCTGTTTCGGCTGTCTTTGAGCTGGTAAAATTCGCCAACACAAATGCAAGTGCCGACAGCTCCAAAGAGTTTGTGGAAACACTGAAAAAAGAGATCAGCGAGCTTTGCGATATCCTGGGTATCATTACAGAGAAAAAGGCAGATTCTCTGGAAGCAGAGGTGGAAGCGCTGATCGCTGAGCGCCAGGCAGCCAGAAAAGCAAAAGATTTTGCCAAGGCCGACGAGATCCGTGACAAGCTGCTGGCTATGGGTATTCAGCTGAAAGATACACGTGAGGGTGTTCAATGGAAGAGAATTTAACCATTCTGCGTGAAGGATCCAGAGTATCGGAAAGTGATGTGCGGGGATATTCCCCGCTGACTCTGGCCTACATAGGGGATGCGGTATATGAGCTGTTGATCCGGACCATGGTGGTGACTTCCGCCAATGCACCGGTAAATAAGCTGCACAAGAAATCCAGCCTGCTTGCCAAAGCACCGGCCCAGTCTGCCATGGCAGAGGCTTTACTGCCTGCATTTACAGAAGAAGAGCTGGCAGTCTACAAGCGGGGCAGAAATGCTCATTCTTATACCAAGGCAAAAAACGCCACCACAGGAGATTACCGCAGAGCCACAGGCTTTGAGGCGGTATTTGGCTATCTGTATCTTAAGGGTGACATGAAACGGATAGACGAGCTTTTTCAAATGGCGGTGGAAAGTACGAAACACAAGGGACAGGCGTCATCCGCCGGAAAGGACTGACAGATGGAAGAAACAAAGATTTCCGAAAATCATATTGAAGGCAGAAATGCCGTGCTGGAGGCTTTTCGTTCCGGAAAGACCATCGATAAGCTGTATGTACAAAAGGGACTGAAAGATGGTCCGGTGCAGTCTATCCTGCGGGCAGCGGATAAGACAGATACTATGGTAAAAATGGTGGAAAAAGACCGTCTGGACCAGATGTCTGAGACCGGAAAACACCAGGGCGTGATCGCTGTGGCTGCATCCTATGCTTACGCTGAGGTGGAAGATATTCTGGAGTGTGCCCGGAAGAAAGGCGAAGACCCCTTTATCCTGCTTCTGGACGGTATTGAAGATCCCCATAATCTGGGAGCCATCATCCGTACAGCCAATCTGGCCGGAGCCCACGGTGTGATCATTCCGAAAAACAGAGCTGCCGGGCTTACGGCTGTAGTAGCCAGAACTTCTGCGGGAGCACTGAACTATACACCGGTGGCAAAAGTCACCAACATGAAACAGACCATTGAAAAACTGAAAGAGCAGGGGCTGTGGTTTGCCTGCGCGGCCATGGATGGAGAGGTAATGTACCGACAGAATCTTAAAGGACCTCTGGGACTGGTGATCGGAAACGAAGGAAACGGCGTCAGCCGTCTTGTGCGCGAAGCCTGTGATTTTACCGTTTCCATTCCCATGAAAGGAGATATTGATTCTCTGAATGCGTCGGTGGCTGCCGGTGTACTGGCTTTTGAGGTAGTAAGACAGAGAGGTTAAGTGCATGCAGTTTACGGACTACACAGACGAGGAGCTGATCGGTTTTTTACGGCAGGGAGCTGATCCGGATATCGTGGAATATCTGATGGTGAAGTACAAACCGCTGGTGCTCTCAAAAACCCGAATGCTTTTTCTGACCGGCGGAGAGAGGGACGACCTGATCCAGGAAGGAATGGTGGGTCTGTTTAAAGCTGTACGTGATTTTAATCCGGAAGCCAACGCATCCTTTGCCACCTTTGCCGGATTATGCGTGGAAAGAAATATTTATCAGGCTATAGAAAAATCTCAGAGACTCAAGAACAGACCCCTCAATGAGGCCATGTCCATGAGTGAGGTGGAGGATCAGGCATCCAGCAAAGATATACATCTGGATCCCGCGGATATCATGATCGGTAAAGAAAGAGCAGGGGTGCTCAGAAAGAAGATATCCGAGTCTCTGAGTAAGATGGAAAATCAGGTGCTGGATATGTTTCTGGAAGGAAAGGATTACCGGGAGATCGCAGAGCTGACCGGACGTGAGCCAAAATCCATTGATAATGCATTGCAGAGAATCCGCCAGAAGGTAAAGGCACTTTTGAACCGGGAATAGAGATCACAATTTTTGAAATTGTATGTTTTTTGCGAAAAATTTCAAAAATTTAAAATTGTTGTTGACAAAGACAGAGATGTCTGATAGAATTCTTAAACGTAGCAGGCAGTGCTACAGAAACTCAATCAAAGAAAACGTATTCATGCTGCCTTGGCTCAGCTGGTAGAGCGTCGCCTTGGTAAGGCGGAGGTCGGCAGTTCAAATCTGCTAGGCAGCTTTTTCTGAAATACGGTTCATTGATTGAGTTTTTTCTTTGCCATCAGATAGAAAACATGGTATACTATGCGCGACAGACCGGCAGCCTTTATAATGCCGGCAGAAGAGAGAGAAAGCGGCTTTGCTGCGTGAAAATAGAGGAGGCTATTATGGAGAACGAAACCGTATCCAAGAATTTTATTGAGCAGATCATTGATAACGATCTGGAAGAGGGAAAATACGAGACCATATGTACACGATTTCCGCCGGAACCCAACGGCTACCTGCATATCGGACATGCAAAGTCCATTCTGTTGAACTACGGTATGGCTCAGAAATATAACGGCCGTTTTAATATGCGTTTTGACGACACTAACCCCACCAAGGAAAAGGTAGAGTTTGTAGAGTCCATCAAGGCAGATGTAGCCTGGCTGGGTGCAGACTGGGAGGACAGACTGTTTTTTGCCTCTGACTACTTTGAACAGATGTATGAGGCTGCTGTGAAACTGATCAAAAAGGGAAAAGCGTTTGTGTGCGATCTGACAGCCGATCAGATCCGTGAGTACCGCGGCACACTGACAGAACCGGGCAAGAACAGCCCCTACCGTGACCGCAGTGTGGAAGAGAATCTTCGCCTGTTTGAGGAGATGAAGGCCGGAAAATATGCCGATGGTGAGAAAGTGCTCAGAGCCAAGATCGATATGGCTTCTCCGAACATTAACATGAGAGATCCGGTTATTTATCGTGTGGCCCATATGAGCCATCACAGAACCGGAGACACATGGTGTATTTATCCGATGTATGACTTTGCTCATCCCATCGAAGATGCCATTGAGGGTGTGACCCATTCTCTGTGTACACTGGAGTTTGAAGATCATCGTCCACTGTATGACTGGGTAGTAAGAGAGCTTGAATATCCGAGACCGCCCAAGCAGATCGAGTTTGCCAAGCTGTATCTGACCAATGTGGTTACCGGTAAGCGCTATATTAAGAAACTGGTGGAGGAAGGTATCGTAGACGGATGGGACGATCCCCGTCTTGTTTCCATAGCAGCTCTCAGAAGAAGAGGATTCACTCCGGAATCGATTAAGATGTTTGTGGATCTCTGCGGTGTAGCCAAGGCCAACAGCTCTGTGGATTATGCCATGCTTGAGTACTGTATCCGCGAGGATCTTAAGCTTAAGCGTTCCCGTATGATGGCTGTTCTGGATCCGGTGAAGCTGGTGATCGACAATTATCCGGAAGGTCAGGTAGAATATCTGGAAGCGGACAATAACCTGGAAAATGAGGCTCTTGGTAAGAGAATGGTTCCCTTTGGCCGTGAACTGTATATTGAGAGAGAGGACTTCATGGAAGTGCCTCCGAAGAAATATAAGAGACTGTACCCGGATAATGAGGTGCGTCTGATGAATGCCTACTTTGTAAAATGCGTGGGCTTTGAGAAGGATGAGGACGGAAAAATCACCACGATCCACTGTACCTATGATCCGGAGACAAAGTGCGGCACAGGTTTTACGGGACGTAAGGTAAAGGGTACGATCCACTGGGTATATGCACCGACGGCTGTTCCCTGTGAGGTGCGTCTGTATGAAAACCTGATTGATGAAGAGAAGGGTGTTTACAATGAGGATGGTTCCATGAATATCAATCCGAATTCTCTGACGGTGTGTCAGGCTTATCTGGAGCCGGCTCTGAAGGAAGCTAAGCCGCTGGAGAGCTTCCAGTTTGTGAGAAACGGATACTTCTGTGTGGACTGTAAGGATTCTAAGGAGGGGGCGCCGGTGTTTAATCGGATCGTGTCGCTGAAGAGTTCCTTTAAGTTGCCGAAATAGTGGTGAGGGACGGAGTCACCATACAATTGTCGAAATAGTGGCGAGAGTGACGGAGTCACCATACAATTGCCGCTGCGCTTATCTATATTGTTCTGAAAAACTCGCTTTCGCTCCGCCTCTAACGCAGCGGTACTAAGCTCGAGACTGCGCCTTTGGCTTGCTCTCGCTAAGTGTCGGCGTTTTCGGAGGGTTTTTCAGAACAATATAGATAAGCGCAGCGGCAATTGTATGGTGGCTCCTGTGTTTTGGAAGGATAAGGTGATGTGACGTGAGGGAGTTGACGATTCTTCTGGATGCGGATAAGAAGACTCCGTTGTATGAGCAGATTTATGAGTATATCCGCAGTGAGATCCGCGGTGGGCGGATGGAGTGTGGGGTGAAGCTTCCTTCGGCGAGGGCTTTGGCGGGAGGTCTGCAGGTGAGCCGCAGTACGGTGGATCTGGCTTATGCGAAGCTGCAGGATGAGGGATATATTGCTCCTGTGCCGTGTAAGGGTTTTTTTGTGTGTGATGTGGAAACTCTGTATGAGCTGCCTCTGGAGGAATGTGCGGATGCTTTGGACAGCGGGGAACCGGTGGCGTGGAGGTATGATTTTTCTCTGAATGGTATTGATGAGAATGGTTTCCCTTTCGCTACGTGGAACCGGCTGGCCAGAACGGCAATCCTGGATACGGAGCAGCATATGTTCCAGCAGGGGCAGGCGCAGGGCGATGCGGGGCTTCGGGAGGCTCTGCGTGAGTATCTGCATTATGCCAGAGGTGTGGAGTGTTCCGCGTCTCAGATCGTCATAGGTGCGGGAAATGATTATCTGTTGATGCTTCTCTCGGTAATCCTGGGGAAAGACCGACGGATTGCCATGGAAAATCCCACGTATCTCAATGCGTATCATTGTTTTAAAACGCTGGGCTACAGTGTGGCGGCAGTGGGGATGGATGATGCGGGGATCTGTGTTGAAGATCTTTCTGGCAGTGGCGCAGACATTGCCTATGTGATGCCGTCGCATCAGTTTCCAACCGGTACGGTAATGCCCATGGAGCGGCGGACGCAGCTGATCCGCTGGGCCAGGGAAAAAGAGGGACGATATATCATCGAGGATGATTATGACAGTGAATTCCGCTATACGGGGCATCCTCTGCCGGCGCTGCAGGGGTATGACGGAGGTCAGCATGTGATCTATCTTGGAACGTTTTCCAAGTCTATTGCGCCTTCAATCCGTATCAGTTATATGGTGCTGCCGAAGTCTCTTTTGCCGTTGTATGAGGAGCGTGCTTCCTGTTTTTCCACAACCGTGTCCAGAGTGGATCAGCGGGTCATGGAACAGTTTATCCGCCAGGGTCATTTTGAGCGTCATCTGAATCGTATGAGAGGTATCTATAAAGAAAAACATGACCGTCTGGTGGAGGCTTTGACAAAACAGACGATTCCGGTGCGGATCCATGGGGAAAATGCCGGGCTTCACATTGTGCTGGAGACAGAACGGGAGCAGGAGGTAAAACAGTACCGTGAAAAAGCCAGAGAGGCGGGGATCAGGCTGTATTGTCTGTCGGATTTTTTTCAGGATCCTGATGATCATCCGGTGAAAGATTGCCTTCTTCTTGGCTATGCCACCATGTCGGCTGATCAGGTGGAACGGGCCGTAGACGAACTGTTTTCCTGCTGGTTATGATTTTGTACAAGCTGACGAATTATAGCCTGCTTTATTGTATAATGAGTGAAAAATGCATCTGCCTGGTTGCAGACTGACAAATTACGTTTTAATATGGGCATAGCAGCCCGAGAGGGAGAATACATATGATTAAACTGATAGCCAGTGATCTGGACGGAACATTGCTTCTAAACGGAGCACAGTCTCTGCGGGAGGAAACCTGCAGACTGATCCATCGCCTGTATACGGAGAAAGGCATTCGTTTTGTCTCTGCCAGTGGACGCCAGTATGACAATCAGCGACGGCTGTTTGCCCCGGTGGCGGATGAGATCGCCTATATCTGTGAGAATGGCTGTCTCAGCTTCTGTGAAGGTGATATGCTTCATCTGGAACTGATGGACAGAAAGCTTGGACAGGAGATCATGCAGGATATACTTTCCAGGCCGGGAGAAGAAATCCTTTTGTCCGGAATTCACACCAGTTATCTGATACCAAAAGAAGAATCCTATGTGGTGCACATGCGTGATGTGGTGAAAAACAATGTGACGGTAGTGGAGGACATCTTTGCTACGCAGGAGCCTTACTTTAAGATA
Organism: uncultured Lachnospiraceae bacterium; assembly: GCA_945827805.1. GTDB lineage: Bacteria > Bacillota > Clostridia > Lachnospirales > Lachnospiraceae > UBA11957. Next base: position 26,617 of record CALZOU010000009.1, read on the forward strand.
TCGGTTTATGCAAGAGAGGGAATAGAGCCTCATGCAGCATATTGGCACGACAAGTATGGCGGCCGGGTGCATGTGGTGACCAGTGGAAATGCCTGGCTGGATATGATGCCAAAACATGTCAATAAGCGTACCGGACTGGAAAAAATACTTGACCGTCTGGGGATAGCTCCGGAAGAATGTGTGGCTTTTGGTGATAACTACAATGATCTGGAGATGCTGTCGTATGTGGGAATGCCTGTGACAATGGATACGGCGGTATCGGGAGTCCGGGATATGTGTTCTCGCCATACGGATACGGTAGAACACGGACTGCAGAATATTTTAGACGGAACATTTGAATAATGGAGGTATGCGGTATGGGAGAATACAGTGAAGAGTGCGTTCTTGCTTTTCTGAAAAATCAGGGTCAGCTTTACGATGAGCCTGTGGCGGAGACGTATGAGGAGGCAGAGGAGTTCCTGGAAGACTGTATGGCGGTAGTGGTTCAGTCTGTCAAAGAAGTCAGAGAATATATGGAATCCGCCGGTGCAGACGTGGAAGGTATGTCGGACGATGATCTTCTGGACGCTTCGGAAGTATTTGCTGTGGGCGACGGTACCTACCTGATACTGGAAGTTTGATTGTAACTGTTCAGCACAGTCTGAAACACTTGCTGATGAGGCCGTAAGAACAGATTTACGGTGTGAGCACCCCATCGGCACAGCCGATTTTCATGGGTTTACGAAAGGTATTTGTGAAGGTACTGAGCAGATAGGTTTGATTTATGATAAAATTAGAAGCTGTCGTTAGAATGCTAGTTCTGACGGCAGTTTTTTTGACTTGTCTGCAGAAAAAATATACTGAAAGGTTGTCGTTATTTTCCAAAATGTGTATGGAAAAATGATCAGAATTGCGGTAAGCTATAAAGAGAAATAAACAGTATCTTTTCGGAACGGTCCGGATCCTGTCCGTGAAGACACCGAAAAGATACAAGTAATGAGAGAGGACAAGATCATGCAGTATGAAAAACAGTACAGACAGGCAGTCATGAGCGAATCTATTGTTGTCTATCAGGTCAATTTCAGTAAAGATCTGATCGAGGAGGAATTTTCTCAGCGTACTGAAGATGATGAAGAAGTGAAGGTGTTGTCTGCAGTCAGTTTGCATGCCCCCTGTTCATACAATGAATACTGTTTGCGGTGGTCACGCAGGGTGGCAGATGACTGTATGAGTGCTTATCGTCGTCTGGATACCTGTGAAAAACTGTTAAAAATTTATGCCCGCGGCATTACCTCTGCTTCCATAGAATATCGAACCAGAGACGCTACAGAAAAAGGAATCTGGGTGAATAAGACGGTGCAGATGATGGAGGATGAGGAGACTAAGGACATACTGGGACTGGTCTGCCTGAAAGATATTACGAAACAGCGGGAAAAGGAAATCTATGCCCGGGAAATGAGGAAAAAGGCAACCATGGATCTGATGACAGGTCTTCTGAATCATGTGAGCGGAGAAATGGCGATTCGGGAGCGGCTGCTGTCACGACAGGATCAGGAATACGCGCTGTTTGTCTTTGATGTGGATGAATTCAAATCGATCAATGATCGCCGGGGACATCAGTTCGGTGATGCTGTGCTGAAAAAAACAGCAGATATACTGCTTTCCGTCTGCCGGATGAAAGATGTGGCTGTGCGCATGGGCGGAGATGAATTTGTGCTGTTCATGGAGATGCCGCAAGATCTGCATGCGGTGGCAGACAGAGTGTTCAAAAGTCTTTGCTTTTACTATGAGGATATTTATTCCTGTGTCAGTATGGGTATCAGCACAACAACAGTCTGCGGACGAGATTATGGAAAACTGTTTTTCTGTGCAGATCAGGCGATGTATATTTCGAAAAGAGCCGGAAAAGGACGTTATACCATTTATACAGAAGAACTTAATGAAGAAAAAAAACCTCATGAAACAGACCGGACATTGGGCGATTTTTTGCTGCAGAAAGATACATTTGCTGCTGTGAGGGAACTTCTGCAGACGTATTCAGAATGTATGAATGATTATCTTTATATATACGATATGATCAGAGATATCTATTATATTTCTGATCGTGCAGTGGAACGTTTTGCCATTCCTGCCCAGAGCTTTACGCATGTCCTTGAAACGCATTGTCAGTTTGTCTATGAACCGGATCAGCGGGAGCTTATGGTACAGCTGAAAGCGCTGAGCCGGGGAGAAATGGAGGAACACAATATCTGTTATCGATGGATGAGCAGAAGCCGTCAGCCTGTCTGGATCAATTGTAAAGGTAAAGTGATCCGTCAGAGTAACGGAGAGCCCGCTTTTCTTATTGGATGTATTAATGAGATCGGTACCAGACAGATTGCGGATAATGTCAGCGGCCTTTTGGGAGAAGCCTCCTTTGAAACAAGATATGAGGAAGTACTGAAAGACAGTGGAAGGGGATTTATCCTTCGTATAGGCATCGATGAATTCCGCGAGATCAATGAGCAGTTTGGCGGTAAATACGGGGATTTTATTCTGCGAAGCACTGTTATTTCCATGGAAGAGGTGATTTCAGACGGGCACGAGCTGTTTCGGATGCTGGGAGATGAATTTGTGGTGATAGATTATGCCGGAGGTGTTTCGGAAGCAAAATCATTATTTCAGAAGATTCGATGCAGTATCGAGGAAATGATCGGCAATATGAGCTATGAAGTGTTCTTTACGATTTCCGCAGGCATTCTGGAGGCAGAGGATTACAGAGGCTGCGGTTATTCCGCGGCTATGAAAAAATCCCAGTTCGCCCTGGGCAGAGCGAAAGCAGCCGGGCGAAATCAGGCATATGTTTTTCAGAGTGAAGATTTTCTGCAGTCTTTCAACCGCAGTCTTTTACTTCAGGAAATGAGAAATTCTGTAAAAAACAATTTTGTAGGCTTTGAAGTCCTTTTCCAGCCCATAGTGGATGCCGCAACACACAGAATGTACTGCGCAGAGGCACTGCTCAGATATACACGAGAGAGTGGAGAAAGAGTATCGCCGGTGGAATTTATCCCTCTTCTGGAACAGAGCGGTCTGATCGTTCCTGTGGGGAGATGGGTAGCTGAACGCAGTGCCGAGGCCTGCCGGCAATGCCGTCTTCTGAATCCGGAGTTTCGGATTTCTGTGAATCTGTCACCTGTACAGCTACAGAAAAGCGCAGTCTATTCGGATTTTAAGAATATACTGGATGAGAATCAGCTGCCTTATGATGCCATGATCGTGGAACTGACAGAAACGCAATTGCTGGACAATAATCAGATAGTCAGAAAAACATGGGACAGAATGCGTGACAGCGGATTTCTGGTAGCCGTGGATGACTTTGGAACAGGATATTCCAATTTTATCAACATTTCAGTGATCAAACCAAATATCATCAAGCTGGATAAGGATTTTACATTCCGCGCCATGGAAAACAGTTTTGATCATAAGCTGATGAAGAGTATGATCGAGCTTGCCCATGAGATCGGCGTCCGGGTCTGTGTGGAAGGAATAGAAAACGAAACATATGCAGAGACGGTCCAGAAACTTGGATCTGAACTTCTGCAGGGGTATTATTTTGGATATCCGCTTCATTTGAGCAGAATTCTGAAGGCTTTAAAGGAAAAAGAATAAAATAAATATAAAAAATCAGCACTCACCTCGGTTGAGTGCTGATTTTTTCTTGACAAATGAAAAATGCAGTACTAAACTACCTTTTATAACAGAGGACGGAAAAAGATCTGTCCTGCAGAACAAAAAAGGAGTGTGATTTACTATGGCAGAGAAACATGGCAATCTGTCTATCAACAGCGATAATATTTTTCCGATCATTAAAAAATGGTTGTATTCCGATCACGATATTTTCATGCGTGAGCTGATCTCCAACGGATGCGATGCCATCACCAAGCTGAAAAAGCTGGACGTGATGGGCGAGTATCAGCTGCCGGATGATTATAAGGCAAAGATCCAGGTTATTGTGGATCCGGAGGCCAAGACCATGCAGTTTATCGATAATGGTCTCGGTATGACAGCAGATGAGGTGGAAGAGTACATCACACAGATCGCTTTCTCCGGTGCTACGCAGTTTTTGGAACAGTACAAAGATAAGACCAACGAAGACCAGATCATCGGTCATTTCGGTCTTGGTTTCTATTCCGCATTTATGGTGGCTGATGAGGTACACATCGATACTCTGTCCTACAAAGAGGGTGCAAAACCGGTACACTGGGAGTGCGACGGCGGTACAGAGTACGATATGAAGGACGGAGATAAGGATACCGTAGGTACCTGCATCACACTGTTTCTTAATGAAGAAAGCCTGGAATTTGCCAACGAATACCGTGCCCGCGAAGTTATCGAGAAATACTGTTCTTTCATGCCGGTAAATATCTATCTGGCAAAAGCCAACGCAGAGCAGGAGTATGAGACCATCGATGAATCCGAACTTCTGGATACCGATGTAGTGGTAGAACATATTCACGAAGATGCAAAAACCGAGGAAAAAGAGAATGAGAACGGCGAGAAAGAGACCGTAGAGATTTCCCCGGCAAAGGACAAGGTAAAGATCAACAAACGTCCCGTTTCCTTAAGCGATACCCATCCGCTGTGGATGAAACATCCCAACGACTGTACCGAAGAGGAATACAAGGAATTCTACAGAAAAGTATTCAACGATTACAAGGAGCCACTGTTCTGGATCCATCTGAACATGGATTATCCGTTCAATCTTAAAGGTATCCTGTACTTCCCGAAGATCAATACAGAGTACGATTCCATCGAAGGAACCATCAAGCTGTACAACAATCAGGTATTCATCGCTGATAACATCAAAGAAGTCATTCCGGAGTTCCTGATGCTGTTAAAAGGTGTGATCGACTGTCCGGATCTGCCGCTGAACGTTTCCCGAAGCGCGCTGCAGAACGATGGTTTCGTAAAGAAGATTTCCGATTACATCAGCAAGAAAGTGGCAGACAAGCTCAGCGGCATGTGCAAGACAGATCGCGAAAACTATGAGAAATACTGGGACGATATCAGTCCCTTCATCAAATTCGGATGCATCAAAGACAGCAAATTCTCCGACAAGATGATGGATTATGTGCTGTTCAAGAATATTGATGGCAAATATCTGACCCTCAAAGACTGCATCGAAGAAAACAGGAAACCGGAGCCGGAGAAAGAGACTGCCGAGACAGAAGTTGTTGACGAGACAAAGACAGAGGAACCGGCAGAAGAAAAAGATGAAACCGAAAAAGAACCGGAGAAGACCACACTGTTCTATGTAACGGATGAAGTACAGCAGAGCCAGTACATCAACATGTTCCGCGAGGAGGAAAAGGATGCCTATATCCTGAAACACAACATTGATACACCTTTTATCAGCCACGTAGAACAGAAAAATCAGGAAATCCGTTTCCAGAGAATCGATGCCGATCTGACCGATGACTTTAAAGACAACGAAGGCGAGGATCTGACAAAAGAAGCCGAGACCCTGTCCGAAATCTTCAAAAAAGCACTGTCCAACGATAAATTGGAAGTCAAAGTCGAAAGACTCAAAAACGCCAATGTAGCCGCCATGGTTACCTTAAGCGAAGAGACCCGCCGTATGCAGGATATGATGAAAATGTACGGCATGGACGCCAGCATGTTCGGCGGCGAAAGCGTAACCCTGGTACTCAACGCCAACCACCCGCTGGTAGAATATGTGGTAAACAACAAAGAAGGAGAGCACGTACCCATGATCTGCGAACAGCTCTACGATCTCGCCCTCCTCAGCCACAAACCCCTGTCCCCGGACGAAATGACCAAATTCATCGCCAGAAGCAACGACATCCTCATGCTCCTGACAAAATAAGGAGAATGAAAATGAGGGGGTGGTGAAACACCATCCCCCATAAAACCAACAAAGTGAATGCCCCCGGGTTCTGCCCGTCCGGCACTCGTATATATACTTTTCGAGCTCCTTACCGAGCACGGCTCCGAGACTACAGGCTCTAAGCGAGCGCAGGGGAGCGCAGATAAAGTATATATACGAGTGCCGGACGGGCAGAACCCTGTCTCTTATACACATCTGACGCTGCCGACGATACTCCTTGTGTA
>CALZOU010000010.1 GCA_945827805.1 uncultured Lachnospiraceae bacterium
CTTTCCAGTTTTTTGCAAATATTTTTGCAGCTGCCCTTTGCTGTGCATCTGTCATAGCTGCAACCTCCTTTACTTCATCATCGATATCAGATTCTGTATTTCTATCCGTTTCATATTTTTATCAAGCAGCAATTTCCACAGTCTGTTATTGCTTACACCCATACATTATCTCCCTGTTCTGCTTCAAATTAGTTAAATTATATCACGGAAAAGGCTTTGACGCACCAGACGCCAAAGCCTTTTTTCTCTTATAATTCTTCTTTCAAAAAACCAAACGGTTCCTCATCATGCAGAAAATGCATCAGCATATACGCGCAGATCAGTGCTGTTTTTTCCTCTTTCAGGATCCGTTTTACTTCCTCCCGATCTGCCAGAACGATCTCCAGATCCTCGCTGGATTCGAGATGCTTTGTAGAAATCTCGCCATCCGCATAACCGTACACCGTGGCACAGCATTCATCTGTCATACCCACGCTGGTAAAATATGGTTTCTCATACATGGGGTCTACGTTCAACGGTGTCAGGCGAAGTCCTGTTTCCTCATACATCTCACGGACCGCCGCACTGTGAAACTCTTCTTCCGGCTCCACCAGGCCTGCAGGGAATTCATAAACGTAATCTCCCAACGGATACCGGTACTGGCGCACCAGCACTACCCGGTCCCTTTTTTCTCCGTAGAGAGCATAAATGGCTACGCCGTCAGCATTGACCTTTCCCGTGTGCAGTGTCAGCTTTTCCTCACTTTTTGCCCGGGATGCCATAAAATATCTGCCTGTATTGCCTCCCTTATGCACAACACTGAGTTCATAATAATTCAAAAACGGGTTATCGGTACATTTTGTCACTTTGCTGATGCGTTCCATATTCGTCTGCTCCTTTTAAATTAAAGATGCTGCGTACCCTTGATCACCGGTGACAGCCTTTTGTACACCAGAAGGGTAATCACTACACTAATCATACCCTTGATAAAGGTAAAGGGCAAGTTAAAAATGATCAGACATTCCAGCAGAGAATCCACGCTGGGATTGATGGCCTGATATGCGGCAATAATGGCCTCCATGGGCATAAAATTGGTATACACCGGGTACATGATAAAATAATTGGTGATCACACTGGCAATTGCCATGGCAACGGCTCCCACAAGCGCTCCGATCATGGTGCCTTTTTTTGTCTTATTTTTCTTATAAAACATACCTGCGGTAAATACAAAGATGGCGCCAAGGATAAAATTGGACAGTTCGCCTACGCCTCCGGTGGATGTTCGCATCAGATGCAGCAGATTTTTGACCAGACAGATCACTACACCCTGCACCGGGCCCATGGCAAAGGCGCCGATCAGTGCCGGCAGTTCAGAAAGATCCATAGCGATAAAGCTGGGCATCAGCGGCACATTAAACTGCAGATACATCAGAATAAAGGCGATGGCTGACAGCATACCTGTCATGGCTACGGTTCTTGCGCTTGTTCTTGGGTTACTCATATTGGTTCCTCCTGTTTCCGGAATCCTCCTGGAAAACATGAGAACGGTCGACTGGCTGCTGCCATCCAAAACGGATGGTTTCTCTGCTATCAAACATGACGTTCCGGATCATATATTGATATCCCTGCAATAAAAAACTGTCTGTATGCACGTTTCCGGAGCATACAGACAGTTTGTGTGAACTGTTCTCATTTTCTTCTCTCATCCAGACTATACTGTCGGTACCGGAATTACACCGGTTCAGCTGCAAACGCAGGTCGCGGACTATACCGCCGGTGGGGAATTGCACCCCGCCCCGAAGATTCCTGTTAAATTTTATTTCGTAGCTATTATACGGCTATATATATATGTTTGCAATAGGATTTTTGTTTTTTTATTGGGGACGTTCCTTCTGTCTCGCATATTCCTTACTGTTCACTGCTAAGCCAATAAACAGTAACTTTCGCAGGCTTGTTTAAGTTTTGCTTCTCAAAAGAGGATGCAAACACCTGAATCACGTCCTTACCACCTTCGTTAAATGATTCTGTCTATTCTGAGCAGTTTCGAAATTCTTGTCTTACATTATTCAAGTATCATCGACAATCCGATCCTCTTCTTTGCCACATCTACAGAAATGACCTTAACCTCCACAACATCTCCAACAGACACCACTTCCAGCGGATGCTTGATAAATTTTTTCGTCATGCGGGAAATGTGTACCAGCCCATCCTGGTGAACGCCGATATCCACAAAAGCTCCGAAATCGATAACATTGCGGACCGTTCCTTTTAAGATCATGCCTTCCTTCAGATCCTTCATATCCAGCACATCGCTTCGAAGCACCGGAAGCGGCATATCCTCTCTGGGATCTCTGCCGGGACTTGACAGCTCTTTGACCATATCCCTAAGCGTCGGCTCACCGATTTCCAGTTTATCTGCCAGTTTTTTATAATCTTTGATAAAGAAAGCAGACGGCCCGTTGGCAATATCCTCCGGTTTCATGCCCATCTCTTTCAGCAGTTTTTTCGCCGCGTCATAGCTTTCCGGATGGATGCCGGTATTGTCCAGAGGATCCTTTCCTCCATTGATTCTAAGAAATCCTGCACACTGTTCAAAAGCTTTCGGCCCCAGCTTTGCCACTTTCAACAGATCTTTTCGGCTCAGGAAGCGGCCGTTTTCCTCACGGTAGGCCACGATATTCTTTGCAAGTGTCTTATTGATACCGGACACATATTCCAAAAGCGACGCAGATGCGGTATTTAATTCTACACCTACACGGTTTACGCAGGCTTCCACAACACCGCCCAAAGTGTCACCCAGCTTTTTCTGATTCATATCGTGCTGATACTGACCGACGCCGATAGCTTTCGGATCAATCTTAACAAGCTCCGCCAGCGGATCCTGAACACGGCGGGCGATGCTGGCCGCGCTTCTCTGTCCCACATCAAAATGGGGAAATTCTTCTGTTGCCAGCTTGCTGGCGGAATACACGCTGGCTCCTGCTTCATTGGTGATCACATAAGCTACTTCCTCAGGAATCTCATGCAATGTCTCAGCAATCACAGCCTCAGATTCCCGGGAAGCGGTACCGTTTCCGAGAGAAATTAACTCCACATGGTACTTGCGGATCAGTTTTTTCAGAGTTTCCTTGGCAGCTGCGATCTTTGCCGGAGTGGTGGGTGCTGTGGGATAAATAACCGTTGTATCCAGAACCTTTCCTGTAGGATCCACTACCGCCAGCTTACAGCCTGTACGGAAAGCCGGATCCCAGCCCAGTACAGTCACCCCTGCAATAGGCGGCTGCATCAGCAGCTGGGTCAGGTTTTTGCCAAATACTTTAATAGCTCCGTCCTCAGCCTTTTCCGTCAGTTCATTGCGTATTTCACGCTCGATTGCCGGGGCAATGAGGCGGCGATAGCTGTCCTGCAGCATCTGGCGAAGAAATTCCGTTGTCTCCGGCTCATTTTTACGGATCACCCGTTTTTCCAGCCAGGTAAGGATCTCTGTCTCCGGAGTCTCCAGTGTTACCGTAAGAATCTTTTCCTTTTCCCCACGGTTGATGGCCAGTATGCGATGCCCGACCACCCGTTTTACCGGCTCACTGTAATCGTAATACATTTCGTAAACAGATTTTTCCTCCGGCTTCTTTGCCTCTGTCCGCAGAATACCTTCATTAAATATCATTTTTCGAATAGCCGTACGATAATCTGCCTCATCCGAGATCTGTTCTGCCAGAATATCCGACGCTCCCGAAAGGGCAGCCTGAACATCCGGCACATCCTCTGTGATATAAGCTGCAGCCACTTCGGCAAGAGGCTGTTTTACCAGCTGGGAAGCGATGATCTGGGCCAATGGCTCCAGTCCCCGTTCTCTGGCGATCATGGCGCGGGTATGCCGTTTCGGACGATACGGACGATACAGATCCTCCACGGCCACCATGGTCTGCGCCTCTTCGATCTGCTTTTTCAGTTCCGGTGTCATCTTTTCCTGGCTCTCGATGGCAGAGATGACCTGGGCTTTCTTTTCCTCCAGATTTCTCAGATATGTCAGTCTTTCACCAAGATTTCTCAGCACTTCATCGTTCAGTGAACCTGTTTTTTCTTTACGGTAACGGGCAATAAAGGGGATGGTACATCCCTCGTCGATAAGCTCAACGGCGGCCTGTACCTGCCATTCCTTTACATTCAATTCCTCGCTGATTTTCTTAATGATATTCAAACTCTCTTCCTCCTTGTTTCTTCCTGTATATCATTCTGCAAAATCTACAATAGCAATTCTTAACCAGATATTTTCCCTTTTTTGTATCTGTTCAGTACTTTCACACATATGATTCGCAAACCCATGAAAATGGGCTGCGCCGATAAAATTTGCTCACACCTGAATCGTTTTCTTGTGACCTCATCAGCAAGTGATTCGGCCTTTTCTGAACAGTTATCATTTTTCATAAATGTCTCCTGTCTAATTTATAAAAGAAATTGTCAGCAGATTTTACCCGGTTGTTTTCATATGTCGGTCGTGCTACAATACTCTTAAAATTTAACGAAAGAGGTCTTTCATTATGCAGAATACTTCTAATGGTATGTCAACCGCTGCTTTAGTCTTAAGTATAGCCGGTCTTCTGACCATGTGCTGCGGCGGATCTGTCGTTCTCGGCAGTCTGGCGATCCTTTTTGCCCTGCTTTCCCGCGGTACTGAGCCAATGAATGGCCAGGCAAAGGCCGCAATCGGCATCAGTATTGCCGGTGTTGTCCTCGGTATTGCCGCCATTATCGGTTCCTTCGTTTACGTTTTCACCAATCCGGAGGCGAACAGTATCTATCGCGACTATATGCAGTATTATTACGATGAATTCGGGGATACAGATCCCTACGATGACTACAATTTTGATGAGGATTTCGATGAAGATGATCTGTTGCGTTACTATGAAGATTATTTCAACGAAGATCACGGCGGAGACGGATATATTCAGAATATCCCTCACCAGACCACACCGCATCATGGAGAAACGATTCTTTAATTCGTGTGCTTATTTATAAAGGAATTTCTATTCCCCACAACAGCTTCAGCACATTGCGGATCACACAGTGCAAAACAAGTATTGCCAACAGAATCCACAGATAGCGGTCATGATACTTCATTCCTATACGGATACGGCTATGTGTCAGCTTTTCCACCGTCTGGGAAACCATAAACCATCCGCAGAGAATACCCACGTAGTCCACCGCAGGATGATATAAAAAAGACTGTACCGGATGACCGGAAAGCAATGCCGCCAACGCTCTGGTGCCTCCGCATCCCGGACAGTACCATCCGGTAACCCGATAGAGAATACAGCCTGGCAGAATATCTGCCAATGACAGATGCAGTATTTTAAGCAAAACCATCAGGAATACAACCATTGCAAGAATACTCCAGCCCATGACATAGAGCTGATCTTCGGTAGTCTTTTTCATCTGTCCTCTCCTTTCGGTATTTTGCCGCACAATACGGTTTATTATATCATGAACCTTCAAAAGAATCGACACTTTTGTATTGTTTAATTGTATCTGTAAAGGTACTGAGCAGATACGATTAATCTTCTTTTTTGCTATTATTATGCTATGCAGATTTTCTGCAGAAAGGACAACTACTTATGAAACGAACATCCCGTGAATTAAAAGCACTGGCCCGGAACGCACTCAAAGGCCATTATGCCACATTGATCGGAGCCACAGTACTTCTGGGAATATTCACCTTTATCTTAGGTCTGCTTCCCCAGACACTCATCCGAAACTCCAACAACCCGTTTTCCCTGATACTGCAGTTTATTGTTACACTGATCGCCGGTGTACTTGGTTATCTGCTGCAGCTGGGCATTACGGCCATGATCCTTCGCATGATCCGCGGCCAGTATTTCGGTGTGGGCGATCTGCTGTACGCTTTTCAGCATCATCCGGATCGCTTTATCATTTTAGGCATTATCGAAATCCTGATTTCCACCGTTCTTCAGTTTCCGGCCGATATATGTCTGTACAATGCCGGAGTCAATAATATCGGTCTTGCGATGCTTGGTTCTCTGCTCATGCTGGCCGCCTCCATTATCTCTCTGATCATCCTGCTTGGTTTCGCCCTTTGCGAAATGCTGATGATCGACAACGAAGACCTCGGAGCCATTGACTCCATCCGCCAGAGCTTCGCCCTGATGAGCGGCAATAAAGGACGGCTTTTCTATATACAGCTTAGCTTCTTTGGCCTGGCCCTGCTTGCCATCCTGTCCTGCGGTATCGGAATGCTCTGGCTGACACCCTATATGCTCACCACAGAAGTCTTCTTCTACATGGACGTCTGCGGTGAACTGGATCAGCCCCATTACGACGATCCTTACACGGGCAGCGGAAATTATGGCGGAAACGAGTGGAATACCTACCATACCAATGGCTATAATAATGGATCTGCCAACAATTACGGCAACGGCTACAATGACGGCTCTGCCAATAATTATGGCAATGGCTACAATAACGGCTCCGGCAACAACTGTGGCAACGGATACAACAATAGCAACAACAGCTATGGCAATGATTACAACACCGGTTCCGACAGCGGCTCTTACAACTACGGCCAGTCAAACGATCATGACAGCTATAATACCGAAGCCTAAGTAGCTGTTCAGAACATCCACAAACATTAATCAATATTTTCACTTAAATCAAGGGCTGCTGCAGAACAAAAATTGCACCAGCCCTTTCATCATCCAAAAAAACAGAAATAGGCGATCGGTCCGCGTCATATCTATGTATTTTCGCGACTTTAACGAGCACGACTCCGAGACTACAGGCTCGGAGCGAGCGCAGTAGGAGCAAAAATACATAGATATGACACGGACCGACCGCCTGTTTCGTCAAGCATCCACCAAACGTCAAGTCCTAAAAAGCCTAAAATCTGACACGAATCATCGACAGCACATTATCAAACTGCCCAATCCTGTCCCGATACTCTTTCTCCGTCATCTTATCCGTAATGAATGCAAATTCATCCGGCAGTTCCGGCACCGACAAAGACTTCACCTTACCGAACACCTTCTCCACACGACAGAGATTATCGATCAGTGTCCCCTTCATACGCACGAAGAAACGGTTCTCCACCTCATCGATACTCATCAGCGGCAGTTTCTCATCATCCCAGCTCTCTGTGAGACAGCTGTGCAGATGGCGGGCCTCATCGATAATATCGCTGACAACTGCACTGGCTGTGGGCAGCTTACCGGCGCCCTTGCCATAGAACATACAGTCACCCAGCATATTGCCGTGAACAAATACGGCATTAAATACATCCATAACACTGTACAGCGGATCCTCGGCATCGATCATCACCGGAGATACCATACTGTAATATTTCTCGCCTACCTTCTTGCTGGTAGCCAGAAGCTTGATCCTTGCATCCAGAGCAGAGGCATATTTGAAATCTGCAGCACTTACCCTGGTGATACCCTCTGTATGCACATCGGTATAATCCAGGTACTTTCCATAAGCCAGTGTAGACAAGATCGCGATCTTACGGCAGGCATCGTGGCCCTCCACATCTGCCTCCGGATTTCTCTCAGCATAACCAAGATCCTGTGCCTCTTTCAGCACATCCGCAAACTCACTGCCTTTCAGGCTCATTTCGGACAGGATAAAGTTCGTGGTACCATTCAGGATACCTGTCACTTCATCGATCACCTCGGCACTCAGACAGGTGCGCAGCGGACGGATGATCGGAATGGCTCCTCCACAGCTGGCCTCAAACATATAGTTGCACTGATGCTCTTTGGCAATGCGAAGCAGCTCAGAACCATGAGCAGCCACCAGAGCCTTATTGGAAGTACAAACGGATTTTCCGGCTTCCAGTGACTGTTTTGTAAAAGTATAGGCTGCGCCTGTTCCTCCCATAACCTCGGCAACGATCTGTACCTCGGGATCATTTAAGATTACATTATAATCATGCACCAGGATCTTTTCCACCGGATTTCCCGGAAAATCTCTGAGATCCAGCACATATTTAACACTGATCTCCTGTCCTGCCTTCTTAGTAATAGCCTCTTTATTTCTCTCCAGAACCTCGACAACACCGGAACCCACGGTGCCGTAGCCCAATACTGCGACTTTAACCATTTTGACTCTCTCCTGTCTTTCTGTTTGTTGCCAGCATCTTCAGATAGGCGTTGATAAACGGATCAATGGCACCGTCCATAACCTGTCCCACATTGCCGCTCTCCTCATTAGTACGAAGATCCTTAACCATAGTGTAGGGCTGCATAACGTAAGAACGGATCTGATGGCCCCAGGCGATATCCGTCACCTCACCACGGATACCGGAAAGCATCTCTTCATTTTCCTGCTGTTTGAGCATATACAGCTTGGCCTTCAGCATCTGCATGGCCTTGTCCTTGTTCATATGCTGCGAACGCTCATTCTGACAGGTAACCACAATACCTGTGGGGAAATGCGTGATACGGATGGCGGAAGACGTCTTGTTAATGTGCTGACCACCGGCACCACTGGAACGGTAAGTATCGATACGGATATCGTCATCCTTGATCTCTACTTCAACATCATCTCCCAGATCCGGCATGACATCACAGGACACAAAGGATGTCTGACGCTTACCCTGGGCATTAAACGGAGAAATACGTACCAGACGATGAACACCTTTTTCTGATTTCAGATAGCCATAGGCATTCTCGCCGTGCACCTCGAAAGTAACAGATTTCACACCGGCCTCATCACCGTCCAGATAATCCAGCACTTCCATCTGAAAACCTTTTCTCTCGATCCAGCGGCTGTACATGCGGTACAGCATACCACACCAGTCACAGGCTTCGGTACCGCCCGCACCGGCATTGAGCTTCACGATGGCATCATTTTTGTCATACTCGCCATGCAGCAGAGTCTTGATGCGGATGTCCTCAAATGTTTTGACAAAATCATCCAGCATTTCCTGAATCTCCGGGATCAATTCCGGATCTTCTTCCTCGTATCCCATCTCGATCAGTGTTTCCATATCTTCCTTCTCGGAAATAAGCTTGTTGTACACCTCGAGATCAGACTTTAATGCATTTAATTCGATGGTCTTTTTCTGTGAGAGCTCCGGAACATCCCAGAAGTCCGGCATCTCCATCTCTCTCTCTAATTCTTCGATCCTGCGCTCTTTATTAGCGAGGTCAAAGTGAATCCCTCACTTCCACTAACGGCTCTGTATAGGAATTCAGTACACTTTTGAACTGATCTAATTCAACCATAGCTTCACCTTCTTTCTAAAAAATGTACCCGTAAAATGTGTCGGCCTATTTGCGGCCGCAGCACTGTTTATATTTCTTTCCGCTTCCGCACGGGCACGGATCATTCGGATAGACTTTCATTTCTTTACGCTGCTTCGGCTTTCTGACAGCGGAATCATCTTTGTTGGTTCCGGTAACCTTGGCAACCTGCTCACGCTCAACCTTCTGTTCTACATGGACATGGTACAGAAGACGCAGCGTATCCTGCTGAATGGCCAGCGTCATTTCGTCAAACATCTCATAAGCGGCCATCTTGTATTCCACCTTGGGATCTCTCTGTCCATAGGCCTGCAGGCCGATACCCTGACGCAGCTGATCCATATCATCGATATGATCCATCCATTTATTATCCACAACTTTCAGAAGGATCACACGCTCCAGTTCACGCATCTGCTCCTGCTGCGGGAATTCTGCTTCTTTCATCTCGTACAGCTTCACTGCCTGTTCATTGAGATACTGACGCAGTTTTTTCTTGTTCATGCCGGCCACTTTTTCGTGGGTCAGCTTCTCCAGCGGAATGATCGGCAGCAATACACTGTTTAATTCCTCAAGATCCCAGTCAGCCGCATCCATCTCATCGTTGATGCACATATTTACGGAATAATCCACAACATCTGTGATCATCTTGAAAATGGAATCCCGCATGTTGTCACCATCAAGTACATGACGACGTTCTTTGTAAATGATCTCACGCTGCTCGTTGTTGACCTGATCATATTCCAGCAGGTTCCGGCGGATACCAAAGTTGTTGCTCTCGATCTTTTTCTGGGCCTTTTCGATAGCACTGGAGAGCATCTTGTGCTCGATCTGATCATTTTCGGCAACACCAAGGCTCTTGAATACGCTCATGAGCTTCTCGGAACCAAACAGTCGCATCAGATCATCCTCAAGAGAAATATAGAAACGGGATTCACCCGGATCTCCCTGACGTCCGGAACGGCCACGAAGCTGGTTATCGATACGGCGGGATTCGTGTCTCTCTGTACCGATAATCTTTAAACCGCCCACTTTTCTGGATATCTCATCCAGCTTGATATCGGTACCACGACCGGCCATATTGGTGGCGATGGTCACTGCACCGTGCTGACCGGCTTTTGCTACGATCTCGGCCTCGATATCGTGATACTTCGCATTCAGTACCTGATGCTGGATACCCTCTCTCTGAAGCATTTTGCTGAGCATTTCGGAGGTCTCGATGGTGATGGTACCAACCAGCACAGGCTGCTGCTTGGCATGAGATTCAATGACATCCTGCACAACAGCATGGAATTTCTCTTTTTTTGTCATATATACGGCATCGTCATAATCGATACGCGCGATAGGACGGTTAGTCGGAATCTCAATAACGTCCATGCCGTAGATCTCACGGAACTCTTCCTCTTCCGTAAGGGCTGTACCGGTCATACCGGCTTTTTTGTCAAATTTGTTGAAGAAGTTCTGGAAAGTAATGGTTGCCAGAGTCTTGGACTCACGGCGTACCTTTACGTGCTCCTTTGCCTCAATAGCCTGATGGAGGCCATCAGAATAGCGACGGCCCGGCATGATACGTCCGGTAAACTCGTCTACGATCAGGATCTCGTCATCCTTGACCACATAGTCCTGATCCTTGAACATCAGATTGTGGGCACGCAGAGCCAGGATAATATTGTGCTGGATCTCCAGGTTTTCCGGATCAGCCAGGTTATCGATGTGGAAGAATTTTTCCACTTTTTCCACACCCTGTTCGGTCAGGTTTACGATCTTATCTTTCTCATTAACGATAAAATCACCTGTCTCTGTGATCTCCTCGCCCATGATGGCAGTCATCTTGGTCATTTCTCCGCTGGCTTCACCGCGCTGCAGCTGTTTTGCCAGGATATCGCAGGCCTCATACAGCTTGGTGGATTTGCCGCTCTGACCGGAGATGATCAGCGGTGTTCTGGCTTCATCGATCAGGACAGAGTCCACCTCATCGATGATGGCATAATGCAGTCCCCTCTGCACCAGCTGTTCTTTATAGATGACCATATTATCACGCAGATAGTCAAAACCTAACTCATTGTTGGTGACATAGGTGATATCGCAGTTATACGCTTCCCGGCGCTCCTCCGGAGTCATGCTGTTGAGTACGACGCCGACTTTGAGTCCCAGGAATTCGTGAATACTTCCCATCCACTCTGCATCTCGCTGTGCCAGGTAATCGTTGACGGTTACGATATGCACACCTTTGCCTTCCAGAGCGTTTAAGTAAGCCGGAAGGGTGGATACCAGAGTCTTACCTTCACCGGTACGCATCTCTGCAATTCTTCCCTGATGCAGGATCACACCGCCGATGAGCTGTACGCGGTAATGTTCCATACCGAGCACTCGCTTACCTGCCTCACGGACGGTGGCGAAAGCTTCGGGGAGCAGATCGTCCAGGGTTTCTCCCGCATCCAGTCTTTCTCTGAATTTTCTGGTCTGGTCACGCAGCTCTGTATCACTCATGGCCTGCATGGTCGGACGCAGGGCTTCGATCTTGTCCACGATGGGATAGATTCGTTTAAGCTCGCGCTGGCTGTGTGTACCAAATATTTTTTCGGTAAATTTCATACATATGCTCCTATAATCAAAGGTTAGAAAAATCCAGATTCTATTCTAGCACGTTCACTGGAGTTAGACAACCGGAAATATGGAAAATATGGGGTGGAAAGTAGGGACGGACGGAAAAATGTGAGGGTGGGGTCAGGGGAAGGGATGAGTAGTGTTTTCTAAAAGCCGGGGCACTTCCCGTCCGTCATCTACTCAACATCCGTCCCCAAAGCAGCATCCGTATCAGCCACCTCCGAAGCATCCGAGTTTTCCGCAGTTTCCGAGGCTTGTGATGTTTCCGAGATTTCCGAAGCTCCCGAGGTCTCCGAACTCTCCGCATCCTCCTCTATCTCCAGCTCCGAAGCATCAATATTAAAAGCACTCACCAGCGCTTCATCCACCAGATAAACCATCCCATCCGCGGACGACTTAAGATAATATCCACCGGTAATCTCATTCTCCATACCAACAGTCAGCGTGATCGTTTCCTCTCCCGCTGTATAAGAGATCACATTCGCAGGAAGATCAAAGCCGTAAACCTCATCCGCTTCCGGATCATCCACTACCTGCTCTGCCTCCAGCGGTGCAATATTTTCCAGCAATGTCTCCACTTTATCCGCATCAATCACATACTCCGGATGCTCCTTGCAGCTCCAGGTATCGCCATCCTTCGTCATAGTCAGAAACTGCCCCTCCTGATGCCAGCTGATTTCAGTAATACCCGCTGCTTCTGCCGATGTCACAAAAATCTTTGCAGCTTCTTCCTCCTGTGCCTTGTTTTCATTGGCATTTTTATTATATAACTTCAGCGCCAGAAGCGCAGCCACCAGCACCAGCAGCATGACCACAATGCCGATCGCCTGTTTTTTCTGTCCCTTCGTCATTTACTGTTTCCTCCTCTTGATCCAGATTAGCACACCGGCCACCACAAGGATCAGCGGAACCAGGATCACAAAGCTGATGCTTAACATGATCTGTGTGGCTGCAGGCACTGTCAGCATCGAAACATTATATTCCTTCACCGGAATCACTACCGATACCACTTCGTCATCGTTACTTTCTGTCAGCTGTCCCATGGTGGAAGCAAACAGCGTGGAATTATTTCCGCTGACCATCTGATCTGCACTGTCCGTAAACATCACTGCAGACGAATATACCACCATAGTGGAAACGGTCTCCTCATCAATGGTTTTCTGTGCCGCAACCCCCAGAGTAAAGCTTCCTTTTGTATCCCCATCTTCATAATCATAGGATGTGGCATTCTGAACATCTGCTTTCAGCACAGCATTGTCCGAAGTGGTAAGAAGAGCCGTGTAGGTCATCTCATCTGTATCCTCCGGTACGGTCAGTCCTTCTGCATAGGGAGCAAAGATATATGCCCCGCTGGTTCCCGAAGTAAACACACTTCCGGACACATCCGGAAGCAGGTAAAAGGGATTCTGATAATACATTGTTGTATCGCTCTCAGCGATCATACCCTTCTGCCGCGTTATACCATAAGCCGACAAAATACTCTCAAAATTCGTCATATTGTCCGTAACTTCACTGTTGGTAGTGATCAGAAGATTTCCGCCATTATTAAGATAAGTGATGACTTTATTCGCATCATCCTCCGAAAAGTCCGAGGTGGGCGCATTGATGATCAGGCACTGTGCATCCTCCGGCACCTCATCATGATCCATCAGATTCAGCGTTTCCGAAGAAAGATTTGCCTTTTCAATGGTTTTGGAAAAATTACCGCTGAGAGTCGTCTCTCCATGTCCCTGCACCTGATAGATTTTCGGCATACTGTCGCTTGTCACATACTGCAGAGCGCTGGTGATCTGACCCTCACCGTCGTATCCGGTCACCGTGCTGGTATAGGTGGTATAGTCAATATCACTCTCAAACAGATCACTGTAATCAATGACCCGGGACTGCTCACCACAGACCACGATCAGACTTCCTGACGAAACAGAACTGTCCGTAAACTGCTGATAAAATGTGGGAGATTTTACCGGATCCTTATATTCTACTGTGATATGGTCAGAGCCATCCTGATACCGTTTTAATGTCTCGGAAACCGTAGAATCCACACTTCCCTCACTGGCGATCACATAGATCGCAATATCCTTATCCAGCGTTTTCAGATACTCCTTTGTATCCTGAGTCAGGGAATACAGCTTCGAAGAAGTCATATCAATAGATGTTATGGACGAAGGCAGTTCAGACACGATCAGATTAATGATCACCGTAACCGCAACACCCACAGCAATAAATCCGGTGCTGAATACTCCTGCGGAAAGTTTGCTTCTGGTCATCTGCCAGCGGCGTTTCTGGATAGACTGTGTCGTAAGAAAGACAAACAACAGACTCACCGACAGATAATACACCACACCGCTTACGGAAAAGCATCCGTCAAAGAAGGAATCCAGCGGTGTCCGCAAATCATAGCATCCCAGAATTTTCGTCAGAATATTGCCGGAGGATGATATCAGTTGTGTAATGCCGGACATCATATACCCGACAAACAGAGCGCCAAAAGTCATCACTGCCGAGATAATCTGACTTTCTGTCAAAGACGAAATAAACAGACCTACCGCAATACAGGTCATGCCATAAAGAGCGAACCCTAACACAGCGATCAGATTCTGCCTGGTAGGCGCATCTCCCAGCGTATCCAGAAACAGCGTCATGATGGTCATGCCCACGATCACGATACCATGGATCAGTACCATGGCCAGATATTTGGCCATAACGATCTTTCCTACAGATACCGGTGCCGTCAGGATCAGCTGATCCGTCTTCGTTCTCCTGTCTTCTGACAACGAACGCATGGTCAGCACCGCCACCGGGATCAGAAAAATAAAGGCCACACCGCCGATGGAATAATACACCTGAGGCGCACCGTAATTCAGATTATTTGCCACATAGTACAGGCTGAATACGGCCATCACCACGGCAATATACAGCCAGCCAGTAATCGTCTGGAAATAGGCGCGAAATTCACGCTTTAAAATAGCCATCATAATTCAATCTCCCCCTTTACCTCACTGTTTGCCGTAAGTTCCAGGAAGATATCCTCCAATGTACGGCCCGAACTGTGCATTTCCATAACAGTCAGGCCTTCTGCGGCTATTTTTTTAAATACAGCCTTGCGAATATCCACACCCTCTTTGGCACTGACGATAATTCGACTGGTCATATCTTCCTGTTCCTGCACACTGACATCGTCGACACCGGAAACCTCATAGAGCACACTCAGGAAAGCGTCACTGCTCTCGTCCGTGAGAAGCTCGATTTTCTGAGCCCCCTGCACCTGATGGAGCAGATTCTCAGTTGTATCGGAAGCCACCAGCTTTCCCTGGGAAATAATGAAAATATAATCGCAGATTTCCTTTACCTCAGACAGGATATGCGAACTTAAAATAACCGTGTGTTTCTCACCCAGCCGACGGATCAGATCCCGGATCTCAATGATCTGCTTCGGATCCAACCCAACCGTAGGCTCATCCAGAATAATGATCTCCGGATATCCCAGCACAGCCTGTGCCAGACCCACACGCTGACGGTACCCCTTGGAAAGATTACGGATCAGACGATTCTCCATATCCGTAATATGTGTCAGCTCCATGGCTTCCTCCACATACTGTACTCGTTTGCTTTTTTCCACTTTTTTTAACTCTGCCGCAAAATAAAGATACTCCCACACCGTCATATCATCATATACCGGCGGGATCTCCGGCAGATAACCAATACACTTTCTGGCTTCCTCCGGTTCCTTAAAAATATCGTGTCCATTGATGGTCACCGTACCGGATGTTGCCCCGATATACCCTGTAAGAATATTCATCGTAGTAGATTTACCGGCACCATTCGGCCCCAGAAAACCATATATCCTGCCCGGCTCCACCGTAAGCGAAAGGTCATCCACGGCTCTGTGACTGCCGTATTCCTTGACCAGATGACTGATTTCAATCACTCCTGATTCCTCCTTTACCTGCACGACATAGTATTTCGTTTGCGAGCGGCCAACCGTGACTTTACGGCGGATAAAAAATAAGCAGACATTGTCAACCGGATACTTAGCCTCTCGTAGTCGTACATATTTCATCATTATGTAAAGTTATCGGGAAAATGTGTTGAAATGCAGATTATCCTGTGAACATCCAGTGATTATTCTGTGAACTGAGAACTGAAAAAGAACAGAAAGTGCCCCCGCAAACTGCCTCGGTCACCTCCCATATCCACAACGTAAATAAAACTGCGCAAATGCGACTGTGTAAATACGACTGTGTAAATGGGGCTGACACCGACAAACGAGCGTGCGGCCTCCGGGTATATACATAAGCATCGCGCAACTTTAGCGAGCACAACTCCGAGACTACAGGCTCGGAGCGAGCGCAGCAGGAGCACGAGGATTATGTATATACCCGGAGGCCTCACGCCCGTTTGTCGGTGTCAGCCCCTCAATTTACGTCCTCATCAGCAAGTGATTCGGCCTGTTCTGAACAGTTACTGTCAAATGATATCAGAAATCCGGTTCCAGCAGACCATAAGTACCGTCCGCCCTCTTATAGACCACATTGATCTCCCCGGACTGTGCATTGACAAAAGCAAAAAACTGATGTCCTGTCATCTCCATATCCAGACAGGCATCCTCCGGATACATAGGCTTTACATCAAACCGTTTACTGCGGGTGATCCGGATTTCATCCTCCTCACCTTCTTCTTCCAGAAAATCACTCTGGAACATACTGGTCTGGTACTGATCGATAATTTTTTTGCGATGCTTTTTCAGCTGACGCTCCAGTACCTCTTCCGCCAGATCAATAGAAACATACATGTTGGAGCTGGACTGCTCTGTACGGATGACAGATCCCTTTACGGGTATCGTAACCTCTATGATCTGCCGGTTTTTTTCCACCCGCATGGTGACATCCACCTGGACATCCTCCTGAAAATACTTGTCCAGACGATTCAGGCTCTCGATCACGGCGGTTCTGAGGCCCTCGGTAATTTCCAGTTTTTTTCCGCTGATACGATACTTCATAAACGTTACCTCCTTTTAATCTATGGAATAGCTGGCATTTATGGCATTCTCTGCCATGGCCTTAAGACTGCTCAGCGTAAATTCCTCGTCACTTTCCTCATGCACGCTATGGGAAGCGGCGAGTTCTTCTGTATATTCATCCAGTCGATACACGGTATAAATATTTTCTTCGTAATTGTAATGGGTAACCAGAGGGATCAGCTGACTGTCAAGGATCTTCAGGCTTCCCGTCTGTTCATCTCTGGTGATCTTGATATCTGCCATACCTCCCAGAAGACATTTCGGATCTTTCTGAGAAGAAATAAAATTACCAAGGGAATAGTATACCAGCATCTGCTTTCCCTCATCATTCTGCAGTGTTTCAAAGCCCTGCAGTACATGGGGATGAGAACAGATCGTGATATCAGCACCTTCCTCCAGCAGCATTTTTAAAAGCTCTTTCTGCTGTTTATCCGGCTGATCGGCGTATTCAGTTCCTGCATGAAGGTACACGATGACCAGATCGGCCATAGACCGGGCCTGCCGTACATCTGCCCTCATTTTAACTTCATTGGCATAATCCACCATGCCTGTTGGGATCTTATTCTGCATGCCGCCATTGATCAGGCAGGTATAATCGAGCATGGCAATGGTAATCCCCTCCACCTCCGCCGTGCGAATTTCCCTGGCTGCCTCCTGATCCTTATGTATACCAAGAACAATGGTCTCAGGATGTGCATCCTCCCAATACTCCAGGGATTGAAGAATACCTTTCTTACCTTTATCGTATACATGATTGGTCGCCATAGTCACCACATTGAATCCGGCATTAATCAGTGCATCCCCTGCTTCTGTGGGTGCCCCGAAGGTTGGGTATCCTGATACGTTCTTATGATCTGCCACCAGCACACATTCTTCATTGACAGAAGCCAGATCAGCCGGCTGGATATCTTTCTGTATATGCTCATACAGCTTGTCGTAATTCCACACTTCCTTGGACGTGTCCGCTGACATATACACTTTTTCATGCATCACATTATCCCCCACCGCCACGATGTGCAAAATACCATCCTGCGCAGGATCTGATGTGGTTTCTACCGTACTGCTGTTTGCCGGCTGGTCGATTTCTGCAGATGAAACATCCGGATCCGCTTCCTCCTGTACCGCAGAAACCGGAACTGATTCTTCCGGATATGCGGACAGCACCACCGACTCTTCCTTATTGATATTTTCTCTGTTGTTTTTCAATGCTGTTATCGCCACGATCAGCCCTGCGACCGCTAAAACGAAAATCGCAATTCCCGCTATCCACATCAGAGCCTTTTTTTTCGGTCTGCTGCCAGACTCCAGCCGTTCTTTTTTATACTGTTCTCTCCTGTCCTGGAGATCTCTGTTTTCTTCCATAGGATATCTCCGTAAATTAATTGTATCTGTGAATGTACTGAACAGCTACAATTTATTCTTCTGTACAAAAATCGATAACCTTCGCAAACTCCAACGGACCGCCAAAAAGATCCAGGGCGCTTCCGATGGTTACATCTATCCGGTTCTTTCCCACCTTTTTTAAAAGCGAAAGATCCGCGAAACTTCCCACACCACCGGCATAGGTGGCCACTGTCTCAGTATGTTGTGCCAGAAGCTCTACCACCGGCACCTCAATACCGGCACTCTTGCCCTCTACATCCACCGCATGCACAAGAAATTCACTGCAGCAGGCAGATAACTGCTTCATCAAAGCGTCATCCAGACGGACATCCGTAAATTTCTGCCAACGGTCGGTAACGATCCTATACTGACCATCCTTCTGGCGGCAGCTCAGATCCAGTACCAGATGCTCTGCACCTACAGTCTTTACCAAACGTTCAAGATTATCCCAGTTGATCCGGCCATCCTTAAACACATAGGAAGTAACGATCACTTTATCCGCTCCGGCTTCAAGAAACTCATATGCGTTATCGGCATTGATCCCGCCGCCTACCTGCATACCTTGCGGCCATGCCCGAAGCGCTGAAAGAGCCTGTGCCTTTGTCTGTTCATAGTAAGGGGAGGATACAGGATTCAGAAGTATGATATGGCCTCCTTTGAGTCCCTTTTGCCGGTACAGATTTGCAAACCAGGCACCGTCCTTTTCAGACACAAAATTCTCCACTGCCTGATCCTGACAATCGGTGAGACTTCCTCCCACGATCTGTTTAACTTTTCCGTTATGTATATCTATGCAGGGGCGAAACCGCATTCTGCTGTCCTTCCTTTCTCTTCAGGCATCTCCGATCGCCATACATACTCTTTTGGATAAAAAACGGTCTTCAATGCCAAAGAATCCCGGATAAAAACTTATCCGGGAAACTGTTTATCTTTTGGTTGTACCTGTCACATCGTTCGTCAGATTTTCGACGCCCTGGCCAATATCTTTGATACCTGAACCTACAGCGTCTCCCACATCATTCACCGCATTCCCCACCGGATTGCCTGTACCGGTACCATTACCGGCCGCGGTATTATCTGTCACGGTATCTCCTGCGGTATTTCCTGCTGCGTTCTCATTGACTACAGTACCGTTATTTCCGGCAGTACTGTCATTGACTGTACCATTCATGTCGGTATCTCCGGTAACTCCATCGGGATTTACGCCCAGCGCATCATTTGCCGTACCGTTCTGCGTATCGGTATTCATACCATTGTCATTCACGGTATCGTTTCCGGCGGGAGTGTCTGTACCGTTCTGCTCTGTGGTATTTCCCGTGTTTGTTCCCGCGGCATTATTATTTCCGCATCCTGCTGCCAGGACGAGAACCATGGACAGCAAACACATCGTCAGATACATTTTCCCATGTTTCATAGCGAAGTCTCCTTTTCTTTATGGAAATGTCATAAAATCCACAGTATACTCTGTATTCTGTTTGATTTTATGTACGTTTTTATAGAAAAGAAGAAACTTCTCTACGCACGTAAGTATGCGCAGCCTATATGTTAATTATACATCTTTTTTTATTTTTCTGCAGCAATAACATCCTGCATATCGTAATATCCCGGCTTTTTACCGGCCAGGAACTTACCGGCCTGCACTGCGCCTTTTCCAAAAATTGCCTTTGAATAGGCTGTATGCTTAAAAGTGATCACCTCATCCGTACCTGCAAAGATCACCTCGTGTTCGCCTACGATCGTACCGCCGCGAACAGCGCTCATACCAATCTCTTTATCATCACGCTGCTGTCTGACCTGGCTTCTGTCATATACCATATGGTATTCATTTCCCAAAGCTTCATTCATGCTGTCTGCCAGAGCAATCGCTGTACCACTGGGAGCATCCAGTTTCAAACGGTGATGTTTCTCCACGATCTCCATGTCAAAACCAGCCGGAGCCAGCACTTTTGCCGCGTCCTGCAAAAGAGATAACAGGGTATTGATCCCCAGTGACATATTGGCAGATTTTAATACCGCTACTTCTTTGCTGGCCTCGCGGATCTTATCCAGCTGTTCGCCGGAAAGTCCTGTGGTACACAAAACCACCGGAAGTTTCTTTGCCACACAGTATTCCAGAAGGGTATCTGTGGCTTTCGGAGACGCAAAATCGATCAGCGCGTCTGCTTCCACATCACAATCCCAGATATTGGTAAATACCGGATAGCCATTGTCTCTGTTGTCCACCAGATCAATACCGGCCACGATCTCAGCATCCGGATCCTGCGCCACAATACCGGTAATGACCTGTCCCATATGGCCGTTGCAGCCATGCATAATAAATCTAGTCATTGTACATCACCTCTTATGCCAGTTCAATGCCAAAATCTTTCATGACCTGGGCAAGTTTCTGCTGATGTGCATCTTCCATAACGGTCAGCGGTGCGCGAAGCGGTCCTACTTCCTTACCCATCAGATTCATGGCAGCCTTTACCGGGATCGGATTGACTTCACAAAACAGAGCATCGATCAAGGGAAGAGCCTCCAGCTGCATGTTCAATGCTGTCTCATGGTCACCCTCCAGATATTTCATCACCATATCATGGGTAAATTTCGGTGCAACATTTGATAATACGGAGATAACACCGATACCGCCCAGGGAGAGCAGCGGGATTACCTGATCATCGTTACCGGAATAGATATCCAGACTGTCTCCGGCCAGAGCTTTGAGCTTGGCTACCTGAGAGATGTTTCCGGAAGCCTCTTTGATGGCCACGATATTTTCAACATTCTTTCCAAGGTAAGCAGCTGTCTCCGGAAGGATATTGCAGCCTGTACGGCTGGGTACATTGTACAGAATGATCGGCAGAGATACGCTCTCGGCAATGGCTTTATAATGAGCGATCAGGCCGTTCTGTGTTGCTTTATTATAATACGGTGTAACCAGAAGCAGCGCGTCTGCGCCATCTTCTTCAGCCTGCTTAGACAGTTCAATTGCTGTCTGTGTGCAGTTGGAACCTGTACCGGCAATGACGGGAATACGTTTTGCCACTGTATCTACCGCGAACTTGATAACCTCAGAATGTTCCTTTTCTGACATGGTGGCAGATTCACCTGTAGTACCACAGATGATGATCGCATCTGTCTCACTGGCGATCTGCTCTTCCAGAATTTCTTTCAGTTTGTCGTAATTTACTGATCCATCCTCAAACATCGGTGTAACGATAGCTACACCAGCACCTTTAAAAATTGCCATTTCTTTTCCTCCTCGGCTAATTTTACTTTTTGGATCCTTATCCTGTACATACTCCTAAATGATCCGACTGATCATTTTCCCTTAGCTGACCATCAAAAATGGTTCTCTGAACCATGTATTGATATGCCTGGCAACAAAATAGAGACCGGAACATCAGCCGGTCTCCCATACGTACCTACGCAAGTGTATCTAAAAACCGGATAGCTCTCCATCTTTCGATGACAGTCGTACAATTATTCACTGCACGCCCAAGAAAAAAGCTGCAGCATCTTCTTTCTTTCGGCATATAGCCCCTTCCCGGCGTCTCATCGGATCTGCAGCCTGACCGTCGGTACTCATGCTATATGCAACCTCTATCTACTGCCATAAATATAGCATCTCGTTTTTTTGTTGTCAATCAAATAGTCGACAGTTCTTCCTATTAATTCTTTCATTGCGCCGATAACTTCAGCAAAGATTTCATCCTGTTGTGAGCACTGATTCAGTCCACATATTCCAGTTTGCTGACGGACACCTCATAGGCCACCCGTTTTTCACTTTCCTCTTCACTGAGACGCTTGATATATTCCCGACTCTGGATCCGTCCCCAGATCATCACATGACCGCCCACCTGAAACGCCGAGGCGTAGCGGGCATTTCTGCCCCAGCAGATGCAGGGGATATAGTCTGACTTCCCATAAGGCCGGTTCACCGCCAGAAGAAGATCGGCGATTTCTCTCCCCAGCGGAGTTTTCCGGTATACCGGAGGTTTACATATGTAGCCGTCCAGGTAGATCTGGTTTGTTTTCATCGTCTCGTCCTCTTCCTCCACAAAGCTGATCTCCCGGGCAAACACCGACAGTACCAGCCTGTTCTTTTTCTCTTCGTGTCTGTTATAGGAACGAAACTGTCCCATCACATGAATATATTCTCCTATATAATCCTGTGTGATGTCTACGAGTCGCTCCGAAATCATCACAGGGATACAATCCTCCGAATCACTTAACCGCTTAACCAGTACATCCACCAGGTAAAACCCCTCTCCAAATACCTGATGACTGAATACAAATTCAGATGCAATCCTCCCCATGATTTCAACCTGATTGTTTTCCATTATCTTATCTGCCATATCTCTTGTCTTATCTCCTTTGATCAGTATTTTTTCCCTTACTCAATCTATGAAGCAGATGCCTGATTTAGAACAGCAAAAAAACTTTTTCTTTCCCCTTGTTTTCTTGAAAAAATGTGATAACATTTATAGGATGCAAGCATACTGCAAGAAAGGAATAATCTATGAAGATCAAAAGAGAAGATATCAGAAATGTCGCCATCATCGCTCATGTAGATCATGGTAAGACCACTCTGGTTGACGAACTGCTGAAGCAGAGCGGCGTTTTCCGTGCCAATCAGGAAGTTCAGGAACGTGTCATGGACTCCAACGATCTGGAAAGAGAAAGAGGTATCACCATTCTTTCCAAAAACACAGCGGTTCATTACAAGGACACCAAGATCAATATCATCGATACTCCCGGTCATGCCGATTTCGGCGGCGAAGTGGAGCGTGTTCTCAAGATGGTCAACGGTGTTATCCTGCTGGTAGACGCTTTCGAGGGTGCTATGCCCCAGACCAAATTCGTACTGAAAAAAGCCCTGGAGCTGAATCTGAAAGTTATCGTATGTATCAATAAAATCGACCGTCCGGAGGCAAGACCGGATGAAGTAGTAGACGAAGTACTAGAGCTTCTGATGGATCTGGATGCTTCTGATGAGCAGCTGGACTGTCCCTTCCTCTACGCTTCTGCCAAAAAAGGTATTGCCATGCTGGATCTCAACGATACACCGGAAAGCATGGAGCCTCTGTTTGAGACTATTCTCAAATATATCCCCGCTCCCGAGGGTGACCCGGATGCCGGCACACAGGTACTGATCAGTACCATTGACTACAATGAATACGTAGGCCGTATCGGTGTTGGCAAAGTAGACAACGGCAAAATTGCTGTTAATCAGGAAGTTCTGCTGATGAACCACCACGACCCGGACAAGAAAAAGAAAGTAAAGATCAGCAAACTGTATGAGTTTGAAGGTCTGAACAAAGTCGAGGTTAAGGAAGCTTCCGTAGGTTCCATCGTTGCTATCTCCGGTATCGCGGATATCCATATCGGCGACACCCTGTGCGACCCGGAACATCCGGAACCGATCCCCTTCCAGAAGATTTCCGAGCCTACCATCGCCATGCAGTTTATTGTAAACGACAGTCCGCTGGCGGGACAGGAAGGTAAATTCGTTACCTCCCGTCATCTGCGGGATCGTCTGTACCGTGAACTGAATACAGATGTCAGCCTTCGTGTAGAAGATACGGACAAACCGGAGATTCTTAAGGTTTCCGGCCGCGGTGAGCTGCATCTGTCCGTACTTATTGAAAACATGCGCCGTGAAGGTTATGAATTCGCTGTCAGCAAAGCCGAGGTTCTGTACAAGGAAGATGAGCGCGGCAAAAAGCTGGAACCCATGGAGATTGCCTATGTGGATGTTCCGGAGGAATTCTCCGGCACCATCATCCAGCAGCTCAGCGAGAGAAAAGGTGAACTCCAGGGCATGAGTCTGGCAGGTGACGGGTCCACCCGTCTGGAATTCTCCATTCCGTCCCGCGGTCTGATCGGATATCGTGGTACGTTCATGACCAGCACCAAAGGTACCGGTGTCATCAATACACTGTTTGACGGCTATGCCCCCTATAAGGGAGACATCGCTTATCGCAAACAGGGTTCTCTGATTGCTTTTGAGAGCGGAGAATCGGTGACTTACGGTCTGTTTGCAGCCCAGGAACGCGGTACTCTGTTTATCGGTCCCGGTGAAAAGGTTTACGCCGGCATGGTCATCGGCCAGAGCGGCAAGAGCGAAGATATCGAGCTGAATGTCTGCAAAACAAAACACCTGACCAATACCCGTTCTTCCAGCGCAGATGAGGCTTTGAAACTGACTCCGCCCAGAATCCTGAGTCTGGAGCAGGCGCTGGATTTCATCGATAGTGATGAGCTTCTGGAGGTTACACCGTCCAGCCTTCGTATTCGTAAAAAGATTCTGGATTCGCGTCTGAGAAAGAGAGACATGATCAGCAGAAACGCTAAAGCGGGTAAATAAAAAATTTCCAATAAAAAAACGGCCCATACGGACCGTTTTTTTATTGCTTCTATTCTTCTGTATCTTCGCTCTTCTCAGAAAGGCTCTCTCCATCCTGCACCTTTTTGATCATTGCTTTGGCTTCCGCTACGCTTTCTTCATCCGGGATCATTACGTAATGATTCAGTTTCGGAGAAGAGTATACTTTCGTGCTGTCGCCCGTACCCGTCACAGCTTGAGAAACGATATCCCAGCCGCTCATATCCGCCAGCTGCATCTTAACCAGTGCCTGAATCTGTGATGTGCTCATATTCGTCTCAAAACTTTCAGAAACACTGTCCATGATCTGGGCATAGTTGGTTAACAGAGCAGTCGACTGCATCTTCTTTACCACACCCGCAATTACCTTCATCTGATTCTTACCACGCTGGTTATCTCCGCTGGCAAAGGCATGACGCTCACGTGCAAAAGCCAGAGCCGCATCGCCGTCCAGCTTGTTGATTCCTTTGGTAAAACTGTAGGTATTGCCTGCACTCTGAGAACTTGCATTGGTACCTGCTGTAAAGGCCACATCAGAATCCACTTCTATACCACCCAGAGCATCAATAACTTCCTTAAATCCGGTAAAATTGACCTTGAAATACAGATCAACATCAACGTCATACAGATTACCCAGAGTATCCATGGAAACATCAATACCGTAGATACCGGCATGAGTCAGCTTGTCCTTCATCTGTCCCTTCGCGATGGAAAGCTCCACGTAATAGTCACGGGGTGTGGACAGAAGCAGGATCTGCTTGGTTTTCGGATTCACTACAGCCAGAATGTTAACATCACTTCGTCCTCTGGTGGTGATCTTACCAGACTGATCACAGCCGCTTAAGTACAAAATAAAAGGCTTCGTCACAATATCTTTTGCACTGATGGTTGATTCTGCCGGTTTTGTACTTGTCTGGCGTTTTACACTGATCAGTGTTCTGACTTTGTCATGAAAATCTTCATAGCCCTCCGTGTCTTCCAATACAGAAGCATATGCTTCATTAATGATAACAGCGCCTACCTCTTTAGCATACAATCCATCTGCCAGAGATGTCATATCCTCATATTCCTTGAGGGTAAGTGATTTTCCGATGCTGCTTTCAAGTTCAGACACTGTATAATCCGTATTCTCGCGATCCATGGAACCCAGGATACCAAAGGTATATGAGGCCGCGTCTTCAACAGTCATTGCCTCATCCTCGTTAAGAACGTAAATATTCATCTGATTGACTTCTTTATAGCCGTCTGCGTCTGCCGTTATCTTATCAAGTGCTGCATTGGTATTAAACAATATATAGCAGCCATAGCCCAAAACTGCGCACAATACAACAGCCAGGAGCTTTCCGATCATCCCTGTAACTCTCCATCTCTGAAAGATCAGATTTAACAGTACAAGGATAAGTAAAATCAGCGCCACGATCAGCATCCAATCCATGGTCAGATAGTTGGAAATAAGAAGAAATCCACAGAAAACCACCGACATGATCAGCTGAAGCAGAACTAAAATGAAACCTATAACTTTAGATACCACTCTTCCCAAAACTGTCTTTCCTTTCATATTAAAAATAATATAGTTTTTCGGTTACTAAAAATCTCGCATTATCTTATCACTATTTTATTATTTTGTAAATCATCTTTAGAAATTCTTTGGATATTTTTATCATTTTTTGGTAATTATTGAGAAAAACAGGAGAATTCTATTTGAATTTCCGGTAAAACAATTGCATTTGCTCATCAAAATGTTAGAATTAAAGCATCTGTTCAGTACTTTCACAGATGCGCTTCGGCCTGTTCTGAACATTTAAGAATTCATCCATCTTATTATCGTATCTATATCATCATAAACGAAAGGGGAATGACAGTTTTGGCTAAACATTCGTCTCATAAACGTCACAAAAAACGCAGCAAATTTACTACTATTGTGTATTTTTCTCTGCTGCTGATCTATCTGGAAATTGTGTTCCACATTATTATGTTTCATAACATCCGGCCTGCGCTGATCTATCCTGTTTTTTCCGCGCTGACACTGGGCACGGTTTTGGGTACAGTCTGCCGTCTGTTCAACCGCAAAGCCAACCGATTGCTCACTATCGTCATCACAGCCGTGTTATGCGTATTCTTTTTTGTCAAAGCCCTTCATCATGGTATTTTTACTACAGTTTTAGCTCTGTTTTTCCTTCTGATGCTTCCCACCGCATTCGGGTTATTTTTGGCGCCCAACTATATCAGTGTAAGGCGAAAGCCTCCCCTTACACATATTATTACACTTGCCGAAGGTCTGATCATCCATATTTGTATGCTGGTTCTTTTGCTGGCTGGCGGAAGGGATGCTCTCTCCGCGTATGATCTGTATTTTCACAGTTTTTCCGCAAACGAATCCGCAGATACTCTTGGAGTCATGGCTACGGCATATCTTTCCGGAAAGAACAGCCTTATGAAAAAAGACGACAGCACCGTTGTTGCGGCGGAATCCTCAGATACCGATACCTCATCTGTTCTGCCGGATAACGCCTCCCTTCCGGCTGCCGACCCAACAGTAAATACTCTGAATATTGACTTTGACAAGATCCTCACTGCTTCCGGAAATGACCAGAATGTGCAGTCGGTTGTGGATCATATCAAAGCCCAGACCGGTACTGCTAAAAACAGCTATACTGGCATGTTTGAGGGATATAATCTGATCTGGATCACCGCCGAGGGGCTCGATGAATGTATCATCAATGCCTCCTGGACACCGACGCTGTACAAAATGGCAACGCAGGGTTTCCACTTTAAGAACTATTATTCCCCGCTGTGGTACGGTTCCACTTCCGGCGGAGAATGGGCAAACCTGACCGGCACAGTTCCCAACAACGGAAACTATATTTCTCTGAACAATTCAGGAAAGATCGGTCTGAATATGCTTTTTACTGCCGGTCGGCAGGCAAAACGGCTGGGTTATGCGGTAAATGGCTGGTGCAGCACTTCCCCCACCGAAAACGACCGTAATCTCACCTTCCCGAACATGGGCTATGACTGGCATGGTTCAGGAACGGGGTTTACTGACGAAATCAGCGAAAGCAGCGGGCAGGCTCTATGGCCGCAATCCGATATTCAACTGATCGATCAGTCTTTTGACACCTATGTGTCCAAAGAACCTTTTTTGACTTACTATATAACATCCAGCGGTCACGCGGAGTATGATTTTTCTGAAAACGCCATGGCCATGAGAAATCAGGCACAGGTTGCCAATCTGAAGTATTCCGAAACTGCAAAAGCCTATATCGCCTGCAATCTGGAACTGGAATATGCCATGCAGGATCTGTTGCAGCGACTGGAGAATGCCGGTATTGCTGACAGGACTCTGATCGTACTGGCACCTTCCAATGTACCGTCCACATATATGAATGACCGTATCAATATTGTAGAAGAGATCAAGGGCACTGATCTGGATGAGACAGAATCTTACCGAAACGCACTGATCATCTATTCACCGTCCATGACACAGCCGGTGGAAATCGATAAATACTGTTCTTCCGTTGATATTCTTCCCACAGTTTCCAACCTGATGGGATGGGAGTATGATTCCCGAATGATGATCGGTCAGGATATTCTCTCTGATGCTAAACAATTTATCGCCTTCCCGGATCTGAGTTTTATTTCGGACAAGTGCGTCTTTAACAAAACGCAAAATAAAGTAACTTCTCTGAGCGGTGAGGAAATCAGTAATGACTATATCTTACAGATGACACAGAGGGCAGAAAGCTGGAGCAGTATTTCGGATCTTCTCTATGCTACAGATTTTTATAAATATGTAGAAAATCAACTTAGAATTTTCTGAGTTCCATATCTTCTGTGCATTCTTTGATGGAGCGGATTTCTACATCGTAGCCTACACCGGGTTTGATCTCCACGTGGGCGGTGTCTCCGCAGTGTTTTCCAAGAATAGCCTTTCCCAGAGGGGACTCTATGCTGATCTTATTGTCCAGGGAGTTGCCCAGAACTGTGGTGACCAGCGTGTAGGTCT
The DNA here is from genome assembly GCA_945827805.1 of uncultured Lachnospiraceae bacterium. Taxonomy (GTDB): domain Bacteria; phylum Bacillota; class Clostridia; order Lachnospirales; family Lachnospiraceae; genus UBA11957. Next base: position 28,617 of record CALZOU010000010.1, read on the forward strand.
CTGTTTCGTCATCGTCTATGAAATACAGGTCGACGGTCTTATTGAGTCCCACTTCATCATCCCCGGAGGATGCCTCGATCACCTCTGCCGTACGGATGTAACGCTCCAGATAGCGGATGCGGCTCTCATTTTTGTTTTTGTACTGCTTCGCGGCATAATATTCAAAATTCTCGCTTAAGTCACCCTGGGCTCTGGCTTCCTTGACGGCTTCAATGGCTTCTTTGCGGACCACCAGTTTTCTGTACTCGATCTCTTCCTCCATCTTTTTTACATCTTCTGCTGTAATCTGATGTTTCATCGTCTATCACCTCTTTATTTTTTCAAATCATAACTTACTTTTTTAATAAATATTCTCATTTTTCGACAGGTATGCTATACTGTTATACATTATAATAAAAGAATTTGCGGAGGAAAACAGCATGTGGAAGGATGACGTTTTTCAGGCGCTGGATGAACAGCATTTATTTCAGGATGAGGGCCATCGCTCCCGTTTTAAGGAACTCTTGGACTGTTATGCCAATGCTCCCTTTGTAACCCCCGGACTATGCAAATGTATGTATATGTCATGCTGGGATGAAGAGCATTTTTTTATTATGCTGGACATGTTAAATCAGTTGACATTACGGCACAATATGGGACTGAATGACATGTATGAAAACGGTGAGCTCATGGTTGAAGAGAAGCAGGAAGCAGGAAGCTACGAGGATCAGGTAATGAAGCTTTCCTGTGCTTTTTTGATGGATACTCCCTTCTCCATGGATGATCTGCCTGCTGACTACGATCCCGTAGGGCGAAAAATCATTGCGGAATCTCTGAAAGCCGCTGCTGTGATCGATGCGGTTTCTGAAGACAGATAATGCTCACCATCTGAATCATTCATTATTGTTTTTGGTCGTTTTCTTCTCCATACAGTAATTCGTACAGTGTTGGACGCACAGAGAATTCTTTTATCAGATTCTGTATCTCATTCATAGCCTGCTGCTTCTTTTTTTCGCTGACATTTGTCTTAACCGCACGGATCAGCAGATTTTTCGGGGTATGGGACAGATCCACAAATTCAAGAACACTGGTATCGTAACCGGCGCAGATCAGCAGATTGGCCCGGATCGCGTCTGTCATCAGTGCCGCCATGCGTTCCTTTATGATGCCGTAGCGAGTCATAGCCGAAAAATTATCTGTTTGGATCTGCCGGTTCAGTTCATGCTGGCAGCAGGGCACCGAGAGGATCAGTCCTGCCTGCCACTGCAGGGCATTGTACAGAGCGTAATCTGTAGCGGTATCGCAGGCATGGAGAGTCATCACGATATCCACCGGTGTATCACAGCTGTAGCCGTTGATGTTGCCCAGTTCAAAATGAAGTCCCTCATAGCCATAGCGGGCTGCTGCCGCATTGCAGTTTCTGATCACATCTTCTTTCAGATCCAGCCCTGTCATATCCACTTTCAGTTTCCGTACACAGACGAGATAATAATATACGATAAACGTCAGATAAGACTTTCCACAGCCAAAATCCAGAATACGCAGTGTTTTTGTAAGATCCAGGCGTTTAAGCTCATCCTCCAGTATCTCCACAAAACGATTGATCTGCCGGTATTTATCATAATGACTGCGAACGATCTTTCCCTCCGACGTAAATACACCCATATCCACCAGCGGTGGGATCACAGTTCCCTCCTCCAGAAGGTACTGTTTCTTCCGGTTATGGGTCATACGCACCGGGGGTGCTTTACGTGTTCTGGTGCGATTGTATAAAAGCTTTCCTTTTTTTGAAATACGCAGGGCATACTCCCAGGTTTCATCCCAGGCATGTACCTGCGTAAAACCCGGCCCGATCTGTTCCTGCAGATATGCTGCCAGTTCTTCTTCCCTCAGATTGCGGTGAAAGACCTGCGTGACCGTATACTGCTCACACTGATACTTTCCATCTATTCTGCTGATCACTGTCTTTTCGTAAACTGCATCCTTTGCAGGAGCACTCAGCACATAACGATATACGCTGTGTTCCCTACAGTTCAGAATAAAATCCTGTATTGATTCCATAATTCCACCTCAGTCAAAACATGGGACCGGTATAACCCTGCAGGGGCATACGGTCAAAATCATAAGTTTTCAGTTCCTCCATCGTAAGATTGGCATGACTTCCCTCATGAACCATCAGGTTGGAATCTCTGCCCAGATGCACCACCAGAACCGGAGTGTGGGTGGCAAAAGCATAGCCGCATTCCCACGCCGTTCCGGAATCACTGTACTGCCCGTGATAGAGCATCACTACCACATCCGCCCAGTCGATATAGGATCGATCTGCCATAAAAACAGCCTTTGACCAGGCCGAACTGCCCTGCTTTTCCTCCACGATCTGATACTTTCGGGGACTGAATACTGTGAATCCTCTCTGCTCCAGGATCTCTTCTGCCTCACGTACAGCTTCTAACTCTTTTTCACTGAAAAATGGACTTGCCAGATATACTTTCATATACATTCCTGTCTTTTCTAAAAAATATTGTTCAGGTGTTCGCAGGCTTCTTTTGCAAAGCAAAACGTTTAATAAGCCCGCAAATGTTACGGTTTACCGGCCTGCCAGTGACAGTAACGAACCATCCTCGCAGTAATAGCTGCCAAGGATCTTCAGCCTGCGCGTTTCGCAGGACAGCTGATAGATCAGTGCCTGAGCCTCTTTCTCCTGCAGGTTCAATGCCAGCTCCGCAAAAAAACGATAATTTCTTTCCTCATTTTCCCCACAGGGTATGGAATGGATTTCTGTCAGATTTACATCATAATCAGAGATCATGGACAATACACTGCCCAGCATACCGCTGATATGAGGACACACAAAGCAGATTTTCAGTCGGTCATGTTTCTCTGTCACCGTAAGATTTTTTGAAAATTCCACTACCTTCTTCTTTCCGTGACGATCCTGCACCACCTTACAGCGGTTAATGTACAGTTCCTGCTCTTCCAGGACATCATCCAGCTCATCAGACTCTCTGTCACCGACAGTTTCCATAATACCTATGCCAGCCTGTACCTCTCCTGATGCGATCATCTGCGCAATTTCATTGTAGCTTTCCGCTGTATGGATCTGTTCCCGGCGATACTCCTCACATATATATACCTCTTCCGAAAGCATGGCTACAGCATCCGGCCGCATATCCTCTTTTGCGAACCTGAAGGGAAAACAATTTCTCAATTCCAGTGTTCGTCCATACTGATATTTCCGGCTGATCTCCATGATACGCTTGATCAGTGCTCTGTATTCCTTGACCAGATGAGGGTCCATATTTTCTGACTGTTTTTTCAGAATTACCGCTTCACGTTCAGGCTTATAGATCGTATCCTCTGTTTCGGCTTTGATCCTGGCCACCTGATCCGCAAGGCCCATCCGTTCTATAAACAGTTCCCGGATCTTTCCATCCACCCGGTCAATATTTTTTCTTACTTCTTCCAGTGTCATTTTTCTTCCTCATTCTCTCTGTTCTGCATTATTATTTTCGGATCCGGACCGACTTTTTGCTGCTCCAGGGACCACAGGCCGTACCGTTTCCGGTTCTTTTCCATGCACGGATCTGCACATAGTAGGTTTTGTTCTTTTTCAGCCGGGATATGGTCGCGGTCAACTGCTGCGGGCTCGTCACTTTCATTGTCTTTGACGATGACATGTTCTTTTTCAGAGAGTAGCGAATCTGATATCCCTCTGCCGCTTTCGCACTTTTCCAATATACCCGTACAGATCTGGAACCAATATTTTTCAATGTAGGAGCATTCATCTGTTTCATGCGGATCATTGTTTTTTCATTTGCCGCACTGCCCTTATATTTCTGCCCGGAGCTCTTTTTATAAGGTATGATCTGGTAAGTATACTGCTCTCCCTGCACTGCTTTTGTATCTGTTGCGCTGGTTGTCGAGGCGGAAGTCACTTGCTTAAGACACCTCCAGGTTGGATCCGCCGCGGATTTCCGATAAATATAATAGCCGCTTATGCCAGATACTTTTTTCCATTTCAGGGCGATTCCCCGAGCCGTATTGCTGCTGTCTCTTATACACATCTCCGAGCCCACGAGACCGTACTATCTCGTATGCC
>CALZOU010000011.1 GCA_945827805.1 uncultured Lachnospiraceae bacterium
TACACAAGGAGTATCGTCGGCAGCGTCAGATGTGTATAAGAGACAGGGAAATCATAGCTTACTGTGTCTGCGAGGGTAAAACCATCGTGATTCGCCACATAATTGATGACTTCCACATTTTGAGGATTGCGCTTATTTTTCTCAATAAATCCCTTTAACTGATTCTCATCACTCTTTAAGACTGAACGGATACAGCACTGAAATCCATTATTCATGGTGGCCACATGACGAAGAGACGGCTTTTCGTTACCGTACATATGCTCATCTGCATAGGAAAACATCAGACGCGTATGGGCAAAAACAGGATCCTTGGCCAGTTCTTCCACAGGAATCCGGTCACCTACAATACTGAAACCGTCCACACCATACTGCTGCTTCCAGAAATACAGCACACGTCTGATCAGCTGTGCTGTGCAGTCTCTGCCAAAAAAGAATTCCATGTACAGATCCATACCGTTCTCATGACAGGCGCTCACCAGCTGGGCAAACTCTTTCTGCGGATTGGAAGTGGCACAATACGAAGCTTTGGGTGCGAAATAGAATCCCCCCATATATCCCCAGAAGTTTACGCGAGATTTTTCCTCTTCTTTTGTATCTGTTTCATATTTCGAAACTGCCTTACCCGGCACTCTCTCCAGGAAATCATAACAGGGCATCAGAAGAAGGGAAGTCACACCCAGACTTTTCAGATGCGGAAGCTTTTCTTTTACACCGGTAAACGTACCTTTTCTGGATACACCGGAGGATGCATGTTTTGTCAGGCCTCGCACATGCAGTTTATAAAGCAGCGTATCCTTTGCGGCACGATAGGGACGGTCTCCCTGAAATTCTGCCGGTGGAAGATAACCACACAGCACTCCCTCCACCTTATCCGTACCAAAAGTCTCCCTGCCGCAGATAACACCGGCGTAGGGATCCGGCGTCAGCACACCATCCAGCACAAAAGTATAGTACCAGGGGAATTTTTTCAACCCCGGCAAACGCACAGAAGCCACTTCTCCGATATAGCTTTCCCTGGGGAAGACGATTTCCTGCACTATAGTCTCTTTATCCTTGTCGTATAACCGCAGGCGGACATCCTCCGCCTGTTTTGTCTCCACCGCAGCCTGAAATCCGTCTGCTGTCTTTGTCAGACCCAGCACACCGTCAAACCCCGGAACTGTCTTAAGCAGTAACTCTGTCATTGTCGTTCTCCTTTTTTTACAGATCAATATCCAGCTCCACCGGACAGTGATCGGAACCTTCTATGGTCGTGTGAATTTTTGCGTCCTGCAGTTTATCCTTCAGGCAGTCTGAAACACAGAAATAATCAATACGCCAGCCTGCATTTTTCTTTCTGGCCTGGAAACGATAGGACCACCAGGAATAGATACCTTCGGTGTCCGGATAGAAATACCGCCACGTGTCGATAAAACCATTCTCCAGAAGCCGCGTAAAGCAGGCTCTCTCTTCATCTGTAAATCCGGCATTTTTTCGATTGGTTTTCGGATTTTTCAGGTCAATCTCTTTGTGGGCCACGTTCAGATCACCGCAGAACACCACTGGTTTTGTCTCCTCCAGTTTTTTGAGATAAGCGAGAAAATCTTCTTCCCATTTCATCCGGTAGTCCAGACGAGCCAGCTCATTCTGGGAATTCGGCGTATACACTGTGACCAGATAAAACTCGGGATACTCCAGTGTGATCACCCTTCCTTCATGATCGTGCTCGTCGATGCCGATGCCGAAGGTTACGTCCACAGGCTCTTTTTTTGTAAAAACCGCCGTACCCGAGTATCCTTTCTTGTCCGCGTAATTCCAGTATTCGTAATAACCCGGCAGATCCATCTCAATCTGATCCGCCTGCAGCTTACTCTCCTGAATGCAGAAAATATCCGCATCCATCTCATGAAAAACATCTAAAAAACCTTTTTTTACACAGGCTCTGAGCCCGTTTACATTCCAGGATATAAGTTTCATCCGGTTCCTCCTGTCGGTCGTTATTCTGTCTTGAAATGATCGTATCATTAACAATAGTCCGTCGGATCATTGTTTCATACGCTTGGCAACTGCTACCTATTATACCATACTAACGTATCTGATAAAAGCATGGCAGTAAAATTTCAAGTCAGCATAAAATTATATACAATACTGACATAAGCAAACAATATGCCAAACAATTGAAGTAATTATCATATTGTTTGGCATATCGTTCATTAATCATCTATTTTTCAGTGTTCATTTCTTTTGATAATCTGTACTGTACTGAGGGTTGGATCCTGCACACCATGCATATGGCGGTTTTTTTTGCGTAGTTTTTCGATCTCCTGCCATATTTCCTCAGTGATCACTTCTCCGGGACAAATCAGGGGAATCCCCGGAGGATACGGGATGACAGCCTCTCCGGCAATGCTGCCTGTGGCATCACTCCAGGCTATCCTCTCTTTTTGGGCGAACCAGGCTTCACGGGGCGTCATTACCATTGGAGGCAAAGCCGTCTCAATATTTTCACTGATAATATTATTCTTTTCATCTGGCGGGGTGTTCGGGAATGTCTCTTCGCAGAACATCTCTTCCAGAGATGATTTTCTTCTGCATTTTTCTTGATTTCTTTTCATCTGTAGGAGCGTCCCCTTCTTCATCGGCTCCTGCCTGTTTAGTTCTGTCACACCAGTTGCTGCCTGTACCAGACGTTCAATATCTTCCTTCGTATTGGCAGGCGTAAGCACCGCCAGCGCTGTAATACCCTCTGCCAGTTCCAGATCCACACCATACTCGGCAAACATAATGTCAGAATACTCCTGTGCCGTCATCTGCAATCCGGAAACATCCATTGTCAGCCGACTTTCATCCAGAGCAAAAATCCCATATTGTCCTTCCAGTTCTTTTCCCAGGCAACGCACTCCCGGAATCTGGTTAAGCTTCTCTCTCGTTACCCGGGCTGTATCCTGTAGTTTATCCAGATTTTCCTGACCTTTGCGATACAATTCTCTGCGGGCAAGATCCAATGAAGTCATCAAAAGGTAAGAAGGGCTGGTGCTTTGTACCAGTTTTAGTGCTTCGTCCACCCGGCTTTCTTCTACAATATCCGATTTTAAATGCAGCACCGAACTCTGTGTCAGGGATCCTGTCACCTTGTGCCAGCTTTGCACACACAGATCCGCCCCACATTGCAATGCTCCTTTTGGAAGCCTGTCGGAAAAATACAGATGGCCGCCATGGGCCTCATCCACCAGCAAAGGTATTCCGTGTTCATGGCAGATATCCGCAATGGCTCGGACATCGCTGAGCATACCGTAATAATTCGGAGACACCAGTGCCACTGCCCGAATGTCCGGATCTTCATCGAGCTTTTTTCTCACTGTTTCGGGTAGAACTCCGCCCCACAACTGTAATTCAGGAATGTACTCCGGCATCATCCAGACCGGAACCGCTTCGGACAGGATCAGTCCCATCAGCATGGATTTATGGGCATTTCTTGGCAAAAGGACCTTGTTCCCCGGTCGTAGATTCGCTAACAGCATGGCTTCGTTTCCGCAGGTAGTTCCATTCACCAGAAACCAGCTTCGCCTGGCTCCGTACAGCTCTGCCGCCAATGTCTGCGCTTCCAGAATTGCCCCCTCCGGTGCATGCAGATCATCCAATCCATGGGCTTCCGTCAGATCATAACCAAAGATATCTCCTCCCACATCCTGTATCCATTCTTCCGCAATTCCCCGGTCGAATCGATGACCCGGTATGCAGAAATATGCCGGTTTCTTATCTTTATATGCCTTCACTGTTTCAAACAGTGGTGCTGTTTCCTGTCGATTGTGCATGATGTCCTCTTTTCTCTTGTTCTGACAAATAAAAATCTGTCTTATTATACCATAGTCTTTTTGCCTGTCTCCAGACTTTCCTTCAGCTTTTTCATCGGGCAATTTATCTGATATTTCAGAGCGGTTTTCATTGGCTTTTTGATTGACTTTTTTTGATTGACTTTTTTTGATTGGCTTTTTCTTGCTTTTTCGCTTGTTTTTTCGGCTTGCTTTTTCACTTGCTTTTTCTTACATTCTTTTCCTTGCTTTTATTTCTTCCATCTGCTAAAGTAGGAATAACTAATGTTAAATATAGAAAGGATAAAATACAATGGCAGAAACATTTAGCAACGGCGGAAGCTGCAGCGGCAACTGCTCTTCCTGCGGTGAAGACTGTGAGCGTTCCACAGTAACTCTGACTCTGGAGGATGATTCCGAACTGGAATGTGCTGTTATCAGCATTTTCCCTGCAAAGGACAATAAATACATTGCTCTTCTTCCTCTCGATGAGAACGGAGAAAACCATGACGGTGAAGTATATCTCTATCGTTACTTCGAAGAAAACGGCAATCCTCAGCTGGCCAACATTGAAGATGACGAAGAATATGAGATTGCTTCCGATGCCTTCGATGAAATGCTGGACAATGCAGAATTCGATGAGCTGGTAGACGGCGAGGATCTGTAATTTTCCATTTTGGACGGTGTTTTTAGCTTTTTATCTGTCCCAAGTGATTTATTTTCAGAAAAGCGAGTGGACATGTGATGTGAATTCTGTCATATAGGCAGGGAAAATATCACATGTCCACTCACTTTTTCTGGCTTTTTATCTGTTCCGGACCACTGATAACAGACAAAGAGACGGAACTCCCCCCGTCTTATACTAAACATCTACCTTCCAATTTGCCAAATGTAAATTCCTATTCGCAGATTTGTCTCGATGACCTCCTTTGATTTTGCTGTGTTAAGATTTTTGTTCGTAGGTGTGCCTCGACAACTGCCTTTGATCTTGTTGTGCTGGGATTTTTGTTCGTAGGTTTGCCTCGATAACTACGCTTGGGTTTAGTATTATTATACTTTTTGTTCGTAAAAGTTCCTTGTTCAGATTGCTGCAAATAGTATATATTGCAGAAGCCTTTGGTGTATGTTAATCTCATAATGTATTCCAGAAAAAACATCCAAATGATTTGTATGTATATGGGAAGTTTTGGTATGAAAACGAAACTCATTCAACGATAGCAAATTCTTATTGTACCGAAACGACATTATTTACTTCTAAATTAGACGTTTACGTTTTGTATTCGCATGCTGCGACATATAATCCTCAATTTGAGGATAGACAAGGAGTGAACTACAATAAATGAAAAAACGAGAATTAACTTTGAAAGCAGGTATATTTTTCGTAGTATTACTATTAATATTATCCGCAGTGATTATGTATGAACATAAAAATGATAAAAAGGATAATAAAGGAGAACCCTATGAGTTTGGATTAGAAGCCGGTGTAACGGATATAGAGAAATACCAGATTCCAGAAGAAGATTTAGCGCAACTCAGCACAGAATCCTTAGCAGAAACGATATTGACCAATGGTTTTCTGATGCAGTTTGAGGCGTACGATAGCAGCAAATATGCAGTAGATATGCACATGGAAATGTTCAATGTGTATCCTGCACTATTCGGAAGAGAAGATTGCGAAAAAGTATTGCTGGACTTGTATAAAAGGTCAAAAATTGTAGTCGATTCTGAACTTGAGAAAAGTAGTCCGATGGAGTATATGCGAGCAAAAAACATTGAAATTTTGCTTGCTGCAAAGTTAAGCAGAGATTACGAAACGGGAACAGAAACAGATCCTGAAATAATACAAGAAATAAAGAATATTCATAAGAAAAAAGCAGAAGAACGGAATGAATCAGCATCATATAATGATTCCAGTGATGGATTCCTTTGGTTTGAAGAATTTTATTTTTGATCATGAAGGCTATTTTCGAAATAAAAATAGGGTTGAGATTTGAGGTTACTTTTCCATTGAGGACAGTGTTTTGAAACTTCTTTTATCTGTCTCAATTGGCCTCTTTTCAGAAAAGTGAGTGGACATGTAATATGGATCTTGTCATTCGGGCTCGCAATATCACATGTCCACTCACTTTTTCTGACTATTCGTGCTAGCGTTAACATCTAATCAGCACAATCATTTCCGGATCACTGGTGACAGACAAAGTACCGGAAAACACCGTCCCCAATGAATTAATGAAAAACGCTGGAAGATTGAGACTCAAAAGCTCAATATGTTCTTATAAATCTCTATTGCAGTATCAATAATCCCATCTTCAAATTCATACGCTGCAGTGTGAAACCCCGGGTGATTCTCTCCGCAGCCGATTCCCCAAAATGCTCCTCTGGTTTTCTGCAGATAATACCCAAAATCCTCCGACCAGCGAAATGGTTCATCCGGGCAATGAACATTGATATTTAATTCTCCTGCGGCGCCGCGAACCTTTTCAACACAATCTTGATCATTTACTGTTGCCGGAAACTCATCAATATATGATAATCCGTATGAATCACTTCCATCACAAAACCTCGATATCTCTTACCTGTTTATTCATTATCTTATCACGTATTAACACAAGATTGTCAGTGTTTACATGGGCCTTCTGGAAACCCTGGGACAGTTTTCCTGATGTTTTTCCTGTCCCCGGCGGCATTTCTCTAAAAACAAACGGCCATGTGATTTCTACCTTCCAACTTGCCAAATGCAAACAAAAGCGCAACCTATCTCTTTCATACTTTTAATTGTTAATTGTAAACTTAACTGACAGTTTTATGCGGCTACTACGTAACCTCACCGACCAGATACTTTTTGCTTTTTAAAATTCGTTTTAAAATCCTTATGAAATTACATTTGACAGATAACCAATACTGGTTATATACTTTATTTATTACATTTGTAAGAGTTATGGAGGAGCCCACATGAGAGAGCTGCCACAAATATCGGAAGCAGAGTTTGAAGTCATGAAAGTCGTATGGAAATATGCACCAATTAATACAAATGAAATTACGGAAAAACTGACTCAGACCACAAACTGGAGTCCGAAAACAATACAAACGCTGATCAAGCGTCTTGTTTCAAAAAAAACCCTGACCTATGAAAAGCAAAGCCGTGTTTTTGTTTATACACCGTTAGTAAAAGAAGATGAATATATCCGCCGGGAAAGCAATACTTTTTTAAATCGCTTTTATGATGGCAATATTATATCTATGCTTGCCTCCTACATCGAAGATGACAAGCTGTCCGAAGCGGAAATAGATACCCTCCGTTCCCTTCTTTCCGAAAAGCACAAAAAAGGGGGAAATTAATGTGTCTTATTTTATGATACGCTTTTTCCTATCAAACATATTTATCAGCGGTATCGTCGTCCTTCTTCTGATCGTTAAAAAAATCTTCAAAAACAGCCTGTCAGGCCGGATGCATTATAATCTGTGGTTTCTGCTGCTGGGGTTATTAACGGTTCCTTTTGTACCCTTCCGTCTGATCAGATTGCTGAAGCTTTCCTCCTGGTTCGACAGCTTACGGAGTTTCCCTTTTTCCAACGCCGGAATCAAAATGAGCCAAGCAGAAGGTACAAATCTGACTGGAAATGTAAATTGGATGAATGACTTTACTGTATCTGTACAAAATTTGACACCATCCATAGCCGGATACATATCCCTGGGTATCTGGATGACAGGTATTCTTGTAATGGTACTGTTAATCCTGAAATCTGCTCTCCGGCTTCGCGCCATTCGAAAATCTGCGCTCCCTCTTCAGAACCCGGAAGTCCGCAGATTTATTTGCCGATTCATCTGATCTCTGATTATCATGAATCTGATTTGCGGTATATGCTGCTGCATGAACTACAGCATTATAAACATAAAGATACCCTCGCCGGCTATCTGATGAACCTTGCAGTCATCCTATATTGGTTCAATCCTCTTGTGTGGTATGCCTTAAAAGAAATGCATAATGACAGAGAAATTGCCTGTGATACCTCCGTTTTACATATGCTTGAAGAAGATGCTTACGAGGATTATGGCAATACACTGATCAGCTTTGCGGAGAAATTATCTCTGTCTCCTTTCCCCTTTGCCGCCGGTCTTGGCGGAAATATGAAGCAGATAAAACGGCGGATTATGAATATTGCCTCTTACGAAAAGCCAACCTTCATGAAAAGACTAAAAGGCATAACCGCTTTTACGCTAACTGCTGTTCTTGTTTTGGGAGTGTCGCCTTTCGTTTCTACTTACGCAGCAGATGGAAGTCATTACCAATGGAATTCTTCATCAGAGAACGTTTCTTACGTTGATCTTTCTTCGTATTTTGGCAGATACGATGGCAGTTTCGTGATATACGATCTGGAAAATGACGCCTGGAGCATTCATAATGCGGCTCATGCTTCTCTGCGGGTTTCCCCCGATTCTACCTACAAAATATATGACGCCCTGCTTGGATTAGAAGAAGGTGTGATTACGCCGGAAGACTCTCTGATCGCATGGAATGAAGAAAACTATCCATTTGCAACCTGGAACGCTGATCAGACGTTACACTCTGCCATGAGCGCCTCTGTAAACTGGTATTTTCAGGCAGTAGATGAACAGCTTGGTTCTGCTACCCTTCAAAACTATATGCAAAAAATCGGGTATGGCAACCGAAACATGAACAGTGCTTTTTCCACTTATTGGCTGGAGTCATCCTTAAAAATTTCCCCTGTAGAACAGGTCGAACTATTGACGAAACTGCAGAGCAACAGTTTTGGCTTTGCTCTTGAAAACATCAATGCGGTAAAAGATGCCATCTGCCTTTCCACTTCTTCTTCCGGGACATTATATAGAAAAACCGGAACCGGACGTGTGGATGGACAGGATGTGAATGGATGGTTTATCGGCTTTGTTGAAGATTCAGACAATACGTACTTTTTTGCCACAAATATCGGTGCTGATGATGGCGCTTCCGGAAGCAATGCCTCGAAAATAACTCTGTCAATATTATCTGATATGAATATCTGGATACAATAGATAATATTCCTTATATATACGGAATTAGAAAAAGCCTTATATAAAGTGGAAAAATCAATATCGCAGGAAACAGGTATCAATGATATGAGGAAGAAACGCTATGCTTGTGGGAGTATTTATTATCGGTCGTTCATTCACAAGGCAATAAATTGCAATGTCCGGTTACACTTAGCACGCAGATTTTCTTGTTTTCTCACAATATACCACCTATGTTCATACAGCGACCATCTATCGGGAAACAGTGGACTTTGTTTCCCGATATTTTTATACTGTTGCCATGGAAAGGAGGTAAGCGGATGCAGATTGAAATACAAATCGATGAACATTGCACCGAACCGAAAATTATCATTGTAACAAACAAGATGACAGATGAGATGAATGGGATCATAAAAAGGCTTGCCGGAGAACAAACGCAAATGATTGCAGGCTTCCAGGATGATCAAGTGACCGTACTGGAGCCAGACCAAATATACCGTTTTTTTGCTTCAAACGGGAACGTATATGCCGAAACAGAGCTCGGAAAATATGTTATCCGACTGCGGCTGTATGAAATAGAACAGCGACTTGCAAGCCATTCCTTCGTACGGATATCCAATTCTGAAATCATCAATCTCAAAAAAGTAAGAGGTTTTGATCTGAGTTTTACAGGAACCATTTGTGTTTCCCTTTCGAACGGAACGGTTACTTATGTCTCGAGGCGGTATGTAGCTAAAATCAAACAATTATTAGGAATATGAGGTGTTAAGATGAAAAATCAGATTATTAAACGAGGATTAGTAGGTTTTCCTGTCGGAATAGCCATAGGTTTTGTGATTACCTTGATTATTTCCGCTTGCATTAGAGATGGCTCATATTATCCTGTCACGCCGGAATTAATCGGTTCCATGGGTAATGAGCTGAATGCCGTCATTTTACAGACTGTTCTCTGCGGTATAATGGGTTCGGGTTTTGCAATGGCTTCTATTATTTGGGAACTGGATTCCTGGAGTCTTGCCAAGCAAAGCGGCATATACTTTTTGATTGCGTGTATTATTATGTTTCCGATTGCCTATATAGCAAACTGGATGAAACATTCTATTGCCGGCGTTCTTTCATATGTATGCATTTTCATTGTGATTTTTGTTGTTGTTTGGATAACCCAATATCTAAGTTGGAAACGCAAAATTAAAAGAATGAACGATTGCTTCAAAAAAGGTAAAGATACAAAGTAGATTGTAGCCAACAGCAGGTACGAACCCTTGAGGACGGCTTATTCAATACACAGGCCAGTCCACGCCGCCGGGTTCTATGGATTATCATAGATTTCCAAGCGACTTTTCGAGCACGCATTCCGGGACTACAGGCCCGGGGCGCGCGCAGGCGGAGCGCGGAAATCTATGATAATCCATAGAACCCGGCGGTGTGGACTGGCCGTCCCTCTTTACTCTTTACTCTTTACTCTTTACTCTTCACCATTCCAACAGTAAGTACACAGACACTCCGGATCAATGCCCACAGACTCGATCATATCATCCAGACGATGATAACGCAGAGTAGTGAAATTCATCTCCTTACGGATCTCTTCAACCATGGTCTCATATTCTTTAGTATCCGGATCAGCATATTTCTTCAATGTCTCCTCGGAAACATTTTCTCCCTCCAGACGGGCGATCACTCTTCTGGTGATCAGATCCATCTCAGATGCGGAACGGGAGAAGTTCAGGTATTTGCATCCATACAGCAGCGGCGGACATGCCGGACGGATATGAACTTCCTTTACACCGCTCTGGTACAGAAACTCTGCTGTTTCACGAAGCTGTGTACCACGAACAATAGAATCATCGATCAGGATGATGCTCTGATCTTTGATCAGATCATGTACCGGCAGCATCTTCATCTTTGCGATCAGATTTCTCTTTTCCTGGATCGTCGGCATGAAGGATCTCGGCCAGGTAGGCGTATATTTGATAAATGGTCTGGAGAACGGTACACCGGACTCGTTGGCATAGCCTACTGCATGGGCTGTACCGGAATCCGGAACGCCGGCTACAATATCTGCTTCTACACTGTCACGTTTTGCCAGCGCGGAGCCGCAGTTGTAACGCATTTTTTCTACACTTATTCCTTCATAAGAGGATGACGGGTAACCATAGTATACCCAAAGGAAGGTACAGATCTTCATTTTCTTGCCCGGCTGAACCAGTGTCTGTACGTGATCGGCATCAAATACTACGATCTCTCCGGGTCCCAGTTCTTTATACTCCTGATAACCAAGATTCAGGAACGCAAAGCTCTCAAAGCAGGCACAGAAAGCACCGTCTTTTTTTGCAATAACCACAGGTGTACGTCCCATTTTATCTCTGGCAGCATAGATGCCCTTCGGAGTCAGCAAAAGAATGGTCATGGATCCGTCGATCAGTTCCTGCGCATACTGAATGCCTTCTACCAGGTGTTTTTTCTGGTTGATGATGGCAGCTACAAGCTCTGTCGGGTTGATATCTCCACCGCTCATTTCCAGAAAATGAGCATTTGTATCTGTAAAGATCTTGTCGCAGATTTCTTCTGTGTTATTAATTTTTCCTACTGTGGTGATCGCAAATGTACCGTGATGGGAACGAACGATCAGCGGCTGCGGCTCATAGTCTGAGATACAGCCGATACCATAGTATCCTTTCATCTCGTGAAAATCTTTTTCAAATTTTGTACGGAAAGGCGCATTCTCAATATTGTGGATCGCGCGGTCAAACCCTTTCTCTCCATAAACTGCCATACCGCCTCTGCGGGTTCCCAGATGGGAATGGTAGTCTGTACCAAAAAAAAGATCAAATACGCAGTCCTCGTGTGAAGCTACGCTGAAAAATCCTCCCATAATCATCCTCCTCATGAAAAAAATTTAAGCATATATTCCACAGTTCACTATAACGGATTATCGTATATTTTTCAATCCAATATTTCGCACAACTTTTCCATAATTTTACATTAAATAGGATTACTTATGACAAAGGCAAAATTATTATCCTGTAATTTTCTTTATACAGGGAGTTTCCCAGCTCTTTTTTTCTGTGCAAAACAGTAGTATACTTGTAACTGTTCAGAACAGGCCGAATCACTTGCTGATGAGGCCGTAAGAACATAATTCAAGTGTAAGCAAACCCCATCGGCGCAGCCGATTTTCATGGGTTTGTGAATCGTATCTGCGAAGGTACTGAACAGATACGTATACTTAATGACAGATCATTTACGCAAAAGAGGTGTTTTACATTATGAAAATCTTTTTCTTTGCGCTCAGAGAATACGATGAGCTGCGCTTTGTGGAGGAATTCAGTCGGAAGTATGATTTCACCTACGACTACACATCCGCTTACCCTACTGTTGAAAATGCAGATCTGGCCAAAGGGTATGATGCTCTTTCCATCATCACGAACCCCATGTATCCTGAGCTGTTGGACCGCTATGCCGAACTGGGGATCAAATATATCTCTACCCGAAGCATAGGTTACGACCACATCGACCTTGTCCATGCCAAAAAGCTTGGGATGGGTATCGCCCATGTGACCTACTCTCCCAACAGCGTGGCCAACTACACCATTATGCTGATACTGATGGCCACCCGCAATATGCCATTCATCATGAAACAGGCGGATAATCAGAACTTTGCCCTGAAGGGTAAAATGGGTAAGGAGCTCTCTCTGTCCACTGTGGGTATCATCGGTACCGGAAAAATTGGTGAAACAGTGGCCCGCCGCCTGAAAGGCTTTGGCTGCCGTATACTGGCCAATGACATTTATCCGAAGGAAAGTCTGAAAGGCATCGTAGAATATGTGGATCTGGATACGCTGTATGCCCAGTCGGATATCATCACGCTGCATGCGCCGGGACTTCCGGAAAACCACCATATGATCGACGCGGCGGCCATTGCCAAAATGAAAGACGGCATAATTCTGGTCAATGCTGCCCGTGGTTCGCTGATCGATACCCAGGCACTGATTGATGCACTGGAAAACAAAAAGGTGGGCTTTGCCGCCCTGGATACCTTTGAGGCGGAATCCGGGCTGTATTATCTGAATTTCGAGCAGGAAATCATGCCCAATCGCGACCGGGCAATCCTGAAAACTTTCCCGAACGTGATTTTATCTCCTCATATGGCATTCTATACAGAACAGTCGGTGTCCGATATGGTGGAGAATTCTATTCGAGGATTGCTGGATTTTGAGAAGGATGGGGACAGACCGTTTGAAGTGAAAATGTGACGTAATAAGACCATACAGCTGTTTATACTTCTCTTATGACAAGATGGGGAAAGCTTTTGAGCCTTTCCTCATCTTGTTTACTGTCCAGGTCATTCTCCGTCCTTTTCATGATCCGTATCACTTCTCCCAGTTGTTTGATACGGTAATCATTCACGGCATAGCCTTTTATTATGTATTGTTTTAATACAGAGTTGGCCCAACGGCGAAATTCTACGCCACGCTTTGATTTTACACGATAGCCGACGGAGATGATAACATCGAGGCTGTAATATTCAATATGTCTTTCTACCTCGCGTTCGCCCTCAAGTTGAACTGTCGCAAATTTTGCGACAGTTGAATTATCTGCAGATAATTCTTCTTTCAAGGCATTATTAATATGCTTACCAATCGTCTTCACATCTCTGTCAAACAACTCAGACATTTGGTTCCGATTTAACCAAACTGTCTCGCCTTCTACAGTTATCGGTAACTTTATCTGCTTATCTTCCGTTTCAAAAATTACAATCTCGTTGTTTTTCTGCATTTCTGAAATTACGCCGCAAAAAGAAGGCTCCACAAGTAATCTTGTGTCGCCTTCTTTTTCTGCCTGTTTTATTGCTCCAGCATATTTTCAATAAAAACCCCGTATCCCTTGGTCGGATCATTGACAAACACATGGGTCACCGCTCCCACCAGTTTGCCATCCTGCAGGATCGGTGCACCGCTCATGCCCTGGACGATGCCCCCGGTCTTCTCCAGCAGGTTCTCATCCGTCACCCGGATGACGAAGCTTTTATTTTTCTCTTCTGTATTCTTTCGTATCTTTTCAATACGGATGTCGTATTTCTGTACACCATCGCCCACATTGCAGTAGATACAGGCATCCCCCGTATGCAGTTGATCTCTGGAAGCCACCACGGCACTTGTAATACCGTTTACCGGTGTGGAAAGCCGGCCGAATACGCCGCAGGATGTGTTTTACCTGATGGTTCCCAGTATCTCACTGTCTGCATAGCAGATGCTGCCTTTGAGTTCTCCGGGAGATCCGCTCTGCCCTTTTTTCACTTCGAGGATACCGGCCTTGTACAGTGTTCCCCCGGACAGACTTAGCAGGCTGCCGCTTTCACTATCGCTGATACCGTGCCCCAGCGCCCCGAAGCTTCCGTTCTCACCGACATAGGTCATGGTGCCTATGCCCTGCAGATCGTCCCGCACCCACAGGCCCAGCTTATAGCTTCCGTCCTCTGTTTTTGCAGGCTCAAGCTTATATTCAATCGTTTCTCCGTCACGGCACACCGATAATGCCACTTCATCTCCGTGATTTTCTCTCATTATGTCTATCAACTGACTTTTCGTAAGTATTGTCTCATCGTTGACCTTCTGGATATAATCCCCTGCTCTCGCAATATGTTCGGCAGGTGTCACGTGATTTCCGCTGCTGTCATTTAAGGTACCAATATCCGCCACCAGCACACCGGCTGTCTCCAGATATACACCAATGGTTTCTCCGGATATGGTGACCCTTTCTCCTGCCTGTACTGCTTTGCCTCCGGCTTTGTCCTTGGTATCTGCCGCTTCGGTATCCGTCACGCCAACAGCCATGCTCATCATCAGAAAAAACATGGCTGTCCTCAGCTTTTTTTGGCGTTCTTCCCGCATCTGACCACATCCTTTCCAAAGCCTGCAAAACCGACAGATGTCTGACTGTACTGACCCTCTTGTAATCTGACATGACGATCTAAGTCACAGGATGAAGCACTGTCAGACAAAGAAAGAGAGTTCATCGTATGATTCATGAACTCTCTTTCACATTTAGTATATGTCGATATTTTATTTAAAATCTGACAGTTTGCGACAAGGATGGCAGGATGTGTCATTGCACGAAATCTCCTCCTTGCGCTCTCCAAACAGGCATTTCAACAGACAACTCCATAGCATTGTCCAAACAGATTGTTATCGGTGGATTGCTCCTTTGCATTCTCCCGCCAGTCGCTTCATCTCCCGCGCATTTTCGTACACCGCATCGGTGATCTGCGTACCGCCCAGCATTCTGGCCAGTTCCTCGCAGGTTTCCTCTTCCTCCAGACGGCGCACAGTGGTTCTTGTCACACCGTTTTCCACGGATTTTTCAATTTCAAAATGACAATCCGCCATAGCCGCGATCTGGGGTAAATGGGTAATACAAAGCACCTGACAGCCCCGGCTGATCAGAGCCATCTTTTCTGCCACCTTCTGCGCTGTACGTCCGCTGATACCTGTATCGATCTCATCGAAAATCAGCGTGCCCGTATGTTCCTGCTCTGCCAGCAGGGTACGGATACCCAGCATGATTCGGGAAAGCTCACCGCCAGAAACCACCGCAGCCAGTTCGCGCATGGGTTCACCGGGATTGGTGGAGATCAAAAAGGTAATGCTGTCCGTTCCGTTTGCCGAAAAATGCTGCGATTTTTCGAAACGTATCCGAAAACGAACATCATTAAAATTCAGATCCAGCAGATGCTCCGTCAGTTTCTTTTCAAATTCGGCAGCACTCTTTTTTCTCTGCTCACTGAGCTTATCGCA
This sequence comes from uncultured Lachnospiraceae bacterium, assembly GCA_945827805.1. Taxonomy (GTDB): domain Bacteria; phylum Bacillota; class Clostridia; order Lachnospirales; family Lachnospiraceae; genus UBA11957. The sequence continues at coordinate 15,596 of CALZOU010000011.1, forward strand.
GCTTTCCGTAAGAGTTTTTTCATACATCTTACATTTCTGCTCCAGTTCAGCTTTATATTCTTCATAATGCTTCAATTTATCCAGTTCTATACGTTTTTCTTTAGCATATTTCTGGATATCTTCAAAAGTATTGCCATATTTTTCCTTTAAATGATTGATCAGATTCAGTCGGTCGCTGACCGTAGCAAACTCTTCCTCGGAAAAAGTCAGCTCAGACATATAGTCGGAAATATCTCTGTTAAAATCATTGACCAGGCCGTCAATATCGCTGATGGTCTGGCTGAGTCCTTCCAGACGATCATCCAGGGACATCACCGCCTGCATCCTCTGCATGGCATAGCCGATCATGGATCCTGCACTGTGCATTTCCTCGTAGCCGGTCATGGCATATACCTCTGTCAGTGCTTCTGTGATTTTCTGACTGTTGAGCATACGGCGAAACTGAGTCTCCAGTTCTTCATCCTCGCCTTTTTTCAGGGCCGCTTCTTCGATCTCATTGACTTCAAATTCCAGAAAATCCAGCTGGCGTTTCTTCTGTTCTTCATCAAGGCAGAGATTTTCCAGCTCTTTTTTGCAGACTCTGTACCGGTCATAATCCTCCGCCACCTTCTTTTTCAGCGCTGCTGTATTTTCCTGGCCATAATCATCCAGATAATCCAGCTGACGGTCTGTATACAGAAGGGACTGATGCTCATGCTGTCCATGAATATCCAAAAGCAATGCCGCAGCCTTTCGTACAGCTGCCGCTGTGCATATCTCACCGTTTATTTTACAGATACTGCGGCTTTCCTGCAGTCTGCGGCTGATGATGATCTGTCCGTCCTCGGGTACAATGTCCATGGCAGCCAGCTCGGCTATAGTCTTTGAATCCTCGACCTCAAACACCAGCTCTGCCAGCGCATGATCCGCCCCCTCCCGGATAACATCCCGGGAAGTCTTTTTTCCGAGAGCCATACCCACAGAACCGATCAGAATAGATTTACCTGCACCGGTCTCGCCGGTCAGCACATTTAATCCCGGTCCAAATTCCACTTCTGCCTCATCGATCAGGGCCATATTTTTCACATGTACGTGTGTAAGCATATTTTCTACCGTCCGTTCAGCATCTTATCTATCTGCGCCATTACCTGTTGCGCGATCTCCGAGGATTTTGTTGCGCACATGATGGTATTATCTCCTGCAATACAGCCAACGATCCCCTGGATTTTCAGTTCGTCCAGAGCTGCTGCCACCGCCATAGCCATACCGGAGACCGTATGGATGATTAAAAGGTTCTGTGCCGTATCCATACCGGAAAACCCGTTTTTGAGCACCTGTATATATTTACCGCCCAGCTCCTGCTGTGCTTCCTTCTGTACAATATAGTGTGAGCGACCATTTGGCCCGGCTGTTTTGGTCAGCTTCAGCTGCCGGATATCTCTCGATACGGTAGCCTGGGTAACCTGGAACCCCTCTGCCTGCAGCCGTTTTGCCAGTTCCTCCTGGGTCTCGATCTGCTCTCTGGAAATCAGTTCCAGGATCTTGTCATGTCTAGCCAGTTTCATCTTTTACCCCCGACAAAAATGTATTGTTACAAATCTGATCATTTACCACAGATCGTATCTGTTCAGCACTTTCACAGATACAATATATATATGTTCCGAGCTGTTACGTATTGCTCATTTTTTTTCGCAGTGTTTCCAGAAAACTCTGGTTGCTGATCTTAACGATGCGCGTATTCTGCTGTGCCCGCCTGATATCGATGCGATCTCCCGTCACCATACGGATGCTGGTATCTCCGTCAAAAGAAACCATGCCTTTTTCTTCTTCGCCATCCCGGCCCGGACCGATCTCTACACTGATCTTGTCATCCGCCGAAAGTACGATACTGCGGGTATTCAGCGTATGAGGAGCCAGCGGTGTCATCATTAAAAGTGAAGCTGAAGGCGCAATAATAGGTCCCCCCGCCGACAGACTGTATCCCGTTGATCCCGTAGGAGTAGAAATAATAATGCCGTCCGCTTTATAGGAAGTCAGATACTGATCATTGACAAAGCTCAGGAAATTCACCACACGGAAAGAACCTTCTCTGCCGATAACAATATCATTCAACGCCAGATCACTGGCAATCTGTTTTCCCTTATGGAATACCGTTCCCGTCAGCAGCATACGGCTCTCTATCGTATAATCATCCGCCAGCAAATGATCCAGTGCCGGGATCACCATATGCCGGTCGATCTCCGCCAGATATCCCAAAGTGCCAAGATTAATGCCCAGAAGAGGAATATCCCTGTCCACCACATCCCTGGCCGCCTGCAAAAGGGTACCGTCACCGCCCAGCACGATGATACAGTCCGTATTTTCCGGGATCTGGCTGGCATCCGTATAGTGATACTTGCCCTCCTGGCTGCGATGCTTCGTATTCATCACCGTACAGTTGCAGCCGTGTTCTCTGACATAATTAACGATCTGGTTGGTAACTTCGAGATTTTTGTCTTTAATATCATTCGTGATAATCGTAAATGCTTTCATATGTTCTCCGTCGTAACCCTTCAGCCCGCCGGAAGTCAAAAAACTTCCGGCAGGCGTCTGAAAAGATACACCTTGTTACTGTTTACCGGCCTGTCAGTGAACAATAACTATACCTTATTTATCCAGCGTCTGATGCGCCATGGCTACAATAGTCTCCGGATCCACCGGAATATTATCCTGTACATAGCCCTCCGGCTGTTTCTTCAGATGGAGCAGATATTCAATATTTCCCTCCGGCCCTTTGATCGGAGAGAACTCCAGATGCAGGATCTCAAAGCCAATGGAAGACGCAAAATCCATCACCGCACGGATCACTTCCAGATGTACCTTCGGATCTCTGACTACACCTTTTTTGCCTACCTTTTCCCGGCCGGCCTCAAACTGAGGTTTGATCAGACAGACAATTTCACCATTCTCGGCCAAAAGCTCCCTCACCGGCGTCAGTACTTTTGTCAGAGAAATAAAAGATACGTCGATAGACACAAACGAAGCCGGCTCACCGATATCCTCCGGTGTCACATACCGGATATTTGTCCTCTCCATACAGACCACCCGGGGATCATTTCTCAGTTTCCAGTCCAGCTGACCGTGTCCCACATCAATGGAATACACCTTTACCGCGCCATTTTGCAGCATACAGTCGGTAAAACCGCCGGTAGAAGCACCCACATCCATGCAGACCTTTCCTTCCAGACTCAGTCCGAAATGACTCATGGCCTTTTCAAGTTTCAGTCCGCCCCGGCTGACGTATTTCAGAGTATTTCCCCTGACTTCAATATTAACCGTATCCACAAATGTGGCTCCTGCTTTATCTTCTTTCTGCCCGTCTACATAGACGATGCCGGCCATGATCACGGCCTTGGCCTTTTCCCGGGAAGCCGCCAGTCCCCGGTTTACCAGCAGTACGTCCAATCGTTCTTTCATGCCTTTTTCTCCTGTCTGCCGCGGTAGGCTCTGACTCTGCCTGCTACAGACTCAGCGTCCATACCGAGAAGTTTTCTCAACTGATCCACTGAACCATGAGTGATAAAGCTGTCCGGCACAGCCACATGTTCAATGTGTACGTCCTCTCGCCTGCGGCAGATATAATCCGCCGTCTGCTCGCCAAAGCCGCCGGTAATGACATTGTCCTCCAGCGTAATCACACAGTCATGATCCTTTAACAGATTGTCGATCAGTCCTGTATCCAGCGGTTTGACAAATCGCATATTTACAACGGTCACTGAGTCACCGTCTTCCTCCTGTAAAAGTTCAGCCGCATCCAGCGCTGTCTTTACCATACTTCCCACGGCAAGAAATGCTGTCCCCTTGCCCAGACGGAGGATCTCCCCCTCGCCTTCATGGATCTCAGGCTGCGCATGATGGATGCCGTCCAGGGCAGTGCCTCTCGGATAACGAAGTGCCACCGGACCATTAGCTTCCATGGCATAGACAAACATCTGTTCCAGATCATGGCGATCCATAGGTGCCAAAACCTGCATATGAGGCATCATGGACAGATAGCTCAAATCAAAACAACCCTGATGAGTCTCTCCGTCGCTGCCCACCAGACCGGCTCTGTCTACCGCAAAAACCACATGAAGCTTCTGCATACAGACATCGTGCATCATCTGATCCACTGCTCTCTGCAAAAACGATGAATAGATGGCCACCACCGGTGTCAGGCCTCCTACTGCAAGACCTGCGGCAAAAGTCACTGCATGTTCCTCTGCAATACCCACATCAAACAGTCTGTCCTTTCCCACCTCCAGGATGGCCTTTACTCCGGTGCCCGAAGGCATAGCCGCAGTGACTGCCACGGTCTTTCGATGAGAAAACGCCCAGTTTTTCAGCGCCTCACCAAACACATCGGTGTAATCCGGTTTTGTTTTTGGATCTTTCAATACACCTGTGCGGATATCATAAGGACCTGTGCCGTGAAAACGATCCGGATATCTCTCCGCCGGTCCATATCCCTTGCCTTTCTTTGTCACCACATGGATCAGCACAGGGCCTTCCACCCGGGCTGCCTCCCTGAAGGCCCTCTCCATCTGACGAATATTGTGTCCATCTATGGGTCCCAGATAGGTCACACCCAGATTTTCAAAAAGCATACCCGGAATCACCAGCTGTTTGATACTGCTCTTGGTCTTTCGGATCGTATCCACCATATGGTTTCCCACTCTCGGTACTTTCTGCAGTGCATTGGTCACACCCATTTTCAGATCAGTATAGGCTTCTGTGGTACGAATATTGCCCAGGTATGTGGACAGACCGCCCACATTTGGAGCAATGGACATGTTATTATCATTTAATACCATACAATAATTTGTCTTTAGCTCTGCCGCATTGTTCAATGCTTCAAAAGACATACCGCCAGTAAAAGATCCGTCACCGATCACGGCGAATACTTTATAGTTCTTTTTCAGCATATCTCTGGCTTTGACCATGCCAAGTCCCGCAGAGAGGGATGTGGTGCTGTGTCCTGTATCAAAGCAATCGCAGTCACTTTCCGCCCTCTTGGGGAAACCGCTCATGCCGCCATATTTTCTCAGTGTGTCAAAGCCCTCTTTTCTGCCTGTCAGGATCTTGTGGGTATAGGCCTGATGGCCCACGTCCCAGATCAGCTTATCCTGGGGAAACGTAAGCACACGGTGCAGCGCGATCGTCAGCTCCACCACACCCAGATTGGAGGCCAGATGACCTCCTGTTTCACTGACCTTTCGGATCAGGAATTCTCTGATCTCCTGCGCCAGCACAGGCAGCTTATCTTCCTCCAGCTTTTTCACATCATTTGGATGCTGTATCTGTTCCAGAATCATAATTCTCTACCTTTTTCTTCCAATCAGACTCTCCAGAAGTTCCTGCAGAAATACATTCCGCACCGGCAGGCTGTCCAGAAGCTTCATGGCTTCATCTGTCATGCTTCTGGCGTCCTCCTTTGCTCCTTCAAGTCCACGTAATGTCACATAAGTTACCTTATGGTTTTTCTCATCACTGTGGATCGGTTTGCCCAGTTCTTCCGCTGTAGAGGTGATATCCAGAATATCGTCCTCGATCTGAAAGGCGATACCGGTCAGATAACCGATCCGTTCCATCGTTTTTACTTCCTTCTCATCTGCCCCGGCAAGAACAGCACCGATCATCAGAGGTGCTTCGATCAGACGCGAAGTTTTATGCTCGTAAATATAATCCAGCATTTCCCTGGAAAGCACTTTGCCATCGTTCATCACATCTACACTCTGACCGCCCAGCATACCGTGGATTCCGGTCTTCTCTGCCAGGATCATCAATGCCTGTGCGATCCGTCCCGTGTCCTCCGACAAAGAAAAAGCCTGCATTGCTGTCTCATAAGCAAAATTTAACAGTGCATCACCGCTCAATACGCCCAAAGCCTCGCCATACATTTTATGGGTCGTCGGCTTGCCCCGGCGCAGATCGTCATTGTCAATGGCAGGAAGATCGTCATGAATCAGGGAATGGGTATGGATCATCTCAATAGCCGCCATAAAAGGCTCACACACCTTTTCCTCACCGCCAAACAGAAGATACGCTTCTTTTAAAAATAAAGGACGCAGCCGCTTACCGCCTGCTCTCATGCTGTAATTCATGGCTTCCGCCAGACGGGCGGCAAAACCGGTTTCCTCTGGCAGATAGCTTTCCAGTATTTTTTCCGTCTCGGCTGTCTTTACAGCCAGTTTATCCTCAAAATTCACTGTATTCTCCATTTTCACTGATCTTCAGCATCTTCTTTTCCACTCTGTCAATGGTTTCGCTGCAGCTTTTGATCAGCTGCATGCCCTTCTGATATTCTTTAAAAGAATCCTCCAGGCTGATCTCTCTGTTTTCAAGGTTACGGATCACCTGCTCCAGCTGGCTGAAATTTTCTTCCAGCGTAGGCTCCTTTTTTTCCTGTTCCTGCATATATCAGTTCTCCTCCCGGCGTTCTATCGTTTCTTTTTCCTGCACCAGTGCACGGATATATCCGTCAGTCACATGGATTTTGACACTGTCCCCCGCCTTCACCTGAGAAACAGAGGTAAGGCAGCTGCCTTTATCATCTTCCACATAGGCATATCCCCGGCTGAGCCGCCTTAAGGGTGACAGTCCATTGAGTTTTTCAATAAACAGTTCCAGACGGTTTCTGGATGCCGTGTATTTCTCCTGCATACGGTACTGCAAACGGTTGCTGAGCTCATCCAGATACTGTTTTTTCTGCAGCAACTGATTTTCCGGACTGGATGCCGTGACCCGAAGTTTCAGCTGTGCAAGCTGCTGCCGCTTATTCTGCAGTACATTCATCATATCTCTGTCAAGACGGTTTCTGTACTGCATAAGCTGCTGATCAAATGATGCCACATCCATAACAGCCAGCTCTGCCGCCGCAGAGGGTGTGGGGGCCCGAAGATCTGCCACATAGTCAATGATGGTGGTATCTGTCTCATGGCCCACCGCTGAAATGACCGGTGTCTCGCACTCAAATACAGCTCTGGCCACACATTCCTCATTGAATGCCCAGAGATCCTCTATGGAACCGCCGCCGCGGCCTACGATCATCACATCCACACCGGCTTTATCCAGCGTCTGAATACCCTTTACGATACTTTCTTTGGCACCTTCGCCCTGCACCAGCGCCGGGTAAAGGATGATTTGCACATAAGGATTTCTTCTGAGAGCAATGTTTCGGATATCCTGTACCGCTGCCCCCGTAGGCGCAGTGACCACCCCCAGCCGCCGTACCACCCTGGGGATCGGCTGCTTATACTGTGGAGCAAACATGCCCATCTCTTCCAGTTCCTGCTTCAGCGCCAGATATTTCTCATACAGAAGACCTGCACCCACCAGCGTGATCTGTCTGGCATACAACTGATAACGGCCATCCCTCTCATATACACTGACGGAACCGCTGACGATCACGTTGTCGCCATCCTTCATGCGAAAAGCCAGCCCTTTTCTCTGACCGGCAAACATCACACAGGCGATAGCCCCCGTCTCATCCTTCAGGGAAAAATAAATATGTCCCGACGTATGGTACTTACAGTTGGATACTTCCCCCTGCACCGCAATATTCCTGAGGAGAAAATCTTGTCCGAACATATTGCTGATATAGCGGTTTACCTCTCCCACAGACCAGGCTTTGTTCATGCTTTTTCTGTCTCCATCTGCTCAGCGGATGCTTCTTTTTTCTCATGGGCAGCCGCGATCTTGCCAAGAATACCATTGATAAAAGAAGCGGAATCGTCACCGCCAAACTGTTTTGCCAGCTCTACAGCTTCGTTGATGGCCACACCGGTGGGCACATCCGGATCAAACAGCATTTCGTAAACCGCAAGACGCAGGATGGTCAGGTCAACCTTGCTCATTCGTTTTGTCTTCCATCCTTTTGATGTGCTGTTCAGGATCTCATCGATCTCCTTTTCTTTTTCCAGCACGGACCCCACTTTATCTTCCATATAAGTCTGGTCGTTCTCAGCCAGCTGGCCCAGACCTTCGAAATACAGCTGCAGCTGCTCAGGCATTTCTTCCTTCTCTGTAAACATACTCACAAAAAGCAGTTTAAAAATGTTTTCTCTCAATTCAGTTCTTTTCATAGTTTCCCCATTTCTAAAAAAAGAGGGTCCGATACTTGCTGCGGGCCCTCTTTACAATTTCATCCTACGATGCATTATTTAGTCTTGTCAACGTCCACGCCTGCAATACTGATATCCACATCGGACACGGTAAGTCCGGTCATGTTTTCGATTGCTGATTTTACTTTATCCTGCACAAGTGTACAGGTCTTCGGAATGCTGTAGCCATACTTCAGGTATACGCTCAGTGAAGCTTTGACCACGCCATCCTCTACTGCAATGCGGACAGCCTTGGCCAGATTCTTGCGGCTGAGTCTCGGTACATCACTATAGGTGATATGTCCGCTCAGCGCAGACACACCCTCTACCTCTGTAGCGGCAAGCCCTGCGATGATAGCTACAACCTCATCAGCAATATCAACCTTACCGATGGACTGGTTATCATATATTGTATACGTGTCTCTTCCTTCGATCGTAACTTCTGCCATATGTCCCTCCTCTTGCACCGGTTGTGCGTTCTTTTGTCATTATAACAAAAACCTCTGACGAAATAAAGGGGCATTGCCCTAATTTTTACTGAACTCTGCCAGTTTCAGGCCTTTATTTCTGTCCAGCGTCATGCCCACGCTCCAGGGATTAACAAACAGAAGCAGCGGGTTGCCTTTCAGATCCATAACCTTCTTCATATCACTGGTACCTGTCAGATGTTCCACATCCACCTCTTCCTTATTCTCGATCCAGCGAATATGTTCATAGGGCAGCATTTCCAGGCGGATATCCACCTTGTACTCATTTTCCAGACGGTATTTCAGAACATCAAACTGCAGTACACCGACTACACCCACGATAATCTCTTCCATACCGGTGTTAAACTCCTGGAAGATCTGAATTGCACCCTCCTGAGCAATCTGGTTGATACCCTTGATAAACTGTTTTCTCTTCATGGTATCCAGTTGGCGCACACGGGCGAAATGTTCCGGGGCAAAGGTAGGAATACCTTCATAGGCAAATTTCTTACCCGGCATACAGATGGTATCACCGATGGAAAAAATACCGGGATCAAATACACCGATGATATCTCCGGCAAAAGCCTCATCCACCACATGACGGTCCGAAGCCATCATCTGCTGCGGCTGGGACAGACGCATTTTTTTATCTCCCTGCACATGGTAGACCTCCATGCCCGCATCAAAACGGCCGGAACAGATACGCATAAAAGCGATACGGTCTCTGTGTGCCTTGTTCATATTGGCCTGGATTTTGAAAACAAAAGCAGAAAAATCCTCTTCCATCGGATCGATGATGCCCACATCTGCCTTTCTCGGCAGCGGAGAATAAGTCATCTTCAGGAAATGTTTCAGGAAAGTCTCCACACCGAAGTTGGTCAGAGCCGATCCGAAAAATACGGGAGACAGCTCACCTTTGCTGACTCTTTCCTGGTCAAACTCTGCGCTGGCACCGTCCAGCAGTTCGATTTCCTCTTCCAGCTGTTCCTTCTGATCCTCGTCCACTACATCCAGAAGATGCGGATCGTTAAGATCGATCTCTTCCTCCAGACCTTCCTTCGTACCCTTCATGGTATCGGAGAAAGTCAGTACTTTTCCGGTATTTCTGTCATAGACACCGCGGAATTTCTTACCGGAACCGATGGGCCAGTTGATGGGACAGGTAGCGATCCCCAGCTCCTTCTCGATATCGTCCAGCAGATCAAAGGTATCGTTGGCATCCCGGTCCATCTTGTTGATAAATGTAAAAATCGGAATATGACGCATAACACAGACCTTAAACAGCTTTCGTGTCTGCGCCTCTACACCTTTGGATGCATCGATCACCATAACAGCCGAATCGGCGGCCATCAGAGTACGGTATGTATCCTCCGAGAAGTCCTGATGGCCGGGCGTATCCAGAATATTGATGCAGTAGCCATCATAATTAAACTGCAGTACGGATGAGGTAACAGAAATACCTCTCTCCTTTTCGATCTCCATCCAGTCGGACACTGCATGACGGGCCGTAGCCTTTCCCTTAACAGATCCGGCCAGATTGATGGCACCGCCGTACAGAAGGAATTTCTCTGTCAGCGTCGTCTTACCGGCATCCGGATGAGAAATGATCGCGAATGTGCGGCGTTTTTCTATTTCTTTCGTATAATTACCCAAAATTACCTCCATTGTCTGTTCACAGCATCAGCCGTCTTTTTCGGAAGTATTCCCCGAAAAGCTCTCCGGCAGACATAGTTTTACACAATACTCCGATTGTACTATAAAAATTCCGCAAACGCAATAAACAGCTTAAGGTTTTTTCATTACTCTGAGCGCACCGGAGTGATCACGATATTCTCCACACTGACGCCGGTTTTTCTTTTTACCGCGTCTTCTATGCGGGCCTTACCTGTCTCATCCAGCGAAGCGGCATCCACTACCACATCCACCGTATCGCCTGTCATGCTGACCACCGCATTGGTGAAGCCCTGCGCCTCCAGAAGAGTCTCTGCGGCGGCTTCTTTTTCCGCACAGTCTGTCAGTTCTGACAGAGAATTCACCGCTTTCTGGATCTCATTCTCAGACAGATCCTTATTGTTGATGATGTTTTGCAGCACTTCCTTATTCTGAGAACGCACTTGCTCCCGCTCCAGTCTGGCCTGCGTCACATAGGCCGCCGCCGCGCTGGTCAGCACTGTCTCCCCGGGGAGACTTTCTCCGGTCTGTGTACTGTCTGTTTCTGTTCCTGTCGTATCCTCAATATTACTTTCCTCTGTCTCAGAAGTTACAGGAAGTGTAGAAGTTACCGTTTCTCCTTCTTTCATTTCCTCAGTATCGTCACCCTTCTTTTTCTCTGTGGCAGCTTTGTTTTCATCCAGCAATGCCGTAGTGTCCGTAATGTCAAAATCCATGCTGTCAATGTCCTCCTTGGCCGGTGATATCTCCGCTGTCTGCGTGGTATCCGGCTCCTTTGCCTTGTTCAGATTCGCTCCATTGTAATTCAGATAACCGGCGGCAGCTACCATGACCGCCAGCACCGTGATCATCAGGCGATTCTTTTTCAGGACTCTTTTCAACGTGGAATTCTCCTTTACTTATTTCATTTTCATCACTTTAATTTTATGGGCTTCCAGATGGAATAATGCCATTGCCGCTTCCTTTATTTCCGCCACGATACGGGGATCGTCCGCTCCCTGGGCGATCACCAGCACACCGCGCACCTCCGGCATGGTCTCTTTGATCACATAGGGAGTTTTGGTACCATCCGCACTCTCCAGATATACCGTTTCCTCCTGTGTACTCCTGTTCTCGCTCTTCTCGCTTTCTCCTCCGCCGCTTTTTTGCGAACTGCTGCTGGAATCCGGTGTATCCTTTTCCACCGTTTTACTGCCTGTGGATTCCAGAGTGATCGCCACATCCACCATGCCGACACCTTCCACCTGCTGCAGCATTTCCTTTAGCTGATTTTCGAGATTTTTTCTCTCATTATTTATATCTGCGGCCTGCTCTGTTTCCAAAGGCACGCTCTGCACAGTCTCTTCCCCATCGGTATCCTCCCGGCTTTTCGTTGGCCAGAAAGCCAGAAGAAGAATTGCCGCCACCAGTAGGGCCGTCAGCAGCTGTTCCTTTTTTCTGGATCGCAGAAACAGCCGCACTCGCTCCCGCCATGCCTCCATGCCGCCTCCCTGTCCTCTCACTGTCGGACACTTACCTGAATCTGCCCATCACTCAGCTCATACCTTTTGCCAAGACGCGTTTTCAATGTTTCTTCCATCTTTGCAGGGGATCCCGGATGGTCTTTCGCAAAAGCCGTTGTCACGGAAATCCTCGTGATCTTTGCGTCGTTTTCTCCCAGACGGATCGAACAATCCATATCCAGAAGTTCCATTCCCTCCTCCTGCAAAAGCTGTTCCATATCTTCCTTAAGCTTCTGTCGAATGGCTTTTTTCACCAGCACATCCTCTTCTTCTGTATCCCACACTCTTCCCGCTGCTGCCTCTTTGTATTCCCATTTTGCCGACCAGTCAGACAACTCTTCCTGCAGTTTTTCCCCCAGATCTCCCATCGACAAAAGCGGGCGAAACAGGATCAGCAAAAACAGCATGGACAAAAACATCTGAATGTATTTCCGGTACTGCTCCTCTGTTACAAAAAGAAGGATCAGCTGTATGCACACCGTACAGATGATCAGCATTCGAACCCAGGAAAACAGCCATGCTTTCATCTTCTCTTCCTTTCACCCCGTTTTTGCCATAACCGCCACCGCCAGAAAAAAAAGCAAAAGCGTCCCTGACAGGATTTTCAGGCAGATAACATATCCTCTGGCCACAGCCCGTATACATCCCACTATCCTGGGATCCGCCACCGGCTGTCCAAAAGCGGCCGCCAGATAAAATACAGCACATTTTAACACCATATGCAAAAGGGGTGACAGTCCGGCCATGACGAGGATCAGCAAAATCACGATACCCAGGCAGCTCTTGATCAGCACTGCACTCGCAAGAAGTACCTCCGCCGCCGATCCCACCATATTGCCGATGCCCGGAATAGCCTGTGCTGCCTTTCCCAGGGCCGAACGTTTCAGTGTATCCAGCGCCGGAGCCAGCATATTTCTGAGGATCTGCACACCTGTCACTGCTGCGATCACAGTTTTCATGCCCCACAGTACAGCCTTCTCCATCAATTCTCCCAGATCGGACAAAAGCCTTTTTTCACTGATCCGGTCAAAAACCGCCAGCAGCACACTGCACTGGGTCACCGGCAGAAACACCCGTCCGATGAGCCACTGCGTCAGCGTCACCAAAAGCAGTAGTCCCTGGGTAAAAAAAGCGGCAGCTGTTACTTCCCCGGCCCCCACCATGGCCAGACTGCAGGCGGCAGAAGCTACCTGCATAAAAGAACAGAGTTCCTGCAAAAGCGTCCCAATTTTCTCCGTCTCTTCTGAAAAATCTCTGATCAAAAGAGTGGCAAGCAGCATATACAGAATATAAAACCCCGTCTCGCTGATCCTCGTATCCTGTACGATCCCCGAAAGCACCCGAAAAACCGCCGAAAACAGTAAAAGAAGCAGAATCTGCCGCAGTAAAAGTGTGGCATTGTCCACAAACTCACTGAGAAGCGACTTGATCTGCTGTTCTAATTCTGCCGCCGACAGGGGATCTTCCCCCTGCATCAGGCGTGAAAAAATCTCTCTTATATCCGTTTTTCTATCATCCAGCAATGCATCCCCAGCCTCCTGAAGTTCAGCCAGCTGTGGGATCTGTATTTCATCTTCTGCCCGCACTGGTTTTATCCAGCACAGCACCAGTACAAAGAAGAGTATCACATATACCTTCTTCATACACCAAGAATATCCGTGACAAGCTGCAGCAAGGCCACAAACACCGGCATGCCAAGGGCCGCCAGCGTAAGCCTCGCGAACAGCTCGATCTGTCCTGCCACCACGGAATTATTGCAGTCTCTGCACACCGCTGCCGCAAACTGTCCCACATAGGTGACCAGCAGCATCTTCATCAGAATGCGGATATAGCTGTCCTCGATCTGCAGATTTTCCTGCAAAAGACGCACCGCCTCCGCCACCTCTTTCAGCTGGGTTCCCGCCAGAAAGAGAATCAGTAGCCCGGCTGTCAGACTTAAGTACAGTGTGTATTCTTCCCGATATCCTTTAAACAAAAGTCCGAAAAGAACACCGGCTATGCCGATCAACGCTGCCTTATAGATTTCCATATGCCCTCCGTTTCTGTCACGGATAACCAAACAGAGTTTCAATGGATCCAAACAGATCCGCAATATAGGGAATGATCCACATCAGCACCAGCACCAGTCCGGCCAGACTGGCCAGAAATGCCTGTTCATCTCTGCCGCTGTGCTTCAGCACCTGTGTCAGCACCGAAACCAGTATCCCCACTGCCCCGATCCGAAACAGCATGCTTATTTCCACAGACCTTTCCCCCTTCCCGTCACCATAATAGTACCGCCAGCAGGATCCCTGCTGCCATCCCCAGTGTCCGAAACAGCCTGCAGGACTGCGGATACTGTTTTTTCAGTTCATCCAGAAGTTCTTTAATCTCCTGACGGTAGACGGCCACGGTATGGATCTGCAGCTGTCTGTCGGGATAGCCCAGCTCACTGCCCAGTGCATACAAACGCTGCAGATCCTCTGCAAAAAGATCCCCCTCGGACAGATACGTTCTGACATTTTCCGCAAAAACCGCCGCAATATTGTCCTTCCCCTGCTGCATCTGTACCGCTGCATGCTCCAGAAACGCTTTCAGCTCACCGGTGTTTTTTTCGCTCAGCTTCTTAAAAACCTCCGGTAAAGGTTCCCGGCCAAATTCCAGTTCTCTTTCCATATGATCCAGAAGCCGCACGATCCTCTCCAGTATGCGGATCCTTTTTCTGAGTCTCTGTCCTTTCAGAAATCCCAGCCCGCCGGCACAAAGAATACAGAGCCACGCAAGACTCATCCGCACAGACATTCTGCATTTTTCCTTCTGAACAGACATCCCTTTTCCCGGTCAAACACTGCCAGAAGTTTTCCCGGCCCGCCCTGATCCTCCAAAACCAGGCAGCGTGAAAAATATCCTTCCGCCCACAAAGAGCCTATGTCCTCCCTTTTGCGAACGTCTCCCAGATGGGCGCCGTGCGCAGTGGCAAGAACCTTGACGCCACAGCCAAAAGCCGTCAGAAGTGCCCTTTTATCCGCCTCTCCTGCCAGTTCATCCACCGCCAGCACAGACGGTGCCATAGATCGGATCATCAACAGCATTCCTTCTGCCTTCGGGCAGCCATCCAGCACATCCGTGCGCACTCCCAGATCATTCTGAGGCACCCCCTGGCTGCAGCCGCCCAGCTCTGAGCGCTCATCCACCACCGCCACAGACTGTCCATCCGCCAGAGCATTGCCATCCGAAACCAGACGGATCAGATCTCTGAGCACTGTGGTCTTTCCGCATCCCGGCGGAGCCACGATCAGTGTATTCATCAATTGTCCATCCCGGTAAACATAGGGCAAAATCGGTTCTGCGCATCCCCTGATCTGATGGGCAATACGGATATTCAGAAAAGAAATGTCCCGGATCCCATAAATTCTTTCTTTTTCGATTACACATCTCCCGGACAGACCAACCCTGTGTCCGCCCTGCACCGTCAGAAACCCCCGCCGTACATCTTCTTCGTAGGCATACATGGAATATCTGCTCAGATGCTCCAGTGCCTCTGTCACCTCATCCTTACTGACAACATAGCCCTGCTTTGCTGCAGACCAGGCTCTTCCTACCTGATCAAGAAACAGTTCCCTGCCCATGGAAAGCACCATGAGGGGCTTACCTGATCTGAGCCGGATCTCCTGCAGACAATTCCCATCCAATGCTGTTTTTTCAAAAATTTTCCGGATCTCACCGGATAAAAGACTGAGTATTTTCTCATTTTTCATGCTTCATCACCTCTTGTCCTTACTATATGCCG
>CALZOU010000012.1 GCA_945827805.1 uncultured Lachnospiraceae bacterium
AGATCTAGTACGGTCTCGTGGGCTCGGAGATGTGTATAAGAGACAGTATGGATATCATGATGCCGCAGATGAACGGCTATGAAGCAACAAAAGCGATCCGGACTATGGCTGATCGACCCGATGGAAGAACAATGCCCATTATCGCTATGACAGCCAACGCCTTTACGGAAGATATTCAGGCATCACTGGATGCCGGAATGAATGCCCATATCGCGAAGCCTATTGTGATAGACGAGGTTATTAAGACTATTGCGGCAAATCTGCGGTGATATGGCGAATATGAGATTGTAAGAGTGAAAATCAGGTGTACAATACTACTATTGTGGCATCTGATTTTCATGAGTTTAGATCGGATTTTCGTAATTGTTCAGAACAGACAGTATCATTTGCCGCTGAGACTGTAAGAACAGAATTCAGGTGTGAGCAAACCCATCGGTGCAGCCGGTTTTCATGGGTTTGTGAATTGTATCTGTGAATTTACTGAGCAGATCTGCAGACAGTATCATTCAAAAAGACAAAGGAGTATTCGATGACAGCACTTACAGAAAAGCAGAACAGGGAGCAGGCCCTGGCAAATTTACAAAGTCAGCCGGGAGAAGATACCTTATGGCAATGTATCATTGCTTTTCAACAGTATGAGTTCAAAACCTATTCAGGCCTGTCGTTTTCCTATCAGCTTAAACTGGGGAAAAACGGCAATTATACAAAAGAACTTTTTATTGACCGCAGAGAAAACAGTAAGAGTCTGTCCTGGAGCTCTATCCGGCTGGCTTTTAAGAAAGTGGCAGAGATAAAGAGCAGTACCGGTGAGAAAATGCCGACGATTGGAAGACCGAAAGCACTTGGCGATATCCGAGGTGTGACTTACATATACGCAATATTTTTCCGGTTTGGCCTGATTGAGGTACCGGACAATGTTAAGGAAAAAATGGAGGGTAACACATCTTCTGAATGAACTTATATAGTATATTAGCATTTCATACATTATATTTTACGGTTAAAAAATTAACATTCTTATCGTAGTGCTGTTGATTTATTATCATATGTTATGGTATAATGACAATAAATTCAGAAAAATACCAAGATTATTAATACATGTTGCACAAAAATCGAGACTACTATAAAAAATACTTTTTGTCCGTCATGGCCAAACAGCGCAGGAGTACACTGACCGATGTATCAGCCAGACGGATATTTTATTGGATCAGATAAGAAGAGAGCTGATGGGGATTTGGCAGCATGGAGTAGACGTCTTGCCACAGTCTATGAGTTTTCGGAAAATATATGAGGTGAATTTAGCATGAAGTTAATGAAAACAGAAGAATCTGTCGGGCAGGTATTATGTCATGATATTACCCAGATTATCAAAGGGGTGACCAAGGATGCAGTTTTTCGTAAAGGACATCTAATCCGGGAAGAAGATATCCCGGTACTTTTGAGTGTGGGTAAGGATCACGTCTATATCTGGGAAAATAACGAAAACATGCTGCATGAAAACGATGCGGCAGAGATCCTCAGAGATATGTGCCAGGGCACAAATATGCATCCGACAGAGCCAAAAGAGGGTAAGATCGAGCTGATCGCAGATATTGACGGACTTTTGATGGTAGATGTGGAACGTCTGCGGCAAGTAAATGCTTTGGGAGAGATGATGATCGCCACCCGCCCTGCCGGATTCTGCGTAAAAAAAGGAGACAAGCTGGCCGGTACGAGAATCATTCCTCTTGTAATTGAAAAAGCAAAGATGGAACATGCGAAAGCAGTGGCGGGGGATAAGCCTCTTTTGCAGCTGTATCCGTTAAAACCGAAAAAATACGGTGTGATCACTACGGGAAATGAAGTATACCATGGACGTATTCAGGATATGTTCACACCGGAGATAATAAGGAAGATGGAAGAGTTTGGCTGCGAGATGGTATCTCATGTGATCCTGGATGATGATCACGAAAAGATCACTGCAGCTATCCGCAAAATGCTGGATGACGGCTGTGAGATGGTGATCTGTACCGGCGGTATGAGTGTGGATCCGGATGATAAAACACCGCTGGCCATCAAAAATGCCGGTGTGGATATTGTAAGCTACGGCGCGCCGGTGCTGCCGGGAGCCATGTTCCTGGCAGGCTACAGTAAGGATAAACGACCGGTCTGCGGTCTTCCGGGCTGTGTAATGTATGCGAAACGTACGATCTTTGATCTGGCGCTTCCGCGGTTTCTGGCAGATGTGCCGGTGACGAAAGAGTGGCTGGCCGGCCTTGGTGTGGGCGGTCTGTGCCTGAACTGTGAGGTGTGTCATTTCCCGAACTGTAGTTTTGGCAAGGGAATCTGATAAAATCTGTATCTGACGAAGGCGGCAGGAAGAATCGGAAGAGCCGCAGTAAACATGCCTTCTCCGCGGCATGGTGAAAAGACCATAATGTGTAAATCCACATTTTGGATTATATTTTGAGAAAATCAAAAAGGAGAAAGTAACATGAAAAACAAAGTATTTGCAGCAATGATGGCAGCAGTAATGATGCTGGGGATGACCGCATGCGCATCTTCCGGTGAAGCAAAGGCATCTGAGACACAGTCTGAAGCTCCGGCACAGTCCGAGGCAGAATCATCTGCAGCGGAAGCTTCTGTGGCAGAGGCGTCCCAGCCGGCAGAAACCGGTGATGCCGTAGAGCTTACTGTTTTTGCGGCAGCAAGTATGACAGAGACACTGACAGAGATCGCCGAACTGTACAAGGCCGTTGAGCCGAATGTCAGCCTGGTGTTCAATTTTGACTCTTCGGGAACACTGAAAGAGCAGATCGAACAGGGGGCGGCATGCGATCTGTTTATCAGTGCCGGTCAGAAACAGATGAATCAGCTGGACAGCACTGCCGATCCGGAAGTGAACACAGACGGTCTGGATTTTGTGGAGCAGGGTACCCGCATCAATCTGCTGGAAAACAAAGTAGTTCTGGTGGTTCCGGAGGACAATCCGAAGAATATCAACAGCTTCGATGATATGATCGCGGGACTTAAGGATGGATCCATCTTGCTGGCTATGGGTAACAGCGATGTTCCCGTGGGACAGTACACACAGAAGATCCTGGCTTACTATGAGTTGGATGAAGAAGAGCTGGCAAAGGCCGGTACCATTACTTATGGTACCAACGTAAAAGAGGTTACCACACAGGTATCCGAGGGTGCTGTGGACTGTGGCATTATCTACTGTACCGATGCTTTCAGCGCAGGACTTACTGTTGTTGACAATGCAACAAAAGAGATGTGCGGACAGGTCATCTATCCGGCAGCTGTGCTGAATGTAAGCACACATAAGGAAGAGGCACAGGATTTTCTGGATTATCTGAAGACAGATGAACCCATGGCTGTGTTTGAAAAGGTTGGTTTTGCAGCGGTTGAATAAGCGCTGTTTATTGGTGCAACCGATATTCATGGGCTTGCGAATCGTATCTGTGATAAACTGAACAAATACGTGCAGAAACATGGATGAACTATATGCACGGGGAATGCGCTTTGCATTCCTTCGTGCTGTAAGAATTGAAGGAGAATACATGGACTGGTTTCCTTTATATAACAGTTTGAGAATCGCGGCGATTGCCTGTACGCTGGTATTTTTTCTGGGTATTTTTTCCGCGTATTATATTGCCAGGCTGCCGAGGGTGTTCAAGGGAGTGTTGGATGTAGTCCTGACTTTGCCCATGGTATTGCCGCCCACGGTATGCGGTTATTTTTTACTGATCATTTTTGGACCGAAGCGTCCGGTGGGACAGCTGCTGGCACAGTGGGGAATCCGCTTTTCCATGACCTGGTACGGTGGTATTCTGGCGGCTGCAGTCGTGGCGTTTCCCCTGATGTACCGGACGGCCAGAGGTGCTTTTGAAAGTTTTGATGAGACACTGGCCTGGAGCGGAAAAACTCTGGGACTTTCCAATACGTTTGTGTTCTGGCGCATTCGCATGCCGGCATGTAAGCAGGGCATTATTGCGGGTATGGTACTGGCTTTTGCCAGAGCGCTGGGAGAGTATGGCGCCACCAGTATGCTGATCGGGTATACACCGGGACGGACGGCCACGATTTCTACCACAGTATATCAGTTATGGCGCACCAATGATGAAGGAGGCGCTTTCCGCTGGGTTCTGGTGAATCTGGCGATCAGTACGGTTGTCTTGCTTTGTGTCAACCTCCTGGAACGAAAAAAACAGGCAGGGAGGGAAAAAGCATGAGTCTTGAAGTTCGCATTGAAAAGAAACTGGGAAATTTCATCCTGAAAACAGACTTTGTGACGGATGGAGAGCCAACGGCGCTTCTCGGAGCCTCCGGCTGCGGAAAAAGTTTGACGCTTCGCTGTATTGCGGGGATTGTCCGGCCGGATAAGGGAAGAATCGTGTTAAATGGCCGGGTTTTGTATGACAGTGAAGAAAAGATAGATCTGCCGCCCCAGAAACGAAAGGTAGGGTATCTTTTTCAGAATTATGCCCTGTTTGACAATATGACAGTGGAGCAGAATATTTCCTGCGGTATTTCTTCGGAAAAAAATCGCGCGGAAAGAAAAAAGCAGGTTGCTGCTATGATCGAGCGTATGCAGCTTACGGGACTAGAGAAAAATAAACCTCACCAGCTTTCCGGCGGGCAGCAGCAGAGGGTGGCTCTGGCAAGAATTCTGATCGGAAAGCCGGAGATCGTTCTTCTGGACGAGCCTTTCAGCGCTCTGGACAGCTATCTGCGAGACAGGCTTTTGACAGAAGTGAAAGATCTGCTGGGAGGGCTTAAGCAGGAAATGATGCTGGTGACCCACAGCAGAGACGAGGCATATACCATGTGCGGCAAGCTTCTGGTCATGGATCATGGAAAGATATGTGATCAGGGCAATACGAAGGAGGTATTTGCGGATCCTCACAGTATTCCGGCGGCGGTGCTGACCGGATGCAAAAATATCTATGCGGCCCGTGCAGCTGGAGAGACCGCTGTGGAGATCACGGATCTCGGGGTGATAATGGAGACCGGGCGGCCGGTACGGCAGGATCTGTGTGCTATTGGTATTCGGGCCCATTATTTTAATCCAAAGGCAAAGACGAATCTGTTTCCTGTGATGCTGACAGAGGAAGTGGAGTCGCCCTTTGAGTGGACGCTGAAATTTCGTTATCTAAACCAGAAGGAGGGAACTCCGGATGTCTGGTGGCGGGTGACAAAGGACAAAAAACTGCAGTCGTTTCCGCAGGAGCTGGGTATTGCTCCGGCAAATCTGCTGTTGTTGTATCCATATGAATAAATACTGTTTGTCGAGCTAAAAGGCATGCAGGAGTATGAGAAAGATGATAGATGCTGGCTGAAAAATAAGATTCAGTGAAGATAAAAAAGAAAGAACGGAATGAATATACCATGACGGATAATCAGGGAAGAACAATAGACTATTTAAGAATTTCGGTGACGGACCGGTGTAATCTCCGCTGCGTGTACTGTATGCCGGAAGAAGGGATGGAAAATATTCCCCACGACCGGATCATGACCTACGATGAGATCCTCAGAGTTTGCCGGATATTGGCAGAGCATGGTCTGAAGAAAATAAAAATTACCGGCGGTGAGCCGCTTGTTCGAAAAAATGTGGTCTGGCTTATAAAAGAGTTGAAAAAGATTTCGGGAATTACCAATGTTACGATCACCACCAACGGTGTACTTTTAACAGAACAGTATGAGGCGCTGGTGGAAGCGGGCATAGATGCTATTACGGTAAGTCTGGACACGCTGGATGCGGAAGTTTACCGACAGATCACCAGGCGTGATGAGCTATCCCGTGTGCTGGAAGGTATACGCCTGGCTGCAGAACAGGGCAAGGTGAGGCTGAAGATCAATTGTGTACCGGTACTGGGTACTGAGAAGCAGGGAATCCTGGAATTGATGGAGTATATCCGAAAATACGATATTGATCTTCGCTTTATAGAGATGATGCCCATTGGTCTGGGCAGGCAGTTTCATTTTGTCTCAGAAGATATTCTGAGAAAGCTGATCGAGGATACTTATGGTGAAATGACGCTGTACTGTGAAAAAAGAGGAAATGGTCCCTGCAGATACTATGATGTGCCCGGATTTACAGGGAAAATTGGTTTCATCAGTGCCATAAGCCACAAATTCTGTCATGAATGCAACAGGGTGCGGCTGACGGCAGATGGATTTTTGAAAACATGTCTGCAGTATGACTGCGGTGTGGCTTTAAAATCCGTCCTCTCAGAGGGAGTTTCGGATGAAACACTATGGAAGATGATGGAAGAAGCTATTCTACAAAAACCGAAAGCGCATCATTTTGAGGAAGAAAAGAAGGCAGCTGAGGATGAGGCAAGAGGGATGTCTCAGATTGGAGGATAACAGAAAACTGATGGAGGTTTTCGGAAACGGCGGAAAGACAGATACTCTTTTCGGGAACTGTGATGAAAAGCAATAAAACGTATATAGACAAAACATTAAATGCCAGGAGGAAGAAAAAATGGGAAAGGTAATTGCTACATGCATCAGTGAGGCGAAAGGAATTCAGAAGCACAATGTGCATTCTGTGAAGCTGATTGAAGATTTCGGCATCGAGGGAGATGCTCATGCCGGGAAATGGCACAGACAGGTAAGCCTGCTGTCCTGGGACAAGATCGAAGAGTTCCGCAAGAGAGGTGCAGAGGTCATCGATGGAGCTTTTGGCGAAAATCTGGTAGTACAGGGCATAGATTTCCGTTCATTGCCGGTGGGAACAAAGTTTATCTGCAATGATGTTATCCTGCAGCTTACTCAGATCGGTAAAAAATGCCATCAGGGATGTGCTATTTTCCAGCAGATGGGAGACTGCATCATGCCCCGTGAAGGTGTGTTTACCAAAGTTATTAAAGGCGGTGTGATCTCTGAGGGAGATGAACTGGAGATTCTGTCTTATCCGCTGCGCGTGGCTGTAATCACGTCCAGTGATAAAGGTTATGCGGGAGAACGCGAAGATAAGAGCGGACCGGCCATAGTGCAGATGATGAAGGATGCAGGCTATCAGGTGGTGGAAACGGTAATCCTTCCGGATGAGAAAGAGATGCTGAAGGAGAAGATGGCGAAGATTTGTGATGAGAACATCGCAGATCTGATCCTGACCACCGGCGGCACCGGTTTTGCTCCACGGGATGTGATGCCGGAAGCCACAAAAGAGATCTGCCAGAAGGATGTGCCGGGCATTCCGGAGGCTATGCGTGCGTACAGCTTACAGATCACCGGTCGGGCTATGCTCAGTCGTGCCGCTGCCGGTATCCGTGAGAAGACGCTGATTGTCAATATGCCGGGAAGTCCTAAAGCTGTGGCTGAGTGTCTGGAATATATTTTACCTCATCTGGAGCATGGGCTGGATATTCTGACCGGACGAGGCGGAGAGTGCGCCAGAAAATAACACCTGGATAATAAAGACCAATCCTATAACATCCAAAGCTGAGGCACATCGTTAAGATTTTTGGATGTTCTAACATTCTTGCTAACGCAACATCCATTTTTGGGAAAATCACGAAAACAACTGCTTCTTTCGCACCAGATAATAGATGAGCCCCACACTATCAGCCAGAAACCAGCCGGTGGGCACGGACCACCAGATGCCGATCACGCCGATGGAAGGAATCGAAGACAGCAGATAAGCCAGCGCTACTCTGGTACCAAGGGAGATAATGGTAAGAACGACAGACATCCCCGGCTTTCCCAGAGCCCGATACAGGCCATAGAGCAGAAACAGGCAGCCGATGCCACAGTAAAAGGCACCCTCAATGCGAAGATAACGCATACCTTCCAGGATGATCAACTGTTCGCTGGCTTTGACAAACAGCCCCATCAAAGGGCGGGCAAATATGCAGACAATGCAGGAGACCAGGATACTGAATGACCAGGCGGCTACTACTGCGCCTTTAAGTCCTTTTTGTATGCGGTCTTCTTTTTTTGCTCCGTAGTTCTGGGAGATAAAGGTAGAAAAAGCGTTTCCGAAATCCTGTACCGGCATATAGGCGAAGGCATCGACCTTTACTGCGGCAGCAAATGCGGCCATGATGGTGGGACCAAAGCTGTTGACCAGCCCCTGTACCATGAGAATACCCAGGTTCATCACCGACTGCTGTATGCAGGTAAGGAAGGAATAACTGGTGATTTCCCTTAATGCCTGGGAACGGATCCGGGATATCCGCCTCAGGGCACGCAGCTGTGGACAGCTGACCAGTGCATAGGCGCTGATTCCGGCGCCGGAGATATACTGGGAGATCACCGTGGCTTCGGCAGCACCGGCAACGCCTCGGGACAGACCGATAATGAAAAAAAGATCCAGCCCGATGTTCAGCACAGCGGAAAGGCCGAGGAAGATCAGCGGTACCAGAGAATTGCCCACAGCCCGCAGAAAAGAAGCAAAATAATTGTAAAAAAACACTGCCGGAATGCCCAGAAATATAACTTTCAGATAATCCCGCATCAGCGGCCATACCTCTTCGGGAACCCGAAGCAGAAAAGCTAATTGCTCAATAAGAAGAAAAACCAGAAGGTTCAGAAATACGGTCACGGCAGCAATCAGTACAAAGGAGGCTCGCAGACTTTCCTCCAGAGCAGTGTCTTTTTTGCGCCGAAATACAGGGAAAAGAGGTTGCCGCTTCCCATGCAGAGACCGAGAATAATCGAGGTCAGAAAGGTCATGAGCGTAAAAGAGGATCCCACGGCAGCCAGAGCATTGGCGCCGAGAAACTGCCCTACGATAAAGGTATCCGCTATATTGTATCCCTGCTGTAATAAGTTGCCCAGAATCATGGGTACTGCAAAAAGCAGCATGGACCCCATGACGGGGCCTTTGGTCAGATCGTGTGTCATTGGTAAAACTTCCTGTCTGTTCTTTCCTATGTGTATTCTTATGGATTATAGCAACGGCGATTTCGGAAATCAAGTATATGTGACGGAACTATGGAGGCGTTTTTGCGGGACGTTCATCAGAAGGACTATCTGACTTTGCTGAAAGAAAATGGTCTGTCGGAACAGACAATAACATGGTTTCGAGAAAAAATCACAGTTTAAAAAAGATTAGGTGAAATAAGGAAAAAGAGATTACCGTCGTATATCCGATAGATGGATAGACCGGCAATCTCTTTTTATTTATTCATGTGTGCGTACATCTGATTTTTTCAGATACAGGATACTCATTCCGAGAGACAAAAGAATATGGAGTGCTGCATGCAACAGGAAAGATTTGTAATCCAGCTGCATATTCGGATTATTTGCCCGAATTCCTGCAGAAAACAGGGAATAGGGGAGCCAGAAGGGGTAGCCAGAACAATTTTTATGTAGGGGGTAGTTGTCAGCAACTGGTTCATGTTGGAACCCGTGTGCTCATTTCGCCAGATACAGCCGCAGATAATTCCCATGGCTATGGGCATAAAAAACAAACTGAGAAAAAGCGTATGCTGGCTCCATAGATCGTACCATTCGTTCTGAAGAAGATTCACGTTTCCTACATAGTTGATGGTTCCTATAAGAGCCGATAAAAGAGGAAGTACGATAAAACTGATCCACGCCGGAGATGATTTTAATTACAGAATTTCTACCGGCATGCGATGAAATCGGACAGGAGAAACCGGGCTGGAACCTCTTGTTTTCGGGCTATGCCCATCTTCCGCATCCAGATAACAAAAGAGCACTGCAGTTACCAATGTAAGAATAAGTATCCACATTAGGAAAGAAAAAAAGACGGTCATGTTGGGTTCCAGGAGAAGAAAATGTATAACTCTGGTTTCGGGATTCCAGTCCATATATACGAAGAAACATTCGCTGAACAGACCCCAGGGGAGGTATTTTTGCAGCATTCCCTGGGGAAGATACAGGGAGAACAGCCCGACAAAACTTCCTGCTACCCCGACACAGACAGATAATGCCTGGGTGCGGAAAAAGTAGGAAAAGATCAATTGAAAATAATACAGGATAAAGCTGCAGCCCGCAGTGACGGACAGATAATAGGCGAAAAGGCCGGCTTCCGGCCGGTCAGGGCATCCACAATACATACCGATGCCGATAAACAGAATTACCTGGAGGGTACTGAACAAGACGACAAAGAGCAGTCCGTAGATCTCCGGCCGGTGAAACCGGCAGCGTTTGTATACGCACTGGTCAGCAGTCGGAGACTTTTGAGAAAAAAGAAAATCATAGCGTAAAAATTCATAAAACAATAGGGCAGAATTGATTTCTTTGTTGTTTTTTTAGGAGAAATTTGGTACACTAGGCAATGTTGTACAAAGAGGTACAATTAATATCGTCAGCCTTTTGTGCTGACTTTTTTGTGTGGAGTTTTTACATGACGAAAGATAAGACAAAAAAGATGAGAAATATTGGCTTCTATGAAGGCATGCGGGATGGTGTGCCCATTGCCCTTGGATATTTTGCTGTGGCTTTTTCTCTGGGAATTACTGCCAGGAAAGTAGGCATGAATGCACTTCAGGGATTTATTTCCAGTATGCTGAATCATGCTTCAGCAGGAGAATACGCAGAGTTTACCGTTATTCAGGCGGGAGCGCCTTATATTGAGATGGCGTTGATCATTCTGGTAACGAATGCCAGATATCTGTTGATGAGCTGTGCGCTGAGCCAGCGTTTTGATCCCAAAACGGGATTGCTTCACCGGATCCTGGTGGGCTTTGGTATTACGGATGAGATCTTTGGCGCGTCTATCGCCAGAAAGGGTGCGGTGGATCCCTGGTATCATTATGGGGCCATGCTGGTGGCTATCCCTGCCTGGTCTTTGGGAACGGCGATCGGTATTGTTGCGGGGAATATCCTCCCGGTATCGGTAGTCAGTGCGCTCAGTGTGGCGCTGTACGGAATGTTCCTTGCCATTATTATTCCTCCGGCAAAGGAAAATAAAGTGGTGGCCGGGCTGATCATGATCAGTTTTATCTGCAGTTTCCTGGCATCGCATATTTCTGTGCTGGCCAGCATTTCCGGCAGTATGCGCACGATCATTCTTACCGTGGTGATTTCAGCGGCGGGCGCTTTACTGTTCCCGGTAAAAACGGAGGAGGTAACTCATGAGTCATAATATTTATATCTATATTCTGGTGGCGGCGCTGACATCTGCGCTGATCCGTATACTGCCTCTGACGTTGATCCGGGGAAAGATCGAGAACCAGTTTATTCAGTCGTTTCTGTTTTATCTGCCCTATGTGACGCTGGCGGTCATGACATTTCCGGCGATCATTGAGGCCACTCAGGTGCCGATTGCGGGAATCGCCGCGCTGGTACTGGGAATTATTGCTGCGTGGTACGGCGCAAGCTTGTTTAAGGTGGCAGTGCTTTGCTGTGGGGTGGTGTTTGTGGTGGAAATGGCTGCGGGATTTATCCCGTAAATATGAGTGTGAATGGAGCCTGTGCCGGGTAAGGCAGGGCTCCTTTTTTACTATTTGGGGCATCGTCCCCAATGGCCTAGTCGATTTTAGAATTAATATTAATACCATAACGGTTATGGCAGGCATTTCGTGGATAGACTATACTTTAACTGGGTGAGAATATGTATTTATGTACACATTTTAAAAAGTGTGTATATGCGATCAGGTGGAAAGCTTATATAGGACTATTATTGCATGAAGCGGGTACCAAAAATAGCTGTACCAGTCAGTTCTATCTTTATAATTGGTGTGCATTATTCTGCAGGCTTATTAGATTCGCAGGCTCATAAGACGTTACCGTCTGCCAGAAGGTTATACCAGATATTTGGTATGACTTTTTTTGTGAAATAAATATAGAAAATTACCGTGGAAAGGAGGGAATAATTATCCAGGATAAGCTGTATGCTGGATTATAAATGTAGGTTGTATCCATCTGATCCTCTACTTTTACGAAAGGAGATAACAATGATAGGCAATAGAATAAAGAAGTTTTTGAGTATTCTTCTGGTATGTTTGCTGGTAGTAAGCACCCCTTTGTCTGCCTATGCGGCAAATGATTTTTCATCCATAAGTACAGAAGCTGCCGCCGGCACGGATTTGTTGACAGAGAATGAGCAGCATCAGGAGACACCTGGAGAAGAGTCTCAAGAAGAACAATCTCAAAAAGAGTCTGAAGCAGACTTGAAGACTGATGAGAAAGAAAGCGAGACTTCAGAAAACGAAGAAACTGAGGTGCAAAAATCAGATACAGTTTCTGAGAACACAGACAATGTAGCGTCAGATGCGTTGGCAGATTCTACACCTGATGACGACTCAGATGCATCAACAGATTCTACGGATAATGCATCGACAAATGCATCAGCAGATTCTGCAGACAATGCCCAAAACAAATCAGATGATGCAGATGTCACTGCTGATGATGATACGCAGAATGTAGCGCCGCAGTCTGAGGAGGAAGATCTAAACGCCCAAACTGAGGCAGGGACTTATCAAATCAGTACGGCAGATGAGTTTCCTTCTGCAATTGCAGAGGATCAGACATACATTCTGACGCAGGACATCACCCTCACAGACCAGCAGATCACCACACTGGCGGGTACACTGGATGGCCAGGGACATGTCATTACGCTGAGCGGTAAGGCGCTCGCGGCAACTGTAACCGGAACTATCCAGAATCTGGGTGTAAAAGGAACCGTAACCGTATCATCCGGTGATTCCGGATCTATGGCTCTGACATTGAGCGGAACAATCCGGAACAGCTATTCACAGGCAGACGTGACCAATACAGGCTGGAGTAATATGGGCGGCCTTGTAGGTACTTTAGCGTCAGGAGCGAAGATTCAGAACTGCTATTATGCAGGAAACGCAAAAGATAGCTGGGGATCTAAAGGAGGAATGGTAGCAACAGCATCTGCGACAGGATCCACTATTTCCAACAGCTACAGTATGGGAATAAATCTTGTGTATTCAGACCCTGGCTATACCAATGACACATCGGATAAAAAAGATGAAACCACATTTAAATCGTCCGAAATGATCGCCCTCCTGAATGCCAACATGGCAGACACTGGTTATGAGTTTGCGTATTCTGAGGGAAATTATCCGGTTCTGCAGAAAAAAAGCGGTGGAACAGACGAACCGGGAACAGACGAACCATCTAACGTGATTGCCAGTGCTGAGGATATGCCGACGGAAATTGCGGAAGGTGATACATACATTCTGACACAGGATATCACTCTCACAGACCAGCAGATCACCACGCTGGCGGGTACGCTGGATGGCCAGGGACATGTCATTACGCTGAGCGGTAAGGCGCTCGCGGCAACTGTAACCGGAACTATCCAGAATCTGGGTGTAAAAGGAACCGTAACCGTATCATCCGGTGATTCCGGATCTATGGCTCTGACATTGAGCGGAACAATCCGGAACAGCTATTCACAGGCAGACGTGACCAATACAGGCTGGAGTAATATGGGCGGCCTTGTAGGTACTTTAGCGTCAGGAGCGAAGATTCAGAACTGCTATTATGCAGGAAACGCAAAAGATAGCTGGGGATCTAAAGGAGGAATGGTAGCAACAGCATCTGCGACAGGATCCACTATTTCCAACAGCTACAGTATGGGAATAAATCTTGTGTATTCAGACCCTGGCTATACCAATGACACATCGGATAAAAAAGATGAAACCACATTTAAATCGTCCGAAATGATCGCCCTCCTGAATGCCAACATGGTGAACACCGGCTACGAATTTGCCTACTCAGAAGGCAATTATCCTGTACTTCAGAAGAAAACCGGCGGTGCAGAAGAAACCGTAGACTGGTCAGAACTGGAAGCAGCAATTGCGCGGACTGAGAATCTTAAAGAAAAAGATTATACTGCAGAATCCTGGGCGGCAGTAGCTACAGCTCTGACAAATGCCAATGCAGTTAAAGCAAACGAAAATGCTGATCAGAGCACGATAGACGATGCGGCAGCAGCTTTAAATAACGCTATTGATGCTCTGGAAAAGAAACCGATCCGCGAACCGGTGGATCAGCCGGAAGATGAAAGCCAGATTATGGAAATTACATCTGCGGCAGACTTTAACACATATGCAAGAGAAATACTTAACGGGACGACCACAGGAAAATATCTGATCCTGAAAAATGATATTACGATTGACAGCAGCTATGCCAGCGGATTTGCTAATTTCACAAACTTCGTCGGTGTTCTGGACGGTCAGGGTCATTCCATTATTTTCAAAAATGCGAGCGTTCCCTTATTTGGCGGCGTGTCCTACGGGGCAGTGATTCAGAATGTCGCTTTTACAGGTACTTTGTCAATTGCTTCCGGTTCAACCATGGGACCGCTGGGAAGCAGCTTTGCAGGTTACTTTTTAAACAGTTATTCTGATATTCAGGGTACAAACGTTTCCGGATTAGCCGGAAAGCTTTCTTCCGGCGCAGTAATTGCCAATTGCTTTGTGGTTGGTGATATGTCCGGCGGCGGAGCCTTTGCAAAGACAAATGAAGGCGGCGTTGTGGAAAATACTTATTATGTTGATACGCTGTCTTCCGACTGCGGAACAGCTATGTCTGAGGATTCCATGAAAACGCTGGAGTTCGTAGATACTCTGAACAGCAAACGCGGAGAAAATGGTATTGCATGGGGACAGAGCAGTACGGGGTATCCGTATTTTGGAGAAAATCAGACATACGTGCCCAGCATAGATCCTTATCCGGAACTGCCGGGAGAAAGCTTATATGAAGTAGCTTATACTCCGGCAGGGGAAACACAGGCACAGATACTGGGAGAAGATCACAGACTGCAGGTGTCTCCGCAGATTGTTGATGCTTTCCATGTCAGCGGAAGCTTTTCTCTTGTAGACTATACAGCTCCGGAAGGCTCCGAACTCAGATGGTCAGTGTCTTCTAAACCCTCAGATTCTTTTGCCATTGCTGAGAACAATGGAGAACTTTTCGTTTATAAAAACGGTAAGGCTGTTGTTACGGCAACACAGGTAGAAGCTGATGGTACGACAACACAGGTGGCTTATGTATCTGTCCTGGCTACATCACAGACAATGACGGCGATCCGTCTGCTGATTGATGATACGGATGTAACAGATACATCCTATACTGTACAGGGATCTCAGTATAAACAAATTTGTGTTCAGGCCAAATTTGAAGACTCCGGAGATACCTATAAAGATGTGGCATTCAGTGGATTTACTTTTGAAGTCGGCGATGCAGATCTGATCTTCAGTCGTTCTGCTTCATCCAATGGTTTTTATTTTAAAAAACCGGGAACTTCGTATATTCAGGTTACGTCAAGACAGAATGCAGAGCTTACAGCACGCGTTGATCTGACATCGGAATATGTGGCTGTTGAAAGCGTTATGCCGGCATTGCAGTCCGAGTATACGATCCACGGAAGAAATGCCAACAGTGATGGTCAGGAAGCGGATGGCAGAATCGCTTACAATCCCATTAAAGATACTGTAGTTGTCACTCCGTCTTATGCTACAAACGCAGATAAAGTTACCGTGGCTGGTGACAACGATGAGATAGCATATTATAATTCAGGCAGCAAGGAATATGTTCCTAAAGAATCAGGAACGGTTACTTTTACGGCAACTGTAGAAGATCAGAATCCGGTTACCGGTGAAGTAAATACAGTAACAGGCAGCAAGACAGTTACATTTAAATATCTGAATCCTGTTTCTTCTGTTTCCGTTACAGAAAACGAGATAACCGTTGAGAGCGGTGCTCAGACAACACTTGATGTTGCGGTAACCGGTACACGGGATGCCGAAAACTATAATGTGACGGAACCGGCTCTGAACTGGACGTATGATACAAAAGGAATTGCTCAGATTGTCAGCAAGGCAAAAGGCTCATTCAAACGTGAGACCGGAAGTCCAGATGATAATATGTATTTCCCGGAAATGGAATACACTGTCGTAGGATTGTCAGAAGGTACAGTTACAGCAACGGGTACCCCGGTGGATACAACCAATGCGACAGAAGCTGTCACGGTTAAGATTACCGTGACGAAAGGAACCGCTCCGGATAAGGATATTGATAAGATTGCAGCGGATGCAAGTGAGAAAGCTCATAGTTATATTGCAGGCAGCCACAGTGAAAATGGATATGCTTATGGTAACGAGTGGCTGGTATATGCTGAACTGAGAGCAGGAAAAGCAATTGACGAGAATGTCCGGGATAGTTACTACACTTCTGTGGTATCAGAAGTAAAAAGGTGGCCTGTCAACCAGAAACCAACGGACATTGAACGAGTAGCTTTGGCACTGGCAGTGATGGATAAGGACATTACAGACGTAGATGGTATTAATCTGGCAGCAATGATCTATAACCATCCGGATCTGGCAGGAGGCTCTAATGATCTGATATATGCGTTATTAGCTTTGGATGCTGCGGATATTACCATCCCGTCTGATGCAAAATGGAGCAGAGATTCGATCATTGCGGCATTGTTGAAGTATCAGAATCCTTCCAGCGGCGGTTTCGGATTAGTAGATAATAAGTCAGCCAGTGTAGATATGACAGCTATGGCGCTTCAGGCGCTGGCAAATTACCAGAAAAAAGCGGAAGTTACATCTGCCATTGAAAAAGCACTTGATTATCTGAAAAGTCAGCAGCAGGATGATTTTGGTTATGGAACGGCCGAATCAACTGCCCAGGTGCTGATAGCATTATCCCTGCTGAATATTGATCCGACTTCTGTGGAAAGTGGTTTCGGTACACCAAACTTTAATATTATCACAAGCCTTCAGGAATACCAGAATGCCGATGGTGGTTTTTCTCATCTGGCAGGTTCCGGTGGTTCTGTGGAAATGTCAACTGTACAGGCTCTTCAGGCTTTGGATGCTTACAAACAGAGCAAAGCCGGAGTTTCTTACTGGAATGTCAAAGGATTACGGGTAACGATCACGCTGCTGGGTGATGATGTTCATAACAGTGATAAAGATGGTCGTGCACATACTTTGTTAGCCGGTAATCTTCAGACCTGGATCGATAAAACATCTTACCTGATGGCTCCGGGAACATGTGTGAAGGATCTTCTGGTAAAGGCATTGGATGAAAATGGATTTACATATGAAGCAAAGTACGATGGAAGCTATATTTCTTCAATTACCAGAAATGGAGTGACGTTAGGAGAATTTACTAACGGAAAATACAGCGGATGGATGTATATACTCAATGGTGAACTCCCAAATCTCAGTATTGTACAGCAAAAGCTGGTTTACGGTGATTCAATAGTATTCTATTATACTGACAATTACAATAAAGAAAAACCGCATGAGCATGACTGGGTTGAGAAATGGAGCTTTGACAGCAATTCTCACTGGCATGAGTGCGAAGGATCTGGTGCAGACTGCGATGCTGTGCAGAACAATCAAAAAAATGGATTTGGCTCACATACCGGAAGCTGGGTGGTTACACACGAGGCTACCTGTACAGAAAATGGAACAGAGACCTTTAAATGTACAGTATGCGGATACACTGCAACCAGAACAATCAATGCAGTTGGACACAAAGAAGTAACTGTAGAAGGCAAGGCAGCTACCTGCACAGCTACCGGATTAACAGCAGGAAAGAAATGCAGCGTATGTAACAAGATCACGGTTTCCCAGAAGACGATCCCGGCGCTTGGCCACAGCTTCGGCAGCTGGACCACCACAACAGCGGCCACTGCACTGGCAGAAGGTGTACAGATACGTAAATGTACCAGATGTAACCATACCGAGAAGAGAGCGGTCGCCAAGCTTGCGGCTACCGGTACACTGTCACTGACAAACTTCCCGCTGAAGGTAAAACAGGGCTATACCCTGAAAGTAAACGGCATGGCAGCCGGTGACCATGTAGTCAAATGGACAAGCAGCAATACCAGGATCGCTACAGTTAACAGTTCAGGTAAAGTAACCGGCAAGAAGAAGGGTAGTGCCAAGATCACCGCAACTCTTGCCAGCGGCAAAGTACTGACGACAACGGTAAAGGTACAGACGGGTACGGTTAAGACAACAAAAATTACTGTTAATACCAGAAACGTGACCCTGAAGACAAAACAGGGCTTCCAGATCCTGGCAAGCAGAAACCCGGATACATCCCAGCAGGGCATCAGCTACTCGACTTCAAATAAGAAGATCGCGACAGTAAGCAAGAAGGGTTATATCAAGGGCGTAAAAGCCGGAACAGCAACGATCACCGTGAAGTCCGGCAGCAAGAGTGTAAAGATCAAAGTCAAGGTAGAAGGCGTGAAGACGACCGGCCTGACAGCGAACAAGACAGCAGTTACCCTGAAGAAGAACAAATCGTTCTCTTGGAAGGTAAAGACAGTACCGTCCAATTCATCCGAAAAGATCACTTACTCGACCTCCAACAAGAAGGTAGCCACAGTAAGTTCGTCAGGAAAGATCAAAGGAAAGAAAAAAGGAACGGCAACGATTACCGCGAAATCTGGCAGCAAGAAGATTTCCATAAAAGTAACAGTTAAATAATGTAAGGCACAGCCGATGATCAATATGATCGGAGGCTGTGCTTTTTTTGTGTTGCTGTGTATATGAAAAAGCCCGGTGAATCTTTCGGAAGTGGGGAAAAAGTAACGGTATCTTTCGTGAATAAAGAGGAATCTGATGAGAATTCACTTCAAAAAACATATAAAATCAGTCCATTTTGGAATGATTTTCAGTTCCAGACCGGCTGTGGAAAAGATATGGGAAAATGATAAACTGTTTATAAAGGGAATAATCACGGCAGTAGGAGCAAGCACAGCTACTATAACGATAACCTCCGGAAGCAAAAAACAGCTGTAGCTGTGACTGTACCGGGAATTTCTATGGCAAAACATCCGTTACCATAAAGAGAAATAATTCATTTACCCTGAGCCCAAAGCGGTATGCTGTCAGTGGTAAGATAACTTACGTTTCTTCTAATAAGAACATCGTGACAGTGTCAGAGAATGGTAAGGTTAAGGGCATCAGAAAGGGTATAGCGACTATCACCGTAAAAGCAGGAGCATATTCTGTGAAATGTACTGTGAAAGTGAAGTAGATTGACGATCTGAAAAGTCCGGAAGATCTCAGTCAGAGACCGCTGGACTTTTTAAATCATAATGTTTGATATAATACTATGTCAGGTTCCGCATGGCGGAAATAAGACTGAATGCTGTAATACATTAATATTCCATATAAGCATATCACGTATTCCGATTTTGTTTGACGGAGACGAAAAATAATATATAGTAGAGAAAAGTGAAGAAAAAAGAGGGGAATACATGATGGAGATCAAGCAGTTAGAATTTTTAATAGCGGCAGCAGAATCCGGCAGTCTGAATAAAGCGTCTGAACAGCTGTACACTACCCAGTCCAATGT
Source organism: uncultured Lachnospiraceae bacterium (assembly GCA_945827805.1). Classification (GTDB taxonomy): domain Bacteria; phylum Bacillota; class Clostridia; order Lachnospirales; family Lachnospiraceae; genus UBA11957. The sequence goes on from CALZOU010000012.1 coordinate 19,270, forward strand.
CAGCAAGATCATTAAAAAACTGGAAGAAGAGCTGGGATACAGGTTGTTTATCCGAAAAGGCAAGGGTGTCTACCTGACACCGGAAGGTGAGAAAGCATATCGTTTTGCAAGGGAAATCATCAATAAGGCCAATCACATTACACAGATTCCGGTAAGTAATGACCGACAGGTATTCCGGGTTGTTATGAATCCCAGCATCGAACTGGAAGATATGATCTTTCGCTTTTTTGGAAATGTTTACCCTTCACAGGTTTCTGTAAAGGAGGGGAATATTCGCTGTGTGATCGATGAGATAGAAAGTACGCGGGCACAGTTCGGACTGATCTTTGTGTCAGAACGGCAGAAAACGATCCTGCAGCATCTGCTCAGACGCAGGATGCTGGTGCTGAAGTTTCTGGCATCGGCCCGCCTGGTGCTCAGTGTAAACAGAAAATCTGTGCTGAATGTGGAGCGGCTCACCGGAAATACGGCAAATATGGTTCGCTTTGTCAGATGTGAGGATGACTTTGATACGCCGGAAAACCAATTGAAGCAGACTTTAAGCTCTGAACGCTGGGGCAACGGACTGCATCAGGCGCTGCAGCTGGAACATATGGGGTGTGTCCGGAGAGCACTGGAAACCACGGATATGGTATATCTGAATTTCTGTCTGAAAAAGAGCTTTCCGGACCGGGCTGTTGTGGATGTTCCTATGGAATCGGAAGATGGAGATATTTATCTTTGCCTGGTATATAGCCAGAGCACACGCCTGAGTGAGCTGCAGAAGGAATTTGTCTGTTTTATACAGAACATGTTGAATGAGGAGGAGGAATACGCCAATGGCGGACTGGTTTAAAGGAAGAAAGTTGTCTGTAAATCTTCCTCTTTATGATGGGATGGCAAAACGTTTCGACAGCAGAGAGGATCTGGAGCAATATTACCGCAGGTATGGACTTAACGGTCTGGAGGTGATACTGGCAGAGAATTCTGAAAAAATGAACGAATTGGTCACGCCCCAGATGATCAATGGACAGCATCTTTTCTTTCATATATTTTGGATGGACTGGTGGAAAGGCAACCACAGTCGGCTGGATCAGATGTTTGACACCCGACAGCAGTGGATCGAGTATTACGGCAGTGAGGATCCGTCCGTGCTACTGGACACCTATCGGCGGGAGCTTGCGTATGCAGAAAAAATGGATGCTGAATATGTTGTCTTTCATGTAGGGGAAGTGACTTTGGAGGAGAGCTTTACTTATAATTTTCATTACAGTGACAGAGAAGTGATGGAAGCCAGCATGGAGATCATCAATACACTGCTGGAAGAGAGGGAATATCCTTTTATCTTCCTGGTGGAAAATCTCTGGTGGCCGGGGCTGAATCTTAAAGATACAGAGCTTACCCGATGGTTTCTGGAAAATATGCATACAGAGAATAAAGGCATCATGCTGGATACCGGCCACTATATGAACAGCATTGGCCATATCTGCACCGAGGAAGAGGGCGTGGGTTGTCTGATGGAGCTGGCGGATCGGTTTGAAAAGGCCGGGATGCTTCGTTGGTTTAAGGGTGTGCATCTGCACCAGTCCCTAAGCGGCAGCTATCTGCAGGCACTTTATCGCGGAGAGATCACTTTTTGCGAAAAAGATTTTTATGCCCGGTATCAGGAGGCATATGCAAATACCTGCAGAATCGATGAGCATCGGCCATTTACCACGAATCGGATCATGGATTTTCTGAAACGGATCGATCCGATGTACATTACTTTTGAATTTCAGCAGGACAGCCGTGAGGCATATGAGCAGCGGATGGCTGTGCAGAGCCGGGCTCTGGGATTGGTGAAATGAAGCGGCATTGCAGCGGTAAAGGTACAAAAACATTAAGGTGCCATACGGATGGCCAAAGGACAGGATAAGAATGGGAGAGGGAATGAATAGAAAAAGAAGGTATGGACATCGACTGATGGCTGTGCTGCTCGGTCTGATTATGATGGTGTCATGTCTGACACCGGTTATGGCGAAGGAAAGAGAAGTACAGCTTCCATCGGAGGAGGCTATACAGGCACAGATTAACAGAACAGCTGCGTGGGAGATGAACACCGTAACCGATCCGGGATGTGGATCTATCGGCGGTGAGTGGACGGTGATGGGGCTTGCTCGAAGCAAAAAGATCACGGACAGCTTCAGAAGCTCGTATCTGGCCAACCTTCGGATGAAGCTTGACAGCTGTCAGGGTGTACTGGATCAGGTGAAATATACGGAGTATGCCCGGGTTACACTGGCGGTAACGTCACTGGGCATGGATGCGGGGGATGTATTTGGTTATAACATGCTGGAAAAGCTGGCAGACTATGATAAGGTGAGCTGGCAGGGCACAAACAGCCTGGTCTATGCGCTGCTGGCACTGGATAGCAGAAAGTATACGATTCCTGCGGTGGAAACCGGGAAAAATCAGACGACCCGGGATAATTTGATCGCAGCTCTGCTGCGGGAACAGTCAAATCGAGGCGGCTGGGGACTGGACAGGTCTTCTCCAGAACCGGATGTTACAGCTATGGCCCTGCAGGCACTGGCTCCTTATCGGGACAGAGCAGAGGTAAATACTGCTGTGGAGAAAGCACTTTCCTGGCTTGGCACCGTGCAGAATGAGGATGGCAGTTTTTCTCTGGAGGGAGAGGCTACGGCGGAGAGCTGTGCCCAGACGGTGACGGCTTTGGCCACATTGAAGATTTCTCCGAAAGATGTGCGTTTTGTAAAAAACAATCTTACGGTACTGGATGCGCTGCTTTGCTTTGGCAATGACGATGGCTCTTTTTCCCATGTCAGGGGGGGAGAAGCAAATCCGATGGCTACGGATCAGGCTCTTTATGCGCTGACGGCATACTGGCGTTATACGAAGGATATGACGTCTCTTTATGATATGACGGATGAATTTAACGGGTCTGTTGAATCAGGCGGATCTGGTTCCGGTGAATCCGGCGGCAGCGGATCCGATGCAACGGATGATGACGCAGAGCTGGAAGCTAAGATCCAGGATCTTTTAGAACGTGTGAACGTAGTCTCCGCGGAGCCATATCTGTCAGAGCTGCAGGAAATCATAAAGCTGCAGAATGAGCTTGAGTCTTATTCTGCCTTTGACGGACAGCAGGAGGCAAAAGCGAAGCTGCTATCTGCCCGTCAGTATATAGATGATGTACAGAAGCAGGTAGATGCTCTGGATCAGGAGATATGGCAGAACATTGATCCTCTACGTTTATCTCTGAAAAATCAGGAGCAGGTAACGGCATTGTTGAACCGGTATATGGCTCTTCGGATTGAGGACCGTACAGCAGTACTGAACCGGCAGGATCTGGAGGATGCTCACAGTGTGCAGGAAAGCCTGAAAGCCGGAGTGATTCCAGCCCGTATATTTGAAAATCAGTTATCTACCGGCGAAGAGTTTATCTATGAAGGAAAAGCAGGAAATTACAGCTATACTATGATCTTCCAGGCGGCCGATATTCATGCCGCCGGAGATATGAATGCCGGAGTAAGCCTGAAAAATTCCAGTGGCGTCAAGCTACCGGACGGGGCTTTCGGCTTTCGTCTGAATCAGACCGGCACTCTGGCGGGAAAGATGACCTTTACCATGACCGGTGCTGCGACTTCGGGTACATATACACTGTATCATATGAACAGTGGCACCGGAAAATGGAGCTCTCCGGGGCAGGTAAAGGTGGACAGCAAAAAGACATTTTCTTGTACCTTGTCCGTCGGAGGAGATTACTGTATCGTTCCGGTGGAGCAAAAGAATACCCAGACGCAGACCACAACTTCGAAAAACACAGGCACTTCTTCTTCCAGAAAGAAAATAAAAACCGTGGAAATATCCAATATGGTAGAAGCCAGTGTAACAGATGGTATCATCCCGGCATCGGAGTTTAAAAAAGTGCAGGGAGAGGATAAGAATCTCACCTTTACCTGTGAAGCGAAGGATTCCGCATTGAAATCTACATCAGGGGAAACGATTTCGTATACCCTGATCTTTAATGGTCAGGATGTGGAGCAGCCCATTGATTTTGATACCGGGATAACCTCGGATCCGGAGAACAAAGAACAGGTAGAACTGCTGGCAGAACAGCCGTGGATCCTGGCTTTTGCCCAGAAGGAGTTCCCGGGAGCAATGCTTGTCACTGTGAAAACGGATCTGGAGGATGGCGAATATCTTCTGTGCCGCTACGATGAAGAACAGGAAAAGGCAGAACTGATTCGCAAGGTTTCTATAGAGGAAGGAAAGCTCCAGACAGTATTTGCGCAGGGTGGTACCTGTTTTCTGGCGAAGAAGGTCAGTACAAAGACGGTGTCTGAACTGCAAAAAGGAGCAGAAAATACGGATACAGAAGAGCATGATACTGCTGCTGAGAATGAGTTGATTTCGGAGGCTGACCAAACAGAGGATGCGCAATCGGACCTGACAGAGAATATCGGCGAAGGATCCCAGAGCATGGCAGAAAAGCTGATCCTTCCTGTACTCTGGCTGCTCTGTATCGTGGGGCAGGGGATAGTCCTGCTTGTATGGTGGAAGATGAAAAAGGGAGGAACAATCAGAGATGAATAAAATGAGATATCTCATCAGGAAAGCCGGGGCATTGCTGATGATGCTGTGCATTGTGCTGACAATGGCAGGTTGTCAGACAACGACGCTGGATGGAGGCACCGGTAAGAACCGTTCGGTGGTGTCGGAAGAAATGGAAACAGCTCAGGCAGAGGAGAATTCTGTGACGAAACAGCTTTCGGAGGTTTCGGCAGTCATAAGCTCGGTGGCCGGGGATGAGGATATGATGGATGTGGACAGTGTCGGCGACAGCGCAGAGGAGGATCTGTCAAAATACGATGAAAAGAAGACAACAGAGACCGTAAACGGTGCTCAGGAAGGAACAGGAACGGATCTGGTGACTTACAGTAATGGAAAAGGCAGCCAGGATCAGTACCAGACAGAGCCTGTGCCTGAGGGGGAGCCAAATCCGGTAGAACCGGAAGATGTGACCGTTGACAAGTCAAAAAAAGGTACATGTACGCTTCTCATCGAGTGTGGCACAGTGCTGAACAATATGGACAAAGTTACGGATGGAAAAGAGAAGGTCATCCCTGAAGACGGTGTGATCTATGCAAAAAAGAAGGTAACCTTCTATGAGGGTGAATCCGTATTTGATGTACTTTTACGGGAAACGAAAAATAACCGTATCCAGATGGAATATTCTTTCACACCCATGTACAACAGTAATTACATCAAAGGTATCAACAATCTGTATGAATTTGACTGCGGCGACCTTTCCGGATGGCAGTATATTGTAAACGGATGGTCCCCGAATTATGGCTGCAGCCGTTATATTGTAAAAGAGGGAGATGCCATTGAGTGGCGTTATACCTGTGACATGGGACGGGATCTGTGAGTAAAGCAGGAGAATCAGTACAATGAGCGATACGTTTTCTACATATCATCCAATTATTAATTTCTGCCTGTTTGTCAGTGTGATGGGAATCGGCATGTTTTCCCTGCATCCGGTCTTTCTGGTCATTTCCATTCTCAGCGGCATACTGTACTGTCTTCGTCTGAAAGGAAGGAAGTGTGTCCGCTTTCTTTTGGGGATGCTTCCGGTATTTCTGGTGACTTCGGCAATCAATCCGCTGTTTTCTCACCAGGGCATGACTCTGCTCTTTTATCTCAGGGACGGTAATCCGGTGACGCTGGAGTCTATTATCTACGGAATGGCTATGGGATCCATGCTGGTAAGTATGCTGGTGTGGTTTTCCTGTTTCAATGAGGTGATGACCTCGGATAAGATCGTGTATCTTTTTGGAAAGTCGATTCCGGCAGTATCGCTGGTTCTGTCCATGGTGCTCCGGTTTGTGCCGAAATTTCAGACACAGATCAGGAAGGTGTCGGATGCCCAGAAATGCATCGGCAGGGATGTATCTGACGGCGGGACGGTACAGAAGGCACGTCATGGTCTGAAGATCCTGTCCATCATGGCTTCCTGGGCACTGGAGAATTCTGTGGAGACAGCGGATTCCATGAAGTCCAGAGGCTATGGATTGAGGGGACGGACGAATTTTTCCATCTATCGTTTTGATACAAGAGATAAAACACTTCTGGGGCTGATGCTGGGGGCTTTTGCTTATCTTGTGCTCTGTATTGCGCTTGGTAAGGTGAAAACACTGTATTACCCGCTGCTGGAGGTCAATCCGTGCACTGGATGGTCTGTACCGGCTTATCTTGCCTATGGGTTTCTTGCACTGCTGCCTGTGACTGTTGATATAATGGAGGATATAAAATGGCATTATTTACGATCCGAGATCTGAAATTTACCTACCCGGAGCAGGGTCCCATCGAAAAATATTCGGCCCAGCCTGCAATAGAGGGACTGGATTTTGAAGTGCAGGAGGGAGAATTCCTGGTCATCTGTGGTAAATCCGGCTGCGGAAAAACCACCTTACTGCGTCATTTTAAAACAGCGCTGACACCCTATGGCAAGCGGGAGGGTGAGATTTTATTTCACGGAGAGCCGCTGGAGCAGGTGAGCCAGCGCAGGCAGTCTGAGGCTATCGGTTATGTACTGCAGAGCCCGGATAATCAGCTGGTGACAGATAAGGTCTGGCATGAGCTGGCTTTTGGTCTGGAAAATCTGGGCTATCCACAGCAGACGATCCGTCTCAGAGTGGCGGAAATGGCCAGTTTTTTCGGTATCCAGGGATGGTTTTACAAAAATGTGGAAGAGCTTTCCGGAGGGCAGAAGCAGCTGTTAAATCTGGCTTCTGTTATGGCATTGCAGCCGGAGGTGCTGGTATTGGACGAGCCTACTTCACAGTTGGATCCCATTACGGCGGCAGATTTTCTGGCCACCATCAAAAAGATCAATCTGGAACTCGGTACGACGATTATCATTATCGAGCATCGTCTGGAGGATGTTTTTCCCATGGCGGACCGGGTGCTGGTGCTGGAGGACGGTCATCAGCTCTGTATGGACACACCGGCCAAGGTGGGACAGCTGCTTACCGGAAATGATCTGTTTCTGGCCCTTCCTGCGCCGATGCAGATCTATGAGGGCGCAAAAAGCCCCGGAACCTGTCCGCTGACGGTACGCGAGGGACGCCGCTGGCTGGGACGTCATTGTCCTGATCCCGTGATTTGTATGCCGGAGCGGGATCATAGAGATCCCGCGGAAGAGAAAGAGCCCATTATTGAGGCAAAAGAAGTGTGGTTTCGTTATGACAAGAATCTGCCGGATGTGACAAAGGATCTTTCATTACAGGTATATCCCGGGGAGACTTTTTGCCTGCTGGGCGGCAACGGTACAGGAAAATCTACGCTTTTGTCTCTGCTTTCAGGTATCCGCAGACCTTACAGAGGCCATGTTTTTCTGGAGGGAAAGGATATAGGCAAGTATAAAAATAAAGAATTGTTTCAGCATTTTCTGGGTGTGCTGCCCCAGAATCCCCAGTGTCTGTTTGTGGCGGATACGGTGCGTCAGGATCTGGAGGAGATGTTTGACGGCAGAGAAAAAATAACAAAAGAAGAGCAGCAGAGAAGGATCGACCGGGTGGTGCAGGATACCCAGATCGGTCATCTGCTGGACAGCCATCCCTATGATCTAAGCGGAGGAGAGCAGCAGAGAGCTGCTCTGGCCAAGGTACTGCTTCTGGATCCCCGGATTGTTATGTTGGATGAGCCCACCAAGGGACTGGACGGCTTTTATAAGCAGAAGCTGGCAGATATTTTTGCTGGACTGAAGGCACGGGGAGTTACGATTCTGATGGTGTCCCATGATATTGAATTCTGTGCGGCACATGGCGATCGCTGCGGCATGGTTTTTGACGGCAGCGTGGTGACGGCACAGCCTGCGAGGGAATTTTTTATGGGAAACAGTTTTTACACCACAGCAGCCAACCGAATTGCCAGAGAGCGTTTTCCTGAGGCTGTAACAGTGCAGGATGTGATCGACTTGTATCTGGCCAATAAAGAAGCCGGGAGGGCAGACTGATGTTTGCGCAGGGCTTTGAGAAAAGACTGGTGTGGATAAGATGTGGGATGTGTAGGAATAGCCGGTGCAGCTTACGAAAGATGCGTGCAGGAAAAGCTGGCGCGCCTCAAGTGTGGTATGTGCAGAAAGGGCCGATATGGCTTACGAAGGATACGTGCAGGAAAGGTTGGTGAGGCGTAAGTGAAGGATACACGGGAAAAAGTACGAAATAATAACGAAACGTCTGGTGTATATCACACGGGAGCGGATACTCAGGTGCTTTTGGTGACAGTATCGGCAGCGGTATTTGCTCTGGCAGCGCTTTTTGCCCCCTGGGTGTCTCTGCCTGCGCTGCGCTATACAAAGTATGGCCAGAAATTCACCTTGTGGAAGCTCCCCAGACTGCTGGAGGGCGTGAACTTCCTGACCGAAGACAGTAGTGAATTTACCATGGAGCCCCTGGCCGGGGAAGCAGTCAGCCGGATCATGACAGGCATCTATGTGATCTGGGCCGTTGCTATTATCGGCATTTTACTGTGGCTGGGATTTTCGGTATATGCTTACCGCAAAAAAGGCCGGGCTATTGGTCTGGGCCGCGTGGCGTTTCTGTGGGGAATCCTGTTTTCCGGCGGTATGTGCGTGGCAGTGTATATGGCCAATTCCGTGGTCAATGCCGGGCTGGGTCGGGATAATTCCTTTGTGAATGTGTCCATACAGAGTTACATACAGTTGACACCATGGTGCTATGGTATGCTGTTTTTGTCCATTATCCTTTTTTTCGGTCAGAAGAGACTTCTGGATACGGAGAAAGAGTACAGCGCAGAGACTTATATGATTCGCAGCCAGAAAAAAGATGAAAAGATCAGCCGGAGGACGCTGGTGGCGATCGCTTTGATCCTGGTGTGTATTCCGTTGATGATCCTGTTTGGTATTTTCTTTTTGAATGACAGAAGCTATTATTTTATCTCGGTATGTATTATCGTTTTGTCTATGCTGCCTTTTGTAATGGTTTTTGAGGACAGGAAGCCACAGGCCAGAGAATTGCTTATTATTGCGGTTCTGGCGGCCATAGCTGTGGCGGGCCGTGCGGCTTTCTTTATGCTGCCACAGTTTAAGCCGGTGACAGCGGTGGTTATCATCGCCGGCGTCAGCTTTGGCGCAGAGGCCGGTTTTCTTACGGGAGCCGTGGCCGGTTTTGCCTCCAATATGTTTTTCGGGCAGGGACCCTGGACGCCCTGGCAGATGTTTGCCTGGGGAATCATTGGATTTCTGGCCGGTCTTCTGTTTCGCGGCAATAGAAGAAAATGGAAGAATAATAGAGTTGTGTTGTGCGTCTTCGGCGGTATCGCCAGTTTGCTCATCTATGGTCTGATCATGGATACTGCCTCTGTGACCATGTACAGTTCAGAGTTTAATATGGACAGTTTTCTGGCCATGTATGCCAGCGGACTTCCTTTTAATCTGATTCACGCTGTGTCCACCGTGTTTTTCCTGTCAGTGCTGGGCCGGCCCATGTTCCGTAAGCTGGATCGGATCAAGAGGAAGTATGGGATACTGGAGCCGTAGAAGGAAACATTAAAACGTGGGAAGCTTAGGCTTCCCACATTTTTATACATGGTCTTCGTCCAATCCCCTCATCACATAGCCAGCGAAAGCTGTATATACAACAGCTCGTTATAATCTTTATAATCAATTCCCGTCAGTTCGGTAATCCTTCGCAGGCGGTATTTGAGCGTATTGAGATGGATGTGCATCTGCTCTGCGGTTTCCGATTGTCGGCAACTGTTGCGGACGTAGATGCGCAGAGTTTCCAATAATTGTGTTTCACTTTCTTCATCATATTTTTTCAGAATACTGAGAGCAGGATGAAGTAAATGTGTGCTCATAGGCGTATTTCTCAGATTTTGAAGAAGATATGGCATGGCCAGATCCCGGCAATAGCGGATGCCTGCCTGAGGCGTATTACCGAGAGCAAACAGGCATTGCTGGTAGGCTATGGATAAAAGCTTCAGCTCCGGCACAGGCATAGAGACACCGACAGCAGTATTCTGTGCAGGAATATGTTCCTGAATATGGCAAAGTACATTTTTTAAAAAAATATCTTCTGTCAGAATGACGACCTTATTTTCATAATCACAGCAAATAGCCGCAATATCGGATTCTTCCAGCTCGCTGCAGAGCATCCGGCGAAACGTGTAGTTCTGAATGATCAGGCTCTGAAAAACCAGGAGTACGGCGGTGGAAGAAAAGCCAAGATTGCGGGAAAGTTTTTCTGTAACAGGGGCAGATACATTTTCGCTGCCAAGAAGCTGCACCATGATGGAATGATTTGATTTGCGCAGCGAAGTGTCGGCGGTGAATTCTTCTGCATCCGCACAGTACCGCGCCAGGGCAGGCTCCATACACAGACACAGGGAAATATCCAACGGATTTGTGGGAAAAAGCATGATGAATCCCACCCGTTCATTTCCCTGACTAAGATACATGGATACGCTGCCAAGATTATTATGCCCAAGAACATGGAGATGTTGGGGCGTATCCGTCAGATCATGACTGACATTTCCGCTTTTATCAACAATTATCTGGCCAATGGTACTGGAAC
>CALZOU010000013.1 GCA_945827805.1 uncultured Lachnospiraceae bacterium
AGATCTACACAAGGAGTATCGTCGGCAGCGTCAGATGTTTATAATAGACAGGTATGATGTGAAAAGAAATGGAAAAGCAGATTTTAAAATGGTTGAAGAATAAAGATACATACGAAAACAAATGAGAGATGTAGAGCAGCTGATATAAAGAAAGGAATGTCAGCTGTTCTTTTTTTATAATTGACTTGCATACGCTAAAATGCGTATAATTAAGCATGAGTATTATGGGGAGGCTACAGGATGGTGACGGAGAAAAAAAAATCGGCTCTGCAGCAGATCAGGGAGGCCAGGGGGCTGACCCGCAGAGAGCTGGCAGAAAAAAGTGGTGTGAATTACAGGTCTCTGCAGGATTATGAGCAGGGACACAAGGAAATTGCCAGTGCCAAAGGAGACACGTTATATCGTCTGAGTCTGGCATTGGGCTGTACGATAGAGAATATTTTGGAATTGGGATCATTGGATAATGGTCTGAGTCAGAGGATCCGGTCTTATTGTGAACTAATGTTGGTAGAAAGGCTCGAAGAAAAGACGTTCTTTTCTGAAGAATACCAGACATATGTCAGGGTGAAGATGAACGCAGAGGGCTGTGCCCTTGTATTTTGTTACAGGGGTGAGATGGTGCAATTGCCTTTTACGGCAAGGGTGACAAAGGAGACCCTGCCATGGATGGAGGATGTAATAGTGATGACCGTAAACAGTTACCTGCGAAGCCGTACTTTTGCAGATAAATTTACTGTGGAAGGAGGGAAGCTCTGGAATGAGTTCTGAAAAATTCTATTATTTAATGCACAGAAACGATATCGTGACCACGCTTTCCTTTGATGAAGTAACAGGCAGCATGGTATCGGTAGGGAAAGAGTGCTGCACCCAACTGCTGCCTTTGGGCGGGAATCGATCGCCTCAGGGACTGAAAAAATGGTGGGCGCGCAGAGCGGTTCCTTTACAGCAGGGGAATATACGCATGCTTCTGGACGCAAATAATATAGCCACTCCTCAGAACTATCTGTTACAGAATCTGGGTCTGTCTCTCAGCGATCATTATTGGATCAATCCGATGGAAAGACTCTTTAGCTGGGAGGAGGTCAGCCTTTTTTCAAATGATTTTAAAGATGAATTTGGCGGATTTAAGTTTGCGGACAGTATATCCTCAGAAAATCTTATGATTAATTTGGAACGTCGGATTTCTTTTTATCCCAGTGCCTCGCTGCAGGGTGAATTGCAGAAAAAATGGGTACTGCAAAATGGGAAGCGATATTTGATCAAAGCCAATGGTGGGAATACCTGGCAGCAGAGCATCAATGAGGCAATAGCTTCCCTGTTTCATGAAAAACAGAAAAGAATGCCCTATGTAAATTATAAGTTATGTGACATAGAGGTCTCCGGGGAAACAGGCATTGGCTGCGTATGTAAGGATTTCTGTACGGAAGCGGTGGAATTTATTCCCGCCTATGAAATTCTGGAATCCGAAAAGAAGAGCAATGACCGATCGGAATTTGAACAGTATATTTTTCTCTGTGAAAAACATGGCCTTGCCGGTGAGCTGGTACGGAGTTTCCTGGAATATCAGATATTGAGTGATTTTGTCCTTACGAATGTGGATCGGCATTTTTACAATTTTGGAATCCTGCGTGATACGGACACGCTGGAATTTGTAGGCATGGCGCCGATTTTTGATTCTGGCAACAGTATGTTCTGGAATCGCAGATGCATTCCCCGGGGGGATGCGCTTCTGGATATTTCGGTCAACAGCTTTAAGAAAAAGGAAATCCAGCTGCTGCATTACGTACGGGATGCGGGACTGATAGATCTGGACAAAGTACCTTCGGATGAGGAGATTCATCGGCTGTTGGCGCTGGATAAAGCATGTGAAATTCGGGCAGAGGAAATTTTGCAGGGATACCGGGGGAAAATAGAACTGCTGGAGCGAATCCAGCGTGGAGAAAAAATCTGGCAGTATGGGTATCAATTTGAGCAATAGCATCGCTGTTTGCTTGTCATAGTGTTATAAGAGTGGCTGGCTGAAGCACGGTCTAAGACTTCATCTGTCCAACCGTATATGGTATAATGAACCAAACGGCAGCCTGCAGGCTGTGCCTTGGGCGGATAACCGCGCAAGGATATCAGAAAATAAGGAGAACGGTCATGGAAAAACCGAAAAATATAATTTTTGACGTAGGTGATGTGCTTTTGGACTACCGCTGGCAGCAGATGCTGATGGATTACGGTCTGGATGAAGCGGAGGCATACCGTGTGGGCAGGGAACTGTTTGACGATCCGGACGGGCTCTGGCATGAATACGATCTGGGGGTAAAGTCGCAGGAGGAGATCATTCAGGAATTTGAAAAAAAGCATCCAGAGGACGCCGAAGTAATCCGGTGGTTTATTTCTCACGGAGAATATATGCACGTGGCCCGTCCGGCCATATGGAAGCTGGTGCATCAGCTTAAGGAGGCAGGGTATCATCTGTATATTCTGTCCAATTATCCGGAGATTTTGTTTAAAAAGCACACAGAATATGCGGATTTTATGGACGATATGGAGGGTATGATGGTTTCCTATATGATTCATATAGGAAAACCGAAACGGGCGATATATCAGGCTTTATGTGACAAATATGGCCTGAACAAAGAGGAGTGTTTGTTCTTTGATGACCGGGCCGAAAATGTGCAGGGAGCTATCGACTTCGGTATGCGGGCAAAGAGAGTATTATCGGCGAAAGGGCTGGCGGCGGATCTGGAAGAACTGCTGAGACTGGAGTGAGCGGATGGCGAAGATTATACAGATTACGGATTTTGCGGACTCTGCGCTGGATGTGTATGCCCGACTGTCGGAAGGACAGCTTCTGAACCGGCATGAGCCGGAAAAGGGGATGTTTATCGCGGAGAGCCCAAAGGTTATTGAGCGGGCGCTGGATGCGGGATGTGAGCCGGTGTCCTGTCTGGTGGAGGACCGCCAGATCGAGGGAGAGGCAGCCCCGGTTCTGGAACGATTGAAAGATATCCCGGTGTATACGGCACCTTTTTCTGTACTGACGCAGCTGACGGGATTTAAGCTAACCCGGGGAATGCTCTGCGCCATGAAAAGGCCTGCACCGCCGGAACTGAAAACTCTGTGCGGGAATGCTTACCGCATTGCGGTGCTGGAACATGTGGTCAATCCCACCAATGTGGGGGCCATTATCCGGTCGGCGGCAGCACTTATGATGGACTGCGTACTGCTGACGCCGGACTGCAGTGATCCGCTGTACCGGAGGGCAATCCGGGTAAGTATGGGGACGGTGTTTCAGATTCCCTGGGCATATTTTCCGGAGAATATAGATTGGATCGACTTTCTGAAAACGCAGGGCTTTCGGACGGTGGCCATGGCTCTTCGAAAGGATACGGTCACCATCGATGATCCTCAGCTCCTTTCCGAAAAGCGTCTGGCCATCATCCTTGGCACAGAGGGCGAAGGCCTGGAGGAAAGTACCATCGACCGATGTGATTATACTGTCAAGATTCCCATGGCGGACGGTGTGGACTCGCTGAATGTGGCGGCGGCCAGCGCTGTGGCTTTCTGGGAGCTGGGACGAAAAAGGGGGAATGATGCATGAGGGAAGTGATGTTTGGTTATCTGCTGATCATCAATATTTTTACGTTTCTTCTGTATGGCGCGGATAAATATAAGGCCCGCAGAGGAGAATGGCGGATCAAAGAGTCGGTGCTTCTGGGATTGGCAGCTATCGGCGGCAGCCCCGCAGCGTGGATCGCCATGTATATGTTTCATCATAAGACGAAGAAACCGAAATTTTATTTAGGTGTACCGGTATTATTGGCCATTCATGTGCTTCTCTGGTTTTTTGTGCTGGGACGGTTGAACTGAAGGGAGCGGGTTGGCGTATGGCTGCAAAGAAGGTTCGGGAGGAATTTCGCTTTTACGGACGTGTACAGGGTGTTGGTTTTCGGTACAAACTGCGTCATCTGGCGGCCAGCTATGGTGTGACCGGCTGGGTCAGGAATGTGTATGACGGCAGTGTTACCGCACAGATGCAGGGACAGCCTTTGGCATTTGAGATGATCCTGAAGCGCCTGTACGAGGATCGTTATATTGAGCTGGAGGATATCCGGAGAAAAAAGCTTCCGCTGCGGGAAGATGAGCGTGGATTCTATATCGACTGACAGCGGTGGCAATAATACAGACAAGGAGGGTAACTATGGAACGTGTATGTAAATTTTTAAAGGATGCAGGCACCTATTATCTGGCTACGGTGGAGGGAGACCAGCCCAGAGTCAGACCCTTTGGCACTGCCCATATTTTTGAGGGAAAGCTGTATATCCAGACGGGCAAAGTCAAAGCGGTGTCCCGGCAGCTGGCGGCCAATCCGAAGGTAGAGATCTGTGCATTTATGAAGGGTAAATGGCTTCGTCTGGCCGGTGAGCTCGTAGAGGATGACCGGGTGGAGGCCAAGGCGTCTCTGCTGGAAGCGTATCCAAGTCTGCAGAAAATGTATGCAGCGGATGATGGCAATACGCAGGTGTGGTATTTTAAGAATGCTACGGCTACGTTTTCTTCGTTTACCAGTGAACCTGAGGTCATTACCTTTTAAGTGCAGTTTTTGATTGTTTTGTGTTGAACGGGGAGTCTGTTGTTTTGGCAGCCCCCTGTATATGTATAAACTTCGTTCTCCTACTGCGCTCGCTCCGAGCCTGTAGTCTCGGAGTCGTGCTCGTTAAAGTCGCGTGAAGTTTATACATATACAGGGGGCTGCCAAAACGACAGACTCCCCGTGATTTACGTTGTGAGAATTACAGCAACATGACAAGAGGGTAAGGATGTCTTAAGGAATCAACAGGCCGCTGACCAGCACGAAGTGAGAGGGCAGTCTTCCTTCCTCAATCCATTCCAGCTTCAGGTCCATCAGCTTCTCCAGAGTCAGTCCTACGTTGCCGCCCAGGGCTTCGATGGAGTGGCGCAGGGTTTCCGGGAAGCGGCAGGGCTTACCGTCCAGGCGGCTGCAGTGGCCCTGGCATTTGGGGCAGCTGCCTCCGGCGGCAAGAGATACGCTGCCGGGGTAATCTTTTTCCATGGCGAAGACTTTGGCGGATAGATTATCTCTTCCTTCAGAGAAGATTCGGTTGATCAGTTCTTTTAATTCTTCCTGGGAATAGCTGCGTTCCAGATACGCAGGATCCATGGTCAGCTTGTGAGCAAACAGCTTCAGTGTTTTGAAGTGTTTCCAGTATGCAATTACGTCAAAATCATAGGGCGGACAGGACCATGAATGGTTGTAATTGGGGCAGGCCTGGCAGGCTTTGGAAAACGTAGGAATATCTACATAGTTTTCAAGATATTCGTCCACCGATATTTCCGATGAATAACAGGTTAGAGTGTACATGATAGATCTCCTTTTGGCTTCTGTTGGAAAAAGTATAGCACATCTTTTGGGAGGACGGAAACAATAGTGGAGTTTTTTCAAAATCTATGCTACCATGGTTCAATACAGCAACAATGATGCTCAGGAGGAAATGAATATGAAAATTGCGGTAACTTACGACAATGGAAATGTGTTTCAGCATTTTGGAAGAACAGAGAATTTCAAGGTATATGAAGTAGAGGATAATCAGGTGGTGTCCAGTGAGGTCATCGGCTCCAACGGCACCGGTCATGGCGCACTTGCCGGTCTTCTGGCAGGGGAAGGTATCGATGTCCTGATCTGCGGCGGCATCGGCGGCGGAGCGCAGGCGGCACTGGAGGACGCCGGTATCACCATGATCGCCGGCGCGGAAGGCAATACGGATGAAGCGGTGGAAGCTTATTTGAGAGGAGAACTGGTGTCCACCGGTTCCAATTGTCATCATCATGACCATGAAGAAGGTCATTCCTATGGTGAACACGGTTGTGGCGAGCATGGCTGCGGCGGAGCAGAGCATTCCTGTGGGGGATGCGGAGGACAGGTTACTATTACACTGGAAGGAAAGAATGCCGGTAAGACCTGTCGGGTACACTATCAGGGTACCTTTAATGACGGCAGTCAGTTTGATTCTTCCTACGACCGTGGAGAACCGCTGGAATTTATCTGCGGTGCCGGACAGATGATTCCGGGCTTTGACGCTGCAGTTGTGGATATGGAAGTGGGACAGATCGTCAATGTCCATCTGACGCCGGAGGAAGCTTATGGTGTGCCGGATCCCAACGCTGTTTTGACTTTTGAGATTGCACAGCTTCCCGGTTCGGAAGGACTGAGCGTGGGTCAGCAGGTATATCTGTCCAATGCCATGGGACAGCCCTTCCCCGTTAAAGTCACAGCAAAAGATGAGACCACCATTACCCTGGATGCCAATCATGAGATGGCGGGAAAAGAACTGAACTTTAAGATCGAGCTTGTGGAAGTAAAATAAGCTTGCCGCAGGGTAAACCTCAGTTTCTGAAAAAAGTGCCGGAAAGGCGCGATATATTATAATAAAGAAGAAAAAGAACTGTTTGTTCGACAGAGTAACACACCTGTGGGACAAACGGTTCTTTTTGATTTGGGGATACTATTAACAAAAAAGAAACAAAATATAAAAAATAAATTTGACAATCAAATAACTTGACAAACAAAATAAAAGAGTATATTCTTTGAAAGCCAAAATAAAAAACAGGGGGGATGAAGCTATGGCAGCATTCATCTGTGGAACAGGTTCCTGCCTTCCGGCATATCGGATGGTGAATGAGGAATGGACACAGTATGTAGAAACAAGTGATGCCTGGATACGGGAGAGAACGGGAATTGAGAGCCGACATATCGTACGGGAAGAGACCTGTGTGTCCATGGCTGTTCAGGCAGCGAAGAATGCGCTGGAACAGGCAGATATGGATGCCGGGGAAATCGATCTTCTGATCGTCAGCACGATATCCGCAGATAATATCCTGCCCTGCGCGGCCTGCGAAGTACAGCAGCAGATCAGTGCGGTGAACGCGGTATGTTTTGATCTGAATGCAGCCTGCAGCGGATTTCTTATGGCATTTCATACAGCATTAAGCGGTATAGAGACAGGCATGTACAGGACAGCGCTGATCATCGGCAGCGAGTGTATGAGTCACTTAATGAGCTGGAAGGACAGAGGTACCTGCATCCTTTTTGGAGACGGAGCAGGAGCTGCGATTCTGAAGAATTCATCCAGACCTTTTTATCTGCCGATCGGACGTTCCGATGGCAGCAAAAAGGATGCTCTTCTTTTGAGAAGCCGCTACAGCGGCGAAACAGAGAATCTGACCGATCCGCAGTATTACATGCAGATGGACGGTCAGGCAGTGTTTAAATTCGCTGTGCGCCGTGTGCCGGAGGTGATCCGGGAGGTTCTGGAAAAGAATCAGGTGAAACAGGAGGAAATCCGTTTCTTTATTCTTCATCAGGCTAATCGCAGGATCACGGAAGCCGTTGCCCGTCACTTAAAGGAGTCTTTGGAAAAATTCCCCATGAATGTGGATCATTGTGGAAACACTTCTTCCGCAAGTATTCCTATTCTGCTGGACGAGATGAATCGGAAGGGAGAACTTCATCGGGGCGACAAGATCGTACTGGCTGGATTTGGCGCAGGCCTGACCTGGAGTGCAGCAGTACTGGAATGGTAATTCCCGGATTTTCCGGTAAAAATAAATACAAAAACATGAAAATGAGAACAGGAGAAAACAAAAATGACAGAGAAAATTATCGCACTTACAGCAGAACATTTAGGTATTGACGCAGATTCCATCAGCGAGACCTCTTCTTTTAAAGAGGACCTTGGTGTAGATTCCCTGGATCTTTTTGAACTGGTTATGGAACTGGAAGAGGAGTTTGGTATTGAGATTCCGTCTGAGGATCTGGAGAACCTGGCAACTGTTGCTGATGTGGCAAAATATATCGAGGATCATCAGTAAGAAAATAATAGAGGAAATAAGTATGAAGACAGAGATTACAGAGCTTCTTGGTATTGAATATCCCATTATCCAGGGTGGCATGGCCTGGGTAGCAGAATATCATCTTGCCGCTGCTGTATCTAATGCGGGCGGCTTAGGAATTATCGGTGCAGCAAATGCACCGGCGGACTGGGTAAGAGAGCAGGTTCGCGAAGCCAAAAAGCTGACCGATAAACCCTTTGGTGTCAATATTATGCTGATGAGTCCCTATGCAGATGAGATTGCTAAGGTGGTAGCCGAAGAGGGTGTCAAGGTAGTGACAACAGGTGCCGGTAATCCGGAGAAATATATGGAATTGTGGAAGAACGCCGGTATCCGGGTAATTCCGGTGGTAGCTTCTGTAGCTCTGGCAAAACGTATGGAGCGCTGCGGAGCTGATGCCGTGATCGCAGAGGGATGTGAGTCCGGAGGCCATATAGGTGAGAGTACTACCATGACTCTGGTTCCCCAGGTGGTGGATGCAGTACATATCCCGGTGATCGCTGCCGGCGGTATGGCAGACGGACGCGGTATTGCAGCGGCTTTTATGCTGGGAGCAAAGGGTGTACAGATGGGTACTGTATTCATTCCCACAACTGAATGTCAGGTACATGAAAATTATAAAGATCAGGTCGTTAAGGCAAAGGACATCGATACCCGTGTCACAGGACGATCCACCGGTCATCCGGTACGTGTTCTGCGAAACGAAGTGACCAGAGAATATCTGGAGAAAGAAAAAGCCGGTGCTACCTTTGAGGAACTGGAGATGCTGACTCTCGGCGGACTTCGTCGTGCCGTACAGGAAGGTGACGTAAAGAGAGGCAGCGTGATGGCCGGGCAGAGTGCCGGACTTGTAAGAGATAAAATCTCCTGCCAGGAACTGATAGACCGCCTTGTAAAAGAGACGGATGCTTTACTGAAAGGAACAGGTATCTATGCATAAAATCGCTTTTTTATATCCGGGACAGGGATCTCAGTGTGCAGGCATGGGAAAAGACTTTTATGAAAACAGTCTGCTGGCAGCAGAGCTTTATCACCATGCCGGAGAAATGCTGAAACTGGACATGAAGCATCTTTGTTTTGAGGAAAATGATCTTCTGGATCATACATCCTATACACAGGCTGCGCTGGTTACCACCTGCCTGGCGATGACGAGAGTACTGATGGCGAAAGGGATTCGACCGGACATTACGGCTGGCCTGAGTCTTGGTGAATACGCTGCCATTGCTGTGGCCGGAGGATTTTCCGAGATGGAAGCCATCCGTCTGGTCAGAAAAAGAGGCATCCTGATGCAGAATGCGGTGCCGGATGGCTTTGGAGCCATGTGTGCGGTGCTGGCGCTGGATGAGAAAGTTATCGAGGAGGTGCTTTCTCAGATGGAGGATGTGACCATTGCCAACTATAACTGCCCGGGGCAGATCGTGATCACAGGCCGCAAAGCGGCTGTGGAAGAAGCCGCGGTGAAGCTGAAAGAGGCCGGTGCCAGAAGATGCATGATGCTGAATGTGGATGGTCCTTTCCATTCTCCGTTTTTAAAGGAAGCAGGAGTAGAACTGGAAAAGGAGCTGGAGACCGTTCAGTTTTCACCGCTGCAGATTCCCTATGTGACCAATGTAACGGCTGAGGAAGTGACGGATGTGAGTGAAACCGCGGATCTTCTCTGTCAGCAGATCTCATCCCCGGTGCGATTTATGCAGAGCCTTTCCCATATGCTGGAAAGCGGCGTAGATCGTTTTGTGGAGATCGGACCGGGACGTACATTGTCGGGATTCCTGAAGAAAATCGACAGACAGGCGGAAGTATATAATGTATCAGCTTTTGCGGATGTGCAGAAAGTAAAGGAGGCTTTTCATGTCTGAGAAAATAGCGGTAGTTACAGGCGGCAGCCGGGGAATCGGCGCTGCCATTGCAAAAAAACTGGCATCCCGGGGCATGACGGTGATCATCAATTACTGCGGCTCCGAGGACAGAGCGCTGGCTGTAAAAAGTGCGATCGAGGCAGCAGGGGGACAGGCTGAGGCCTGGCGCTGTGACGTTTCTGATTGCGGCCAGTGTGAGGCATTTGTCAAAGCGGTCATGGAAAAGTATGGAAGGATCGATGTTCTGGTGAACAATGCAGGCATTACCAGGGATGGCCTGATGATGCGCATGAGCGATGAGGATTTTTCACGGGTGATCGATACAAATTTGAAAGGGACTTTTTACATGATGCGCTTTGCCTCCCGCCATATGCTGAAGGCAAAGAAGGGACGGATCATCAATATGGCTTCCGTCGTCGGCCTGATGGGCAATGCGGGGCAGGTAAACTATGCGGCATCCAAAGCCGGAGTGATCGGAGCCACCAAATCGGCGGCCAAGGAGCTGGCTTCCCGCGGCATTACGGTAAATGCCATTGCACCGGGATTTATTGATACAGAGATGACGGGTGCCCTTTCGAAAAAGGTGCAGGAGCAGATCCTGACGCAGATACCGCTGGGAACCTTTGGAAAGCCGGAGGATATTGCGAATTGTGCGGCATTCCTCGCTTCGGATGAAGCTGCCTATATTACCGGACAGGTGATCCAGGTAGACGGCGGCATGTGCATGTAAAGGAGAGACCGATGAAACGACGTGTGGTAGTAACAGGACTGGGAGCGGTAACTCCCATCGGAAACACCGTGCCGGAATTCTGGGAGAGCATCCGTGCCGGCCGTATCGGTATTGGACCGATCACGAAATTTGATACAACAGAGTATAAAGTGAAAGTGGCAGCAGAAGTGAAAGGCTTTGTCGCTAAGGATCGTATGGATTTCAAATCTGCCCGCAGAATGGATGAGTTTTCTCAGTATGCGGTGGCTGCGGCAAAGGAGGCTTTTGCGGATGCAAAGCTTGATATGGAACAGGAAGATCCTTACCGTGTAGGTGTCTGTGTAGGTTCCGGTATCGGCAGTCTGCCGGGGATCGAAAAAAATGTGGCAAAGGTACTGGAGAACAAGCCCAACAGAGTACATCCTCTGTTTGTGCCCATGATGATCTCCAATATGGCCGCAGGAAACATTTCCATTCAGCTTGGTCTGATGGGTAAATGTACAGATGTAGTGACTGCCTGTGCGTCAGGAACACACTGTATCGGTGATGCTCTCCGTGCGATCCAGTATGGTGATGCGGATGTCATGGTAGCTGGTGGTTCAGAAAGCTGCATCTGCGGTACGGGTGTGGCCGGTTTTTCCGCGCTGACAGCTTTGTCCACGGCTGAGGATCCTGCCCGGGCATCTATCCCCTTCGACCAGGAGAGAGATGGCTTTGTTCTGGGTGAAGGCGCAGGTATCCTGATTCTGGAGGAACTGGAGCACGCCAAAAACAGAGGTGCCCATATCTATGCGGAAGTGGTGGGTTACGGCGCTACAGCGGACGCCTATCATGTGACTTCTCCGAAGGAGGACGGCAGCGGCGCGGCAAAAGCCATGACACTGGCCATGGAAGAGGCCGGCGTTCGTCCGGAGGAAGTGACTTATATCAATGCCCATGGTACGGGAACCCACCACAACGATCTGTTTGAGACGAGAGCCATTCATCTGGCTTTCGGTGATGCGGCAGCTTCCGTTCACATCAATTCTACCAAGTCCATGACCGGTCATCTGCTGGGCGGTGCCGGCGGTGTGGAAGGCGTGGTATGTGTAAAGAGTATTGAAGAAGATTTCATTCATCAGACCGTTGGTACCATTGTGCCGGGGGAGGGCTGCGACCTGGATTATACTTTGGGCGCACCGGTAGAAACACCGGTAATGTACGCTATGAGTAATTCTCTCGGATTTGGCGGACATAATGCGACGATCCTGATGAAGAAATATGTTGAATAATTGTAACTGTTAAAAACAGGCTGAAATGTTAATCATTCCATTTTTGTATACGACTGTTTACAGGATATAAAAAAGTGATGAAACAGGCGAGCAGAACCAGCGGAGGTATATACAATGGATACACAGAACGTGCAGACAGAAGCAAGAGAAAAGAGACACCTGTCCGTTAAGGAGATCTGCGAGATCATTCCTCACAGACATCCCTTCCTTCTGGTGGATTATATTGAGGACTATGAGCCCGGTGAGTATGCCGTTGGCTACAAGTGCGTGACCTACAGAGAAGATTTCTTTGCAGGACATTTTCCGGGGGAACCGGTCATGCCCGGTGTGCTGACAGTGGAGGCTCTGGCGCAGACCGGAGCGGTGGCTATCTTAAGCCTTCCGGAGAATCAGGGAAAGACGGCTTATTTCGGCGGTATCAAAAACTGCAGATTCCGCGGTAAGGTGGGACCCGGTGACAAGCTGCGTCTGGAAACAAAGATCATCAAGAGAAAAGGTCCTCTGGGTATCGGTGAGGCCACAGCGTCCGTAGACGGCAAGGTGGTGGTGAGTGCTGAACTCAGCTTTATGATTGGATAATAACGAGAGGTTTACAGTATGAAAAAAATTCTCATTGCCAACCGGGGAGAGATAGCGGTGCGGATCATCCGCGCCTGTCGGGAGATGGGTATCCGGACCGTAGCTGTTTTTTCGGAGGCTGACAGAAACGCTCTGCATGCCGAACTGGCGGATGAGGCTATCTGCATCGGTCCGGCGCCCTCGGACAAAAGCTATCTGGACATGGAAAGTATTTTAAGCGCCGCTTTTGTATCCGGTGCAGATGCGATCCATCCCGGTTTTGGATTCCTTTCAGAGAACAGCCGCTTTGTTTCCCTGTGTGAGCAGTGCAATATCACCTTTATCGGACCACCCGCTGAGATCATTGACCGTCTGGGGGATAAACAGGCCGCCAGAAATACTATGATGGCTGCCGGAGTGCCGGTCATTCCGGGAACACGGCAGGCTATTCTGGACACGAAAACGGGTGCCGAAGAGGCGGCAAAGATCGGTTATCCTGTCATGATCAAGGCAGCGCTGGGCGGCGGCGGTAAGGGTATGCGAAGCGCCTTCGGCCCTGAAGAATTTGAACATCAGTTTCTGACAGCACAGAGGGAGGCGCTGAAAGCTTTCGGCGACGGTACCATGTATATAGAAAAGCTGATTCAAAAGCCCCGTCACATTGAAGTGCAGATCCTTGCGGATAAATATGGCAATGTTGTGCATCTGGGTGAGCGTGACTGTTCCATCCAGAGAAATCATCAGAAACTGATCGAGGAATCTCCGGGAGTGGGCATCAGCGATGAACTGAGAACAAAGATGGGAGAGACTGCTGTGCGGGCGGCCAGGGCTGCCGGCTACGTCAATGCAGGTACCATTGAGTTCTTGCTGGATAAGAGCGGAGAGTTTTACTTTATGGAGATGAATACCCGTATTCAGGTGGAACATCCGGTAACGGAATGGGTCACCGGAGTAGATCTGGTCAAGGAACAGATCCGTGTGGCTGCGGGAGAAAAACTCGCCTTTTCTCAGGAAGACATCCTGATCAAGGGACATGCCATTGAATGCAGGATCAATGCGGAAAATCCGGATAAAGGCTTTATGCCCTGCCCCGGGACCATCACCGCGCTGCATCTTCCCGGGGGTAAGGGGATCCGTATTGACAGTGCCATGTACAGTGGCTGTGAGATTCCGCCGTATTATGATTCCATGATCGCCAAGCTCATTGTATGGGGAAAGACCAGAGACGAGGCCATCCGTAAGATGAAAAGCGCGCTGGATGAGGTGATCATCGAAGGGGTCTGTACAAACGTGGATTATCAGTACGATATCCTGGATCATCCGGATTTTGCAGCAGGAAAAACAGATATTGAGTTTATCGAGCGCTTTTCACGTGAAGAGCAGTGACAGAGGTAACGAAATATGAAACTGGACAATGTGTTTAAAAAAAGAAAAATAGAGCAGGAGGAGCTTGGTTCCGAACAGGCTGCGTCTGAGGGTCCGAAAATTCCGGCGGGGCTTCTGAAAAAGTGTAACCACTGTAAGGCTGCTATCATTGCTGAGGATGTAAAGCGGGACTATTATGTTTGTCCGAAATGCGGTGAGTATTTCCATGTCCCCGCCCGTGTCCGCCTGGCCATGACGGTGGATGAAGGTACCTTTGAGGAGTGGGATCCGGTGATGGAACCGGTAAATCCCATGGAATATAAGGGATACCCGGAGAAAGTGGCTGCTTTACAGGAAAAAACAGGTCTTAACGAAGCCGTGATCACGGGTAAAGGCAGCATAGACGGACAAAAGACGGCCATCGGTATCTGTGACGGCCGTTTTCTTATGGCCAGCATGGGTTATAATGTAGGAGAAAAAATCACAAGAATGGTCGAACGTGCCAGCGAGGAACGTCTGCCGGTAATCATTTTCTGCTGCTCCGGCGGAGCCAGAATGCAGGAGGGCATCGTCTCTCTGATGCAGATGGCCAAAACTTCTGCTGCCTTAAAGCGTCATAGCGACGCGGGACTTCTTTATATCTCAGTACTTACCGATCCCACTACCGGCGGTGTGACTGCCAGTTTTGCGATGCTGGGAGATATTATTCTGGCAGAACCAAAGGCGCTGATCGGTTTTGCCGGCCCCAGAGTTATTGAGCAGACCATGAAGCAGAAACTGCCCAAAGGTTTCCAGAGATCTGAGTTTCTGCTGGAGCACGGTTTTGTGGACGAGATCGTGGAACGCCCGAAAATGAAAGAGGCACTGGCATCATATCTGCGTATGCACAGCGAAGAAGCGAGACAGAAAGAAACCATAATCGACATAAATGCTGCACCGGTGCAGGAGAAGATGTGTGAGGAAAGAAAACTGTCGGCCTGGGACAGAGTGCTTTTATCCCGTCAGAATGACCGCCCCGTGGGAACGGATTATATCGAGCTTCTGTTTACGGATTTTCGGGAACTGCATGGCGACCGTCAGTTTGGCGATGACGGTGCCATCGTGGGCGGTGTGGCCATGTTTCATGGCCGTCCGGTAACGGTAATCGTCCAGGAAAAGGGAAAGACCACCAAGGAAAATATTGCCCGTGGTTTTGGTATGCCAAAGCCGGAAGGTTACAGAAAAGCACTGCGCCTGATGAAACAGGCGGAAAAATTCCACCGTCCCGTATTCTGTATCGTGGATACACCAGGTGCATTCTGCGGTATGGAGGCGGAAGAGAGAGGACAGGGCGAGGCTATTGCCAGAAACTTATGGGAACTTTCTTCACTGAAAGTGCCGGTACTTACCGTAGTAACCGGAGAAGGCGGCAGCGGCGGTGCTCTGGCTTTGGCAGTGGCGGATGAGGTCTGGATGCTGGAAAACGCGACCTATTCCATTCTTTCTCCGGAAGGGTTTGCCAGCATTCTCTGGAAGGATGCGAAAAAAGCGGATGAGGCGGCAAAAGCCATGAAGCTCACCGCAGGTGATGTATTAAAGAGCGGCGTGATCGAGAGGGTGATCCCTGAGCCGGAGGAACTGACCAGGGAGACCCTTTCGGAGGTGACCATGATCATGGAACCTGCCATGGAAGCGTTTATGCAGCGCTATGAAAATATGTCTGAGGAAGAGCTTGTTAACCACAGATACAGCCGCTTCCGGGGAATGTAAAACAGAAATCTATTTTTGTTTTGCCTCCGGCAATCAGCATACCCTTGGCAGGGGTGTTGAATGATTCCAGGAAGTATTGCGGCTGTTCAGGATCGGCCGAAACACTTGTTGATGAGGCCGTAAGAATATGATTCAGGTGTGAACCCTCATTGGTGCAGTCGATTTTCATGGGGTGTGAATCGTATCAGTGAAGATAGTGAACAGATGCGAAAAAAGTACATAAAAGACAGCTGAAAAGTGAATTGACGTAGCTCTGGATTATGGTCTAGAATGGAAAAAAAGATTTGGAGGAAAGAAAAATGAGTCTTCATATTTATTCCGTTTTTGATCCGGAATTTGCAGCCTATGGTCGTGTCGTGGACGGTTATGATTATACAGAGCTTCTGGATACACTGCAGAAAGTATCTCCCTGTCCCGGGGATGCGGTGATTTATGTCCCGGGAGATGATACTCTGGAAGCACTGGCTGTCAAAACTGTACTGCAGAATAACTGCTACGGCGGTATGCCGATCCAGATCGGCTACTGTAACGGCACCAATACAAAACTGAACTGTCTGGAATTCCACAGAGACAGCGAGATCAATATTCCGGCAGGAAACGATGCGATCCTTCTATTGGCTAAGATGGATGACATTGTGGACAACAAACTGGATACAGCAAAAGTCAAAGCCTTTAAATGTCCGGCAGGCACAGCGGTAGAAGTTTATGCAACTACTCTTCACTATGCCCCCTGCAGCGCAAAGAAGGACGAGGGCTTCAGAGTGATCATCGTTCTTCCGAAGGGAACCAATACGGAGCTTCCGCAGTTTACGCCGATGAATGTACAGGATAGCTGGATGACTGCCAGAAATAAATGGCTGCTGGCCCATCCGGAATCCAGCGAAGCAGCTTCCGGCGCTTATGTGGGTCTGATAGGAGAGAATATCGACATTGCCGATCTGATTTGAGCATTGACATCAAATTGTATCTGTTAGGATACCGGAAATAAAATGATTTGCCACAGCGGGCAAACGTGATAAAATAGTATGGATATTTGCACAGGAGGAACAAAAGATGAGTGCAGAGATCCTGCAGTTTTTGATCGTTTGCCCGCTGGTTTTTCTGGCGGGATTTATTGATGCCATTGCCGGCGGAGGCGGACTGATTTCTCTGCCGGCCTATATGATTACCGGTCTGCCGGTACATAATGCCATTGCCACCAACAAGATGAGCTCTTCTATGGGCACCTTTGTTGCTACGGTGAAATATGCCAGGGACGGTTATATTTGTTGGGGACGGGCGGCTGTATGTGTAATCTGTGCCTTTGTGGGGTCTACATCCGGTGCCAGACTGGCCCTCATGGTCAGTGACCGGTATTTCCGGATCTTCCTGCTGGTGGTTTTGCCGCTGACAGCAGCGTATATTCTGTTTGGCAAGCCTTTTGTGGGGGAGAAGAAGCCTTATGGGGCAGTCAGAACTACACTGATTTCCATGTTGACTGCGGTCTGTATCGGTGTGTACGATGGATTTTACGGCCCGGGCACGGGAACCTTTCTTCTGTTGCTTCTGACGGGAGCAGCTCACATGAAGCTTACCGAAGCCAACGGAACCACGAAAGTCATCAATCTCACCACCAACGTTTCGGCACTGGCAATTTTTCTTCTGAATGGTAAGGTGCTGCTTCCCCTGGGAATCACCGCAGGATTGTTTAGTATTGCCGGCAATTATCTGGGTGCCAGACGTTTTTCAAAAGGAGGCGCATCCTCTGTGAGATCGGTGATGCTGATTGTGCTGGCAATATTTTTTGCAAAAGTTCTGACGGAACTGATAATCGGATAAAAAAGCGGATGCAACTTTAGAAATGAGAAATATACTCTTTAAAGAAACGGCAGGGAGGAAAAATGTATGACGGGACTAAGCACGTTATGTTACATCGAAAAAGACCACAAATACCTGATGCTGCATCGTGTGGTGAAGAAAAATGATGTGAATAAAGATAAATGGATCGGTGTAGGCGGTCATTTTGAAGAAGACGAAAGTCCTGAGGAATGTCTTCTGCGCGAAGTGTGGGAAGAGACGGGATACCGGCTGACAGACTATCGTTTCCGGGGCATCGTCACTTTCGTTTCCGGAGACGGTGTGACAGAATATATGCACCTGTTTACTGCCACTGGATTTGAGGGAACCCCTGTTCCCTGCAACGAGGGTGTGCTTGAGTGGGTGGATAAGGACGATGTCTGGAACCTGAATCTCTGGGAAGGGGACAAGATATTTTTCCGGCTGCTGGATGAAAGAGACAGCTTTTTCTCTCTGAAGCTGGTGTATGACGGCTGCGGCTGTCTGGTGAGCGCCGATCTGGACGGACAGCCCATGGAGCTTTTCGATATTTTACATGAGGACGGTACAAAAACCGGTGTAGTGAAAGAGCGGGGGGTGGCACACCGGGAAGGTGCATTGCACGGCACCGTGCATATCTGGATCGTACGGCCGAAAGAGAGTGGTTTTGATGTGCTTTTGCAGAAACGAAGCGAGATGAAGGATTCCAATCCGGGAGATTACGATATTTCTTCTGCGGGGCATATGGCTGCTGGGGATGACCCCCTGCAGGCCAGCGTGCGGGAAATGAAAGAAGAACTGGGGCTGGATGTCCGTCCGGAGCAGCTGCATTACGTGGGAAAACACAGAGGTGCTTTTGAAGCGGTCTTTCACGGTAAGATGTTCAGGGACAATGAGATCAGTTCCGTATATGTTTACACGGACCCTGTGGAAATCGAACAGCTTACTCTGCAGGAAGAAGAGCTGGAAGAGGTGCGCTGGATGGATTACGAAGAGTGTCATCGGCGGATTTTGGATGGTTCTCTGCCAAACTGTATCTATGAAGATGAATTTCGCATGGTCGGGGAATATTTAAAGGAAACGGATATGAAGTAAACAGCCTGCAGGTTGAAAGTGGATATTACATTGGAGGAGAACGAATATGAAATGGATGATCGCGTCAGATATACACGGTTCTGCATATTACTGCAGACAGATGCTTACGGCTTTTGACCGGGAAGAGGCAGACCGGCTTTTGCTTTTGGGCGATGTATTGTATCACGGACCAAGAAATGATCTTCCGAAGGAATATGCCCCAAAGGAAGTCATTGAACTGTTAAATGCGAGGAAAGAAAAGATACTTTGTGTACGCGGAAACTGTGATACAGAAGTGGATCAGATGGTTCTGCAATTTCCGATTCTGGCAGATTACGCAGTATTGCCGGTGGATGGTCGCCTGATTTATGTGACGCACGGACATAAGATCAATATGACTCACCCCCTGCCCTTTGCGCCGGGCGATATCCTTCTTCATGGTCATACCCACGTGCCGGCATGGACACCCTTTGGAGACGGTAATCTCTATCTGAATCCGGGATCAACTTCGATTCCGAAAGAAAACAGTGCCCACAGTTATATGACACTGGAAAATGGTCATATTGACTGGAAAACTCTGGAGGGAGAGATCTATCATGAGGAAGAAGTATTACTTTCTGGCCGTAAATAAAGGAAAATGAGAAAAACACCCAAAATAATTGTCAAAGCAGTTTTCATATGGATGTAAATAAAGGCAAACGAGCAAAATGTCCAAAATAAGTGTAAAAGCAGCTATTAAATGGACGTAAAAAGAAAGCAAACAAGCAAAATGTCCAAAATGAGAGTAAAAGCAGCGATCAAACGGACGTAAAAAGAAGCAAACCAGAAAAATATCCAAAACACATAAAAATATACGACAGTAAAAGAAGCAGGGCTGAGGTCCTTCAAAGAACCTCAGCCCTGTCCTGTATCCATTTAGTATTTACGTATCATTTCTTATCAAGAATCGCAGCCATCATATCATGAGCTTCCTGGATATCTGCTCTCCAGTTATCCTGGCCCACATACCACATTTCCGTTACAAAACGGCGCACACCGATTTCCCATGCTGTATCGATGGTGGTCTTAAAATCCACATGACCTGTACCGAAATGAATCTCGCGGAACTTTCCGGGTACAGTTTCTTTTAAATGCATGGCAACAGTATGACCGGCACCCAGACGGATATCCTCATACACATCTGTGCCATAGGTAACGGCGGCATTCTTTAAATTTCCGGAATCCGGATACACACCAAGATACGGAGAATTCACCAGATCCACATATTTCATGGATTTTCCGACGGTATTCATGAATTCTGTCTCCATAGTTTCAAATCCCAGCACAACACCGGCTCTTGCAGCCATCATGGCTGCTTTTTTGAGATTCTCTGCGAAACGGGCTACGGTCTCCGGAGTAGAGGTCTCATAATATACATCGTATCCTGCAAGCTGGATGATCCGGATACCCAGATCCGCTGCCAGCTTGATAGCTTTTTCCATGATTTCCATGCCCCGGGCTTCTGTCTTTGCATCTGAACTGCCCAGAGGATATTTGCGGTGACCGGACAGGCACATACTGCCAAAGGGAATGCCCACTTCATTAATGAGTTTCAGAATTTCCAGACGCTCCGCACGACTCATGTCCAGACGTGCCAGCTTTGCATCGGTCTCATCAACGCTGAGTTCCACAAAATCATAGCCCAGCTCTTTGGCTGTTTCCAGCTTTTCACGCCAGGTCAGATCTCCCGGCATGGCTTTTTCGTATAAACCAATTTGATATGCTTTCATATATTCACCTTTTTTGTCATATAAAAATTTTAAAAATATAGCATCATACATGAATTGTTAAGTCGTCTGTGAACCATATAGAATGCTATGATACACATGCAAGCTGTTATGCTTTTAGTTTTTAAATCTCTTCCATGCGCCGCCCTGGCCGAGAGCATCGATCACGGCACGGTAGGTAGCGTATTTCTCTTCATAGATCTCTTTGTATTCCGGACGCGGATAGATCGTCTTTGTGATCTTCACGGTTTTCTTCACAGCATCCTCATAATCGGTATAAATACCAGCAGCGATACCGGCGGCAATAGCAGCACCCTGTGCACCGATCTCTTTATCCTCGATCACATCGATCGGGATCTGGAAGGCATCTGCAAAGATCTGTACCCAAACGTCAGAGTTGGCAGCACCGCCGGACAGACGAATACTTTCCGGAGCCGGACGGTTGCGAAGCAGCTTCTTTACATGGGTCAGATGAGAGAATACGATGCCTTCATATACTGCACGAAGCATATGTTTTTTATTGTGGAATGCGGTCAATCCAATGAAGGTTCCTTTAGCCAGCGCATCTTCGTTGGAACCGTTCAGGAAAGGCAGGAAGATCACGTTGGAATCCTTCGGATCTATGGAATCTACCCACTCGTTGGTGATGTCATACACAGAACCGCCGTTTTCTTTGGCCTCTGCCTTTTCGTAGCTCATCAGGTTACGGATGAACCATTCCATGTTTCCGGCAGAGGTGGGGCTGGATTCTTCCACCAGGAAATAACCCGGCATACAGAACATGGAGTTTAAGTCAACAGTGCCGTTTGCGATCGGTTCCTTTGAAATGTACTCGTTGATACTCCAGGTACCGGCGATCATGCACAGCTTGTCCGGATCCGTAAGGCCGGAACCGATACCGCAGGCATCTACGTCAAACATACCGGCAGCGGCGGGAATACCTGCCGGAAGACCGGTCTTTTTGCTGGCTTCCTCTGTGACATAACCGCAGATCTCTGCGGAGTATTTCAGCGGCGGCAGCTTATCCATACACATGCCAAGACCAAAGCAGTCCAGAAGTTCTTTGTCGTACTGTTTGGTGTTCAGATTGACCAGATTTCCGCCGGTGGAATCGGTGTATTCCGCATAGGCTTCACCGGTAAGCATATAGCGAACATAATCTTTTACGTGGAAAATGTATTTGGTATTTTCCAGTACCTCGGGCTCATGGTCACGCAGCCAGGCAAGAAGAGCCACCGGCTGGCAGGCCAGGATCGTCTGGTAGGACATGGGATAGATTTTTTCCTTGGTGCCGTCAGCGCTCCATTTGTCAATATATTCCCAGGCACGCATATCTGTGGAAACAATGCCGTTGTAACTGGGCTTTCCGTCGTAGCCCACCAGATACAGACCTTTGCCGTGACCGGAGAAAGAAACACCGGCGATATCCTTCGGATCGATACCGCTCTTTTCAATGGAAAGGCGAACCGCCTCAGCGTTCACTTCCCAGAGCTCATTCATGTCACGTTCGGTATAGCCCGGCTTTGGTGTGATGGTGACAGTGGGGACACTGGCTACAGAGATCTGTGTACCGTTTTCGTCGAAAATGGCTGCCTTGGAGAAGGTTCCGCCATTGTCGATACCCATTAAATATTTCATGATAGAGTCCTCCTGTATGAAAAATATGTATAAATTCAGATAGCACTATTGTACTATATATCGTCGGAAGTCACAAACAGTAAATCGCATATTCATCAAAAAATACGGAAATAGAATTCAATATTGACAAGGGGGACAAGACAAATATATTGTCATGGGCGGGTTTTTTTATTGCAAAAAACGCAAAACCGCCCGACAAAGGAGGTTTTATGTATCCGACAAGGGAAGAAGTAAAAAAA
The DNA here is from genome assembly GCA_945827805.1 of uncultured Lachnospiraceae bacterium. Classification (GTDB taxonomy): domain Bacteria; phylum Bacillota; class Clostridia; order Lachnospirales; family Lachnospiraceae; genus UBA11957. The sequence continues at coordinate 21,943 of CALZOU010000013.1, forward strand.
CTGGCAGCATCCGGGAAGTATAAAAGAATTCCCGTCTGCCGGGAGATTTACGCGGATGAGTTTACACCGGTACAGGTCATGCGCATTCTGCGGGGCGCCAGCCGCCACTGTTATCTTCTGGAGAGTGCCAGTCAGGATGAAAACTGGGGGCGGTATTCTTTTCTGGGCTTTGATCCGGTTATGGAGATCACTTGCAGCGAAGGACTTTTGCGGACCCGTTCCACGAATGAAGAGGGAACTCTGGGAGAAAAAGAAATGCAGGTGGATCACCCAAACGAGGAGATTCGAAAGATTCTGGAGAGATACAAAAGTCCCCGCATGGAAAATATGCCGCCTTTTACGGGCGGTCTGGTAGGCTATTTCTCCTATGAATACATCCGCTACAGTGAGCCGAAGCTGAAAATTGGAGAGGCACGGTGAAGGAGATTTTAAAGATGTGGATCTGATGCTGTTTGACCGGGTGATTGCCTTTGACCATTACAGACAGAAGATTTTTCTGATCGCCGGTGTGCAGACGCAGGATGTGGAAGCGTCATATCAGAAAGCTGAAAAGCAGATCAGCGATATGCTTGAACTTTTGAAAAAAGGAAAACCCATGGAATTTCAGCCCATTCGGCTGGCAGAGCCGATTCATCCACAGTTTGAGGGAAAAAGATACTGCGATATGGTGGAAAAGGCCCGGGAGTATATCCGTGAGGGGGATATCTTCCAGGTGGTGCTGTCCAATCCCCGTAGAGCCCGGGCGACAGGAAGCCTGTTTGATACGTACCGTGTACTCAGAGCCACGAATCCGTCACCGTATATGTTCTATTTTAACAGTGACGATATCGAGATCGCCGGTTCATCGCCGGAAACACTGGTAAGCCTGAAAGAAGAGATACTGCATACTTTCCCGTTGGCAGGAACGAGACCCCGGGGGAAGACAAAAGAACAGGATATAAAGCTGGAAAAGGAACTTCTGGCAGATGAAAAAGAGCGGGCCGAGCACAATATGCTGGTGGATCTTGGCAGAAACGATCTGGGCAAGATCAGTAAGATCGGTACCGTAGAGGTAGAAAAATATATGGGCATCGAGAGATATTCTCATGTCATGCATATCGGCTCCACCATTCGCGGTGAGATACGGGAAGACAAGGATGCGCTGGATGCAGTTGATGCCATTCTCCCCGCCGGAACACTTTCCGGTGCACCGAAATTCAGGGCCTGCGAGATCATAGAAGAACTGGAGCAGAGCCGCAGGGGCATTTACGGCGGAGCTATCGGATATCTGGACTTCTCCGGAAATCTGGATGTATGTATTGCCATCCGGCTGGCCTATAAGAAAAACGGAGAAATATGCATTCGCTCCGGGGCCGGGATCGTGGCGGACAGTGTACCGCAGAAAGAATATGAGGAATGCGCAAACAAAGCCATGGCAGTAGTAAGGGCCATAGAGGAATCACAGGAGGGACTGGTATGATACTGCTGATCGATAATTATGACAGCTTTTCCTACAATGTATATCAGCTGATCGGTTCCGTGGAGCCGGATATCCGTGTGGTACGAAATGATGATCTTACGATAGAAGAGATAGAACAGCTGCAGCCGGAAGCCATCATCCTTTCACCGGGACCGGGACGGCCTTCCCAGGCGGGGATATGTATGGAAGTGGTCAAGAAACTGGGAGAAAAAATCCCGATACTTGGCATATGCCTTGGCCATCAGGCTATCTGTGAGGCCTGCGGAGCCACTGTAACGTATGCTGCAGAGCTGATGCACGGAAAGCAGAAAAAAATCCGCAAGGTGGGCGAGAGCGCTCTGTTTGCCGGACTGCCGGAGAGCTTTGATGCCGCCAGATACCATTCCCTGGCGGTGAAACAGGATACCCTGCCGGAATGCCTGCGGGTGACAGCGGTGGCGGAGGACGGGAAAGTGATGGCTGTAGAACACAGAGATTATCCCATATTTGGTTTGCAGTTCCATCCGGAGTCTGTGATGACACCCCAGGGAAAGAATATGATAGAAAATTTTATGCACATTGTGCGCCGGGATAGATAGAATCCTGTCTATGAAGGTAATGAACAGATATAAACAAAGAATAAAAGAGCAGATTGAAAAAGGGAAGTAAAAAGATTTACTTAATATTCTGCTATAAAATATCTAAAAAGCCAAAGAGCAGAATAAAGACGTACGCCTGATCGGGTGTGAGGCAGCAGGCCGCGGTGTCAATACTGCGGAGACCGCCGCTACCATAGCAACAGGAAAGCTGGGCATATTCCATGGCATGAAATCCTATTTCTGCCAGGATGAATACGGACAGATCGCTCCGGTATATTCCATTTCCGCCGGGCTTGACTATCCCGGCATTGGTCCCGAACATGCACATCTGTACGATATCGGACGGGCAGAGTATGTACCCGTGACAGACGATGAGGCGGTGGAAGCCTTTGAATATCTGTCCAGAACAGAAGGTATCATTCCGGCCATTGAGAGTGCCCATGCGGTGGCCCATGCGAGAAAAATCGTACCCACCATGAGCAAAGACCAGATTGTTGTGATCACGATTTCGGGCCGCGGTGACAAAGACTGCGCAGCCATCGCCCGTTACAGAGGGGAGGATATCCATGAATAAGAGAATTACAGAAGCCTTTGCAAAAAGCAAGGCATTTATCCCGTTTATTACCTGCGGAGATCCCTCTCTGGAGGTGACGAAGCAGCTGGTATTTGCCATGGCCGAGGCCGGTGCGGACATTATAGAGCTGGGCATACCTTTTTCTGATCCCACAGCAGAGGGACCGGTGATCCAGGGGGCCAATCTGCGGGCACTCTCCGGTGGAGTAACTACCGATAAGATATTTGCCATGGTGGAAGAGATCCGTAAAACATGTCAGATCCCGTTGGTATTTATGACCTATGCCAATGTGGTTTTTTCCTACGGCACGGACCGATTCATGAAACGGTCTGCTGAGGTGGGGATGGACGGTCTGATCCTGCCGGATGTACCCTTTGAAGAAAAAGAAGAGTTCGATGCGGCCGCAAAAGCCGAAGGACTGGATCTGATCTCTCTGATCGCTCCCACCTCCCATGAGCGCATTACAAAGATAGCCCGAGAAGCCGAAGGATTCGTTTATTGTGTATCCTCTCTGGGCGTTACCGGCACCCGCAGCCAGATCACCACAGATATTGCGTCTATGGTGCGTATGGTCAAGGAAGTAAAAGATATTCCCTGTGCTGTGGGATTTGGCATCTCCACACCGGAACAGGCAAAAAAAATGGCGGCGCAGTCCGACGGAGCTATTGTAGGTTCTGCAATTGTTAAACTGTGTGCCAAATACGGAGAAAGCTGCGTGCCTTATGTGCAGGAATATGTTCGGCAGATGAAAAAAGTTGTAATGGAGGCAGAAATAAAATAAGGAATTTTTCCTGTGAACGGTGCGGAATGTTTTTTGTCAGAAAGATAGATGGTTGTAAACTATTAAGAAATTTTCACGTTATTTTTCTTTTCTCTTCGGCCCGGAAGCAGTATAATCAGAACGACTTAAAGATTGTGTGTAACTGTTCAGATTAGGTCGGATTATATGTTGATGCGGCTTGTAAAAACACGATTCAGTTGTGGAAAACCCCTTCGGTGCAGCCGATTTTCATGGGGCGATTCGTGTCTTTCAAAATATGGAACAGATACTAAACTGAATATATTGAAGGAGGCAGAATAAAGATGAAGAAAAAGAGTATTGTTTGTTTGTTAACCATGGCGATGTTTCTTGGAGGCTGCGGCAGTTCATCTTCAGCGCCGGCCAGTCCGGCAGAATCATCCCAGACAGCGCAGGGGAGCCAGATACAGGAAAGCCAGGCATCTTCCTCTGCTGAGACATCTGAAGTAATGTCAGAAGCATCTTCTGAGACTGCTGAAGAAAGCGAGGCAGCTGCAGAAAGTTCTGCTACGGAAAATACATCCGCAGTATCCGATGGTGCACCGGTGGACGCAGATTCCTGGAAAATTATCCGGCAGTATGGATATCAGGAGGACAGAAGTGACAGAGGTACCGTAGGTCAGATGTCTCTGCTCAGTTATATGCTGAAAGAGGAAACCCTGCAGGATGCGGGTGAGTATTTTACCGTTGATGCCACATTTATGAAACCCATTACTGTGCCGTCAGATCTCGAAATCGGTGATACCGTGACTGTTACCTTTAATGAGCTGACCGGAGAGACAGAGGAACTCACCTATGCGCAGGAAGGAATTCTGTCCGGAAAAGAAGGCAATGAGTATTATTATAATCCGGACAATGACTATGCTGCCCTGAACGGAGAGGTAGTATTGTACGAAGACAGTGATGACCGTGTGGATGTTCCTTTCTATGAAGGAAAGCTCTGCATCAGCAAAGATGCCGTGACAGGTGTGGCCTTGGATCCCAGTCCTTACGAGACGGTTTCAAAAGATACATTCAGTGCAGGAGGTAACTGGTTTAACGGCGTATTTTTCGATGAAAACGGTGTTGTTATGGGATTGATATATTATGGAGACTGATCATTTTCTTCTGAAATAAATGGCAGAAATCCGCATTTGCCGGAGACGGCGGTGCGGATTTCTGCTTTTTTGTCCGTTTGTGTCCCGTAAAGAACTATGGTATGATGTGTTAAAAAAAATAAGGAATAAACAGATGAAATACAGAAATACAAAAACGGCTGCCTTCGTCAGCCGTCCAAATCGATTTACTGCCATCGTGGAGCTCGATGGTCAGAAAGAAACCGTGCACGTGAAAAATACCGGGCGATGCCGGGAACTTTTGCTGCCCGGCGCAGAGGTGGTACTGGAAAAGTCGGACAATCCCAATCGGAAGACAAAATACGATCTGATCAGTGTCAGAAAAGAAAACATTGGCTGGGTCAATATTGACAGCCAGGTCACCAACAAAGTCATGGCCGAGTGGCTGAAAACGCAGGATTATACATTGATCCGTCCGGAATACACCTACGGCGATTCCCGGATCGATTTTTACATGGAAAAAGGAGAAGAACGCTACCTGATGGAAGTAAAGGGATGCACTCTGGAAATTGACGGCATAGGCTACTTCCCGGATGCTCCCACAGAGAGGGGAATCAAGCATTTAAAAGAGCTGGCAAAAGCCGTGGGCAAAGGATATCATGCTATTCTGGCATTTGTTATTCAGATGAATGGTATTACAGAAGTCCGTCCGAATATGGCAACACATCCTGCTTTTGGTAAAGCCCTGGAGGAAGCTAAAGAGGCAGGGGTGGAGGTGCTGTTTTTGCCGTGCCGTGTCACAGAAAATACTTTGGAGTTTAAAAATGGTTAGCCCTAAACATCTGGAAATAAAAACATAGTTTATATCACCAAAAAACCGTTCACAATAAAACAGGGCAGTGACGATTGCCTCCCCGGAATATATGTCTGCTTTTCAAGCGACTTTTTCGAGCACGATGCCGAGACTACAGGCTCGGCGAGAGCGCAGGCGGAGCACGAAAAGCAGACATATATTCCGGGGAGGCAATCGTCACTGCCCGTCCCCATAAACAGCAATTAACCCATCACTGCTCCCGAAACTTGATCGTCCCCGAAGCATCATCAATCCCATCCACAATAGCCAGAGACTCCAGCTGAATTCCCTTGGAGCGGATAATCTCACCGCCCTGCTGGAACCCTTTTTCGATGGCAATACCGATTCCCTCGATGGTAGCGTTGGCTTCCTGCACCAGCTCGATCAGCCCCTGCAGTGCACAGCCGTTGGCCAGAAAATCATCGATGATGAGCACGTGATCCTCCGGTCCGATATATTTTTTGGAAACGATCACATCGTAAACTTTTTTGTGAGTGAAGGACTCGATTTTTGTTTTATAGACATCGCCTTCAAGATTAATACTTTTGGCCTTCTTGGCAAACACCACAGGCACATTGCCGAAATGGCGGGAAACAATAGCTGCAATACCGATACCGGAAGCTTCAATCGTCAGAATCTTATTGATCGGTTTGTCAGCAAAGCGCCTTGCCCATTCCTTCCCCATCTCATCGAACAGCGCAATATCCATCTGATGATTCAGAAAATTGTCAACTTTTAATACATTACCCGGCTTTAATACACCGTCCTGTCGGATGCGATCTTCTAATATTTTCATTTGTAAGAACCTCTCTCGCTGGTTTTTGCTTTATTTTTTCCATTCTATAACGGATTGTGCGGATATGCAATAGGGATTTTCCGGTTGACAAAAGAACAAAACGGGTTCAATATTGGTATATTATGTAAAGTAGTTCCGGTTAAGGAGAGGACATTTTATGGAACAAAATAAGGAATTTCTGGGAACGGAGCCGGTGGGACGGCTTCTGTTTAAACTTTCGGTTCCCGCTGTAGTGGCACAGATGATCAACATGCTCTACAATATCGTGGATCGTATTTATATCGGACATATGCCCGGGGACGGCAGTCTGGCGCTGACGGGAGTGGGTGTGTGTATGCCGATCATCATGATCGTGACGGCCTTTGCGGCGCTGGTAAGCTCCGGCGGCGCACCGAGGGCATCGATCTTTATGGGAAAGAAGGATCTGGATACGGCGGAGAAGATCTTGGGAGGGTGTTTTGCCCTGCAGGTGATCCTTTCTGTGATCCTCACAGTGGTATTGCTTGTTTTCAATAAAAGCTTTCTGATGGCTTTTGGTGCCAGTGAAAACACGATTTCCTATGCTACGGCATATATGAACATCTATGCTGTGGGTACGATTTTTGTACAATTGACTCTTGGTATGAATGCCTTTATTACGGCACAGGGAAATGCTAAAACCGGTATGATGACCGTAATCATCGGCGCAGTCTGCAATATTGTTCTGGATCCGATCTTTATTTACGGCTTTCATCTGGGGGTACGAGGGGCTGCTATGGCTACAGTTATTTCACAGACTGTTTCCTGTATCTGGGCCACATCGTTCCTTTGCGGCAAACGTACTTTGCTCAGACTGAAACCCGGGAATTTCCTTGCCGGACCAAAAGTAGTGCTTCCCTGCATCGCGCTGGGACTGGCGACCTTTATTATGCAGGGCAGCGAGAGTGTGATTTCTGTATGCTTTAATTCTTCACTTCTTAAATATGGCGGAGATACGGCTGTGGGAGCCATGACCATATTAAGCAGTGTCATGATGTTTGCCATGCTGCCGCTGCAGGGACTGGGACAGGGGGCCCAGCCCATCAGCAGCTATAATTATGGTGCCAGGAATGTGGACAGGGTAAAAAAGACATTCCGGCTGCTTTTGATCTGCAGTTTTACATACGCTGTTGTTTTGTGGGCGGCGCTGGAGCTGTTCCCTCAGGTATTTGCCGGTATTTTTACCTCTGATCCGGAGCTTAGAAGCTATGCGGCCAGAGTACTTCGCATCTATTGTGGTGCCCTGTTTATGATGGGTATACAGATGGCCTGCCAGATGACTTTTGTCTCCATGGGTAAGGCGGTCTGCTCCATCATCGTGGCTGTGGTGCGGAAATTTGTGCTGCTGATTCCGCTGATCTATATCGTGCCGCATCTGGTGGCAGATCAGACCATCGGGGTGTATCTGGCAGAGCCTGTTGCGGACTTCCTTGCCGTAACCTTCACAGTTATTCTTTTTACCGTACAGTTTAAAAAAGCGCTGCAGAAGATATCCTGATGTTATCGGGAGCAGTGTGTAAATAGAGGATGCTGCGGCTTGGCAGACCCCGGTATGCATAGAAAATTCACGCGACTTTACCGAGCACGACTCCGAGACTACAGGCTCGGAGCGAGCGCAG
>CALZOU010000014.1 GCA_945827805.1 uncultured Lachnospiraceae bacterium
GACTTTTCGAGCACGCCGCCGAGACTACAGGCTCGGCAAGAGCGCAGGCGGAGCGAAAAATACATATATGTGGCCGCTGCACCCGATACTCCGGCAGATCTCGTCCGTTTCCTGCGTACTAACTTAACTATTTTTCATAAGTTTGCCCTATTTACCCCGTCCACAATCAGTGTTACAATAATGGCTGTTGAGGGGTACAAACTTACAGGGGAGGACATCATGAAAAAGAAAGTAAAAACATGGAAACTGGTATTGCTGGGAGTATTTCTTTTTATCCTGGCTCTTGCAGCGGTCTGTTACGGGGCCGTGACCAGATACTATACGAATCACTTTTTTAAGGGAACAGAGATAAATAATTTTGACTGCAGTAATCTGACAGTAGCTGAAGTCAAAGAACTGATCAACGGTGAAATCATGACCTATGCAGTCAGCATAGAAGAACGGGATGGTATCACAGAAAGGCTTCTGGCAAAGGAGCTGGGTATGTCCTATGTAGATGATCAGTCCGTGGATAAGGTTCTTGCGGAACAAAAAGCCTGGCAATGGGTGGTGGAAATATTTAAGACCCGTGAGATGACGGTGACAGCCGTTTCCAGCTATGATAAGCAGGTGGCATCCGCGGCATTGAAAGAGCTGCAGTGTTTTCAGGAAGGAAACTATACTAAGCCGGAGGATGCCTACATAAAAGAGGGAGAGACATCTTACGAGATTGTACCCGCCGTAGAGGGTACGGAATTAGATTTTGATAAAGTGCTGGAGACCGTATTGAATGCGGTGGATAATCACGAAGAAAGCGTAAATCTTGATGAGGCTGGCTGCTACATCGAGCCAAACATAAAGAGCGATGATGAGGCACTGGTAGCAAGGGTAAACAATATCAACAAATATCTTTCTGCAAATCTGACATATGATTTTGGCGGTGATGACCGCAAGGTAGTGGTGGACGGATCCGTGATCAAGGAATGGATGCAGAAGGGTGAGGATGGTTTGCCGGTGCTCAATGAAGACGGGGAACCGACCATCGTGGAAACTGCGCTTCAGGAATTTGTCCGTGTAAGTATGGCAAAGAAATACGATACACTGGGCAAACCCCATGACTTCAAAAAACACGACGGAGAAACAATTACTCTGACCGGAGGTTTTTATGGTTGGCGAATGAATCAGGCAAAAACCTCGGAGGCAATGCTGGAGGCCATCAAAGCCGGTGAACAGAAAGAGATGGAAGTATTCTATCACTTTACTGCGGCGAACCGCGGAGCCGATGATATCGGCGGCACCTATGTAGAGGTAGATATCACCCATCAGAAGGTATACTGTTACGAGGACGGCAAGTTGAAGGTGGAAACGGATGTGGTAACCGGAAAACCCACCGAGGACAGAGAAACACCGTCCAATGGCATCTGGTCCATTATCTATAAGAAAAAAGATGCTGTACTGGGAGAAGAAAATGATCTGGAATACCGGTCTCCGGTGGATTTCTGGATGCCCTTTAACGGCAACGTGGGTCTTCACGACGCAGACAGATGGAGATCCCAGTATGGCGGTAATATTTATAAGACCAACGGTTCCCACGGCTGTGTGAATATGCCGAGAGAGGCTGCGGAAAAAGTGTTTAATATTGTCAATAAAGGTACGCCGGTCATTGTCTATGGAGAATGATACGGCAGTTGAAGTAAGGAGAATGATATGAACATAGTTGTACTGGCAGGAGGCATCAGCACAGAAAGAAGTGTGTCTATTGTTTCAGGTACAGGGGTATGCAAGGCCCTTCGTGCCCGGGGAGAAAGAGCGATTCTTCTGGATGTGTACTGCGGAAAAGAAAATGTGGTTCCGGCAGAGGCATTTACCGAAACATACGATGTGGATGCGGAGGCAGCGTACATCCATTCTTTTGATGATAAAATTGACGGAATGATCGTATCGGGAAAAGAATTTTTCGGACCGGGAGTTCTGGCACTGTGCAAGGCTGCTGATGTGGTTTTTCTGGCACTGCATGGCGCTGACGGCGAGAATGGTAAGGTACAGGCTGCATTTGACCTGTTTGGTATCCGATATACGGGTACCGGTTATCTGAGCAGCGCGCTGGCCATGGACAAGGGATTGAGCAAGGATCTCCTGGAAGCATCGGGTGTGCCTGCTCCCAAAGGGAAAATGCTTGTCCGGGGCACAGACTATACCGAAGAAATTGAACAGATCATGCTGCCGGTAGTGGTAAAGCCCTGCTGTGGAGGTTCCAGTGTGGGTGTCAGTATCGTCCGTGATCCGAAAGAACTGGAGCAGGCGTTATCAGAGGCTTTTTCCTATGAGGAAAATGTCATCGTAGAGGAATACGTAGAAGGTCGTGAGTTTTCCGTTGGTGTCATCGATGGTGAAGCACTTCCGATCATCGAGATCGCGCCCGTAGAAGGTTTTTATGATTATAAGAACAAATATTCCGAGGGAGCTACGGTAGAGACCTGCCCCGCAGATCTTACACCGCAGCAGACGGAAAAAATGCAGCGTTATGCTGTGGAGGGGGCAAAAGCCCTTGGCATTACCGGCTATGCCCGCCTGGATTTCCTTATGAAAGAAAATGGAGATATGTATTGTCTGGAAGCCAATACCTTACCTGGAATGACGCCCACCAGCCTGCTTCCTCAGGAGGCAAAAGCCATGGGAATGGATTTTGGTCAGCTGTGCATGCGCCTGATCGAGGTTTCAAAATAAAAAGCGGCCTTATGACGAGTCAAGGCAGAAAAATAAAGTATTGAAAAAATAAAAAAGGAGATGTGCCTCAGGCGGCGGGATCGTCGTCTGGGGCATTTTATAAAGTGTATGAGAGGATTGACAATCGAGAGAATCTGTAAAGCCTGCAAAGGTACGTACCATGGACCGGAAGAATTGTGGAAACAAGAGATCACATCGGTCAGCACCGACAGCCGCAAGATTGAAGAGGGGTGTCTCTATGTGCCCATCGTGGGAACACGGGTGGATGGTCACAGTTTTATTTCACAGGTCATGGAGAAAAAAGCGCTGGTGACTTTCTCAGAACGGGATCTGGGGGAGACTGCGTATCCCTGGATCCGGGTGGATTCTTCCCTGCAGGCGGTTAAGGATCTGGCAGAAGAGTATCTGAAAATATTGAATATTCCGGTGGTTGGCATTTCCGGAAGCGTGGGAAAGACCAGCACCAAGGAAATGATCGCTGCGGTGCTTTCTGTGAAATTCCGGGTGTTGAAGACACTGGGGAATTTTAACAATGAGCTGGGGCTTCCGCTGACGGTGTTCCGTTTGCGTGACGAAGATGAGATTGCCGTGCTGGAGATGGGAATCAGTGATTTTGGCGAGATGACCAGACTGGCCCGCATTGCCCGGCCAAAGGTGGAGGTCATTACGAATATCGGCTGGTGCCATCTGGAAAATCTGAAAACGCGGGACGGCATTCTGAAGGCCAAGACGGAGATGTTTGACTGGATCCAGAAGGATGGAACTGTGATTTTAAACGGTGATGATGATAAATTGTCAACAGTCATTGATGTTCAGGGAATCCGCCCTGTATTTTTCGGCTTACAGGATAAGTTCCCCGTTTGGGCGGATGAGATAGAAAACCTCGGCCTGATGGGCATGCGCTGCCGCATTCATGCAGAAGGAGAGACACAGACAGTGCACATCCCTCTTCCCGGAAATCACATGGTATATAACGCTCTGGCCGGCACAGCTGTGGGGCTTTCCTTCGGGATGACATTACCGGAGATCTGTCAGGGCATTGAGAGCCTTAAACCCTTAAGCGGCCGTTTTAACATTCTGTCTTTGGCGGGCAGAACGGTGGTGGATGACTGCTATAATGCCAATCCCGTATCCATGAAAGCGTCTCTGGAAGTATTGGAAAACGGAACAGGAAGAAAAGTAGCCATCCTCGGCGACATGGGAGAACTGGGAGAAAACGAAGCCGCCCTCCACGAGGAAGTAGGAGAATTCGCCGGCGGACTAAACATCGACATCCTCTACACCGTAGGAACCCTCACCAAAGGACTCGAACAAAAGGCAAAAGAAAAAAATCCCCGGCTTAGCACACAGCACTTTGACACCCTGGAAGAGCTGCTTCCGCAACTAATGGAAAAGACAGCCCCCGGTGACACAGTACTGGTAAAAGCCTCCCACTTCATGCACTTCGAAAAAATAATCGAAGCCTTCAAAAACTAAAATCCCAAGTGAGCCGTCCTGCCCTGGACAGTCACACTAAAATAGCCAAATATAACTGGATAAATCCAAAAACAGCTGCAGTTGAAAAAAGGCCTCCACACATATATATAAACTCGCGCGACTTTACCGAGCACGACTCCGAGACTACAGGCTCGGAGCGAGCGCAGGAGGAGCACGACGTTTATATATATGTGTGGAGGCCGTTTCTCAACTGCAGCGTCCCTTAATCCACAATTTAACGTAAATTATTCTGAACCATCTCCTGAATGATCCCCCGCGTATACCCCCCAATTCCCTTCTTCTGCTCCTTAGTCAGCTCCGAAGGCCGGAAAGGCTTGCCATACTCGATCACAACATCTGTAGAACGAATAAAAGGAATATGATCCTCAAAAATCCGGGAAGTATTGGTAATAGCCATAGGAACGATCAGACAATCCGTCTTGGTAGCCACTTTAAAACTGCCTTCATGGAAAGGCAGAAGCTCTGTCTGTTCCGGTCCGGTACTGCGGGTGCCCTCCGGGAAAATACACACGGAAATCCCGTTTTTGATCAGGTCAATGGCAGCCAGGATCGTTTTGAGTCCCTGCTTGATATCTTTTCTGTCCAGAAACAGGCAGTGCAGAAAACGCATCCATGTAGAAAGAAGCGGTACTCTGGCAACTTCCTTTTTGGCCATGTAAGAGGTTAATCCGGGGCAGCGGGCATACGTCAGCACCACATCGAAATAGCTGCGGTGGTTGCCGATATATAAAACAGCTTCATCCTTTGGGACATTTTCCATTCCCTTAACCGTTACGTGACAGCCGGACAGGAAAGCAATCACATAAAACGCTCCCTGCACGATACGCAGAGACGAAATATCCCGGGCATGAGGATTTACTTTTCCGATCAGCCATTCGATCAGAAATACAGGAATCGACAGGATCAGAAAGATTACCAGAAATAATGCGACGAAAATCAGACGAATCATAAGTTTTTTCTCCTTTTTTGCTTTTCTTATTATACCGGACGGTACATAAACTTGCAAGGAAAGGAAACAAAATCAGCATATTTTTTCTTTGGGGACATAGAATGGAAACAAAAGTGCGGGGTAATCCGTGCCGGAGGGCGAATGAAAACAAAATTTCGGATCATAGCGGCAGCAGTGGTATTGCTGATCTGCACAGGCTGTTCAGCCAGCGTGTTGACACAGAAAGAGGGCAGAGAACTGGAATTTACTGTAGTGAGCAGAAGCGAACTCCCTCAAGAGGTAGAAGCTGTACTGGACGAGAAGCTGGGGACTTCGTTTCAGACAGCCTGTCAGTATGGGGACAGTCTGTATCTTCTCTGTGGTTATCCTCCGCAGTCTGCAGGAGATTACAGTATCAAGGTCAACCGACTGGCAGCGGCAGAGGATGCCATATATTTTCAGGTAGAACTGGTGGGGCCGGACGGTTCTGAAACGCAGGAAAACGACAATGGTAAGAACAGTTCTACACCATGGATCGCTGTAAAAACAGAATATCTGGATCTTCCGGTGATATTTGAACCGTAATATGTATAGGAGGCAGGCAAAGGTAAATGGAGCTGCAAAAACAGGAGTATCGTATTTTACGGCAGAAAAGCAGTGCAGAGAGTCAGATCACAATGGATGAAGAGTTTAATGTGCCGGATGCCAGACCGGATGTGGGTCGGATGATCCAGAAAAAAGGATCGGTGCAGATTCGCAAGGTCAATGTGTCAGATGACCGTGTTATGCTCAGTGGTGAGCTGCAGTTCTGTCTGTTATACGTGGCAGATGATGAAAATCGGGGAATCAGCAGTCTGGAGGGTCAGCTGCCCATTGAGGAAACCATGCGGCTGGACGGTGTGCGGGACGGAGATAAGATCCGGCTGAATTGGGATGTAGAAGATCTGGCCATTCGCCTGATCCATCCCCGAAAGCTGAATATTCAGGCTATGGTGTCTTTTGTGGCGGACGTACAGGAGCAAAAGACATTGCTGCTGCCTGTGGGGGCAGAGGGTGCAGACAGCATGTCCTTTTATATGAAAGAAAAAAACATTCTCGGGATCTGTGTACATAGGAAGGATACCCTGAGATTGCGGGAGGAGATCGTACTGCCGGCCAATAAACAGGATGTGGAAAAAATCCTCTGGCAGGATATTCAGGTCAGAGGACTGAAACTTCGCTGCGGTGAGGGCGAGATCCTGTACAAGGGAGAGATGTTCGTTTTTCTCTTATACGCAGGAGAGGATCCATCCAGCCCCCCAGAGTGGATCGAGGAGATCGTGCCGGTCAGTGGTTCTCTGGACTGTGAGAAATGTGAGACAGATATGCTCCCGAATATTGAGGTGCGCATGGCCCAGAGCCAGATCACCGTAAAGCCCGATGCCAATGGGGAGGAGCGCATGCTGACGGCAGAAGCTGTGATGGATGTGGATCTTCGGCTGGAAAAAGAGCAGCATTTCTCAATTCTGATGGATGCCTATGATCCTACACGGGAATGTACACCGGTGAGCCGGGAGGAGGCTGCGGAATATCTTATGATCAAAAACGAAGCTAAATGCCGTATCGGAGACAGGCAGAGTACCGGGGAGGCCCAGGGAAAGATCCTGCAGGTCTGCCACAGCGATGGTTCTGTCCGGGTGGATGAGTGCCGGATCGTACCGGGGGGATTGGAGGTGGAAGGCATTCTGCAGGTCAGGATCCTGTATATCGTCAGTGACGACAATATGCCTTTTTATGCCATGGAGGCCGTGATGCCTTTCTTGCAGAGAATTGAAGTACCGGGCATGCACGAACAGGTGCGTTATGAACTGCATACAGATCTGGAACAGCTGTCAACCACCATGGCGGACAGTCATGAGATAGAGATCAAAGCCACCATCAACTGTTCGGCACTGGTGCTTGGCAGACAGACTCTGGAGCTTTTGCAGGATATACGTATAAAACCGCTGGATCCGGCAAAAATACGGGATCTGCCGGGAATCGTCTGCTGTCGCATACAGCCAGGGGATACACTGTGGGAACTGGCGAAAAAATATTATACAACGGTGGAGGATATCCGTATGCTTAACGGGCTGGAGACAGATCCCAAGGTGGGCCAGACCGTGGTGCTCGTGAAAAAAGTCGAAAGCTGAAAAATGGAAATACCTCTTTGCATTTTGTATTTTTTATGGTACAGTATTCAGTGCATTGTATACAAAATGCGGAAGTGAACAGAGGTAGAGAAAATTATGAAATTACGAGCAATGGCCAAGATCAATCTGGGGCTGGATGTGGTAAGAAGAAGAGAAGATGGCTATCATGAGGTGCGAATGATCATGCAGACCATCCGTATGTACGACACGCTGGAATTGACAGCGACAGAGGAGCCCGGAATCAGGGTAAAAACCAATCTGAAATATCTGCCGGTAAATGAGGATAATCTGGTATATAAGGCTGCAAAACTTTTGATGGATGAGTTTCATGTGACCCGGGGTGTAAAGATACGTCTGGAAAAACATATCCCGGTGGCTGCCGGAATGGCGGGAGGAAGCTCCGATGCAGCGGCAGTGATGGTGGGTGTTAACCGGCTGTTTCGCCTGGGCCTTTCCCGGAAGGAACTGATGGAAAGAGGCGTAAAGATCGGTGCGGATGTGCCCTACTGTATTCTGCGGGGAACTGCGCTGGCTGAAGGCATCGGGGAAAAGCTTACTCCCCTTACACCGGCACCGGACTGCCACGTGCTGATCGCCAAACCGCCCATCAGTGTTTCTACAAAATTTGTCTATGAGAATCTTCATCTGGACCAGCTTGAGGCGCATCCGGATATTGACGGTATCCGCCGTGCTATTGAAGAGGGAGATCTTTGCGGCATGGTATCCAGAATGGGGAATGTACTTGAGACAGTAACGATACCGGCCTATCCGCAGATCGGTCAGATCTCAGAGCTTATGAAGGAAAACGGAGCCCTGGGAGCCATGATGAGCGGCAGCGGTCCCACTGTTTTTGGTATTTATGATGATGAAAGAAAGGCTATGGCTGCCAGAGATGTGCTCAAAAAGAGTGGTCTTGCACAGGTGGTCTATCTGACAAAGCTGTTTCAGAGCGGAGGAACAAAAGAATGAACGAATTTCATGTAGATATGAACGAATACCTGCCTCTTCGGGATGTGGTGTTCAAGACACTGCGTCAGGCGATCCTGACCGGAGAATTGCAGCCGGGAGAGCGTCTGATGGAGATCACACTGGCCAACCGGCTGGGAGTAAGCCGTACACCGGTACGTGAGGCCATCCATAAGCTGGAGCAGGAAGGGCTGGTCATCATGATGCCTCGACGCGGTGCACAGGTGGCACAGATTACGGAAAAGGATCTGATCGAAGTGCTGGAGGTTCGGCTGGGACTGGAAGAAATGGCCGTCCGTTTTGCCTGTGAGAGGATGACGGATGGGCAGTTCACAGAACTTTGCCAGGCTGCAGATGAGTTTTCGGCAGCCATTGACAGGGATGATCTGACCGCTCTGGCTCAGGCGGATGAGAATTTTCATTCCCTGATCTGCCGTGCTACGGGAAATGACTGTCTGTGCGGTATTACCAACAATCTCCGTGAACAGATGTACAGGTACCGTATTGAGCATCTTAAAAACCACGATGCCCGCAAAAATCTGGATGGGGAGCATAAGGCAATCTGTGCGGCACTGGAGAAAAGGAATGCAGAAGAGGCGCAGGCGATTCTGTACAGTCACATCGAAAATCAGCAGCAATCTATTATTCAGATGCTGAAAGAAAAGAGTAAATGAATGCGTTTTTGGGCATAGTAAAAGAGATATCTGATTGAAGATATCTCTTTTTTTCATGCCATGAAGTTACGATAAGGAGCAGTGCATGATCATTGTGCAAAAAGCAGAGCAGTTACGTGGAAAGGAGAGACAAAAATGACGCCCATTGTGGAAAATCTTCAAAAAAACAGAGAACAGATAGAAGGGCTGTGTGAAAACTGTATGGATATCATCCGGCAGGAGATTACCCTGGGACAGGGAAAGGCCTTGCTGGTCTATGTGGAGACCACTGCCACCAATGTGCTGATGGATCAGTCAGTGGTAGCCCGGATTCTGAAACAACTGTCGGAAAAAGACAGGGAGCAGCAAGGTAAGATGATCCGTGAAAATGGGCTTGGTGTCTCGAAGAGCAAACAGTTTACAGATCTGGAACAAGCGGTTGCCTCCATGCTGACCGGGGATGTGCTGTTGTTTGTGGATGGCTGTGATGTGGCGGTTTCGCTGGCAGACAAGGGATATCCGGGAAAACCGGTGGGTAACTGCGAGGCTGAAAAGGTGATCCGCGGTTCATCGGAAGGTTTCTGTGACTCTGTTAAGACAAATGAGGCTCTGGTGCGCAAACGGATCCGAAGTACCGGATTGAAAGTCCTGGAAAAAAAGGCCGGTGTGCGTTCAGAGACCACCATGGCCGTTTTATATATGGAAGAACTGGTACGCCCTGAATTTCTGGACAAACTGGAGCAGGGGCTGGAGAAATACTGTATTGACGGTGTGTTTGACAGCGGGACTATGGAACAGCTGCTGGAAAAAGACTGGGCATCCCCCTTCCCGCAGTTTCAGTCTACGCAGCGGCCCGATCGGGCGGCTATGGAACTTATGGAGGGCAGGGTGATCCTTCTGTGTGATAATTCCCCCTCGGCATTGATCCTGCCCGCCGGGTTTGACGATTTTTTTCGGGTAAGTGAAGATCGATATAACCGTTTTGAACTGGTGAGCTTTGAAAGAATCATACGCTATGGAGCAATGCTGGCAGCTTTGTATATTTCAGCTTTGTATCTGTCGGTGATCAGTTTTCACACTCAGCTTCTTCCCACTGCACTTCTTTTGTCGCTGGCAGAGGCCAGACAGGGGGTGCCCTTTCCACCGCTGATCGAGGTGCTTTTGATGGAACTGTCCTTTGAGATGATCCGGGAAGCGGGGGTGCGCATGCCGGGACCATTAAGCGGAACCATCGGTATTGTGGGCGGCCTGATCATCGGTGACGCAGCGGTGTCCGCCAATCTGGTCAGTCCCATGTCGGTGATCGTTGTGGCATTCAGCGCTCTTTCCTCCTTTGCGGTGCCGGATGAGGAATTCAGCGCTGCTCTGCGGCTGGTACGGTTTATGATGATCTTTCTCGGCGGATTTCTTGGATTCGGAGGTATCGTCGGCGGTACATTCTGGCTGCTTCTACATTTGTGCGGGCTGGAAAGCTTTGAGATTCCCTATATGCAGATCGTACATCGCCATACGATGAATGCGGAGGATCGAGTTCTCAGAAAACCTATGGCAGAGCTGAAAAACCGCCCATATTTTGTACCGGAGGAACAGTCAGTGCGGCTGAAGAAAAAGGATAAGCAGACAGAACCGGGGAAAGGAAGGGAATGAGCATGAACAGACAAAAGGAGATCCAGCCCTGGAGATATGCCGGTATCAGCCTGGCGTTTTTCAGCCTCATTTTGCCGAAAATACGCCTGTTTTCCGGCGCAGACGGGGCTTTGGGCATTGCGCTGGGGACAGTGATTTTGTGTGTATTGCATCGTATCCGGCAAAAACTCTGCCGCGGCAGCAAAGAGACGGCAACAGGGATCGCAGGGAAAATACTGGCTGTGGCGCGCATCTTTTTGTATGCAGCGGCGCTGGCAGTGCTGACGGGACTTTCTGCCTGTCTCATGAGAGATTGCTTCTGGCCGGGGATGTCCCGGAAAATGGCATGGGGACTTTTTCTGCTTATGCTGCTGCCAGCCCTGGGACGTTCTCACGGTGCGTGGCAGAGAATCACGGCTGTGTCTTTCGGATGGATGCTGTTTTTTGTGGCAGGTATGCCGATCCTGGCCGCCAGGCAGATACAGACTGCATATGCCTCGTCAGCCTGTGCCGCAGATCCGGCAAAAGTCCTGGCAGCAGCCTTTTTCTATCTTCTGCTTTCCTGGTATCTTTTGCTGATCCCGGGAACAAAAAACCGGGGAATGTGGCCGGACAGCAAAGAAGGACTGTATCTGCTTAACGGTATTTTTCTTGCCGGTCTATGCATGGTCGCAGGTCTGGTTTATGGACCTGAAGGAGCGGCCTTTCGGCGCTGGCCTGTTTTGAGCCTTTTACAGGGGATCAGTGTGCCGGGAAAATTCCTGGAACGGGTAGATGCCTTCTGGGCGGCGGTGTGTCTTTTGGCGCTGTTTCTGGCAGCAGGCCTTTTGCTGGAAAGAATATTTGCATCTTTGACTGTTCTGGGCATTGGCACAGGGACAGTCAGAATGTGGAGATACAAGGATCTGGCGGCCTTTATACTGCTGGCTGCAGTGGTACTGTTTTACCGTTACAGTGGGGTGGAAGCGCAGGACAGAGCATATGTCAGCACTTTTATAGCGGATAAGGAGGGAGACGTATACGTTTTCTGGTTCCCGCAGCAGGAGAAAGAAGAGACCGTTTACGCGGTCCATGAAGCGAGTTTTCAAAATGCCCTGGAAATGTTTACGGAAAACAGCAGAAAACAGCCGGATTTTGGGCATATCCGGGCCACCATTGTGGGAGACAGACTGCTGGAAGATACAGAACTGACGGACCGGCTCTTTACAGAACTGGCAGCCTGGCAGGATATGGATGAGAACAGTTATGTTTTTCGATGCAGTGATCCTGAAGATCTGCTGTCGGCAGATACGGAAGATACAGTCTGCGGCATATATCTGTCCGAGCTGTATGAAAATCACTTTGGGGTTCAGGAAAATCCCCTGATGCTCAGAGAACTGATGGTGGATTGGGAAAACGGGGAACGGCACAAGAACATTCCCCGGATAATCGTGGAGAATGATGGCTGTTATGTGGAATAGAGCGAATCACTTGAAAAATCGCGATGGCCAGTATACAATGACGGATAAGATATCTACGATGATGATAACCGGAGGACAATATGACAGAAGAAGTACTGGTAAGAATAACCGGCATACAAAGACCCGAACAGCAGCCGGAACAGAATGAGGAACCCATATCCGTTGTGACCAGCGGCCGCTTTTATACTGAAAACGGTCACCGTTATGTGACATATGAAGAAATATATGATGAAGCCGAGCTTTCAGCCATAAATACGGTGCGTATCACACCGGAAATCCTTGAAGTGAAAAAGGATGGTGCAGTGAATGTACAGATGGTCTTTCAGGAGAACCGAAAGACAGTCAGCATATATGGAACTCCTTTTGGGGAGATCGAGATGGGGATCGCTACCACGCGTTATGGATTTCATGAGACAGAGAATCTGATCCGACTGGATGTCTGCTACGCGCTGGAAATGAACGGGGAACATGCGTCAGACTGTGAACTGCACATGGAGATCTACGCCAAGGGAAGCCAGTTTTCCCTATAACAGGCGATTAACAGGGCCGCAGATTTCCCAGCCTCCCGGAGTATATCGACAAATCTCCCGCGACTTTACCGAGCACGACTTCGAGACTACAGGCTCGAAGCGAGCGCAGGAGGAGCAGGAGATTTGTCGATATACTCCGGGAGGCTGGGAAATCTGCGGCCCGTCCGTCCAAAATAAAATAATTGTGACGTAAATGTGAAAAAAACTTAAAGCGTTTGACACCCCTTTTTAAATCCCGCTATAATTGATTTACATAATGTGGATAGAGAAAAAGGAGGACATGCATGGGATTTGAAGAAAAGCTGACATATTACGCAGAAAAAATGGCTCCCACATGCAGGGAGAATGACAGCATATCAGATGAACTGTTTACAAAATACGGTGTTTACCGGGGACTCAGAGACCTGAATGGCAAAGGCGTGGTCACAGGATTAACCAATATCTCCAAGATCGTTTCCGTGAAAGAAGAAGACGGAAAAAGAATTCCCTGTGACGGCGAATTGTGGTACCGTGGATATCAGGTAAAGGATCTGATCGAAAGTTACGGCAAACAGCGTTTCGGGTATGAACGAACGGCTTTTCTTCTGTTGTTTGGCAGACTTCCTGAGGAAGATGAGTTTGCGGAATTTTTACAGATACTGGCACACTGCCGGGATCTGCCCACAAATTTTGTCCGGGATGTGATCATGAAAGCACCTTCCAAAGATATCATGAATTCCATGACCAGAAGTATTCTTACGCTGGCATCCTACGACAGCAATGTTTCCGAAATCTCCGTGGAAAACGTGCTCAGACAGTGCATTCAGCTGATCGCTGTATTCCCCATGCTGGCGGTATATGGATATCATGCATACAATCATTATGATCAGGGAGAGAGTATGTACATTCATCGTCCGGATCCGGACCTGTCCACTGCGGAAAATATCCTGATGATGCTCAGACCGGATCGGGAGTTTACACCGCTGGAGGCACAGGTGCTGGATGTGGCACTTATCCTGCATATGGAACACGGCGGCGGCAATAACTCTACGTTTACCACCCGGGTGGTGACATCTTCCGGTTCAGATACGTATTCTGCCATTGGAGCGGCCATGTCATCGCTGAAAGGACCAAAGCACGGAGGCGCCAATCTGAAGGTTATGGAAATGATGACAAATATCCGGGAGAATGTGGAAGATATCGGCGATGACGCACAGGTGGAGCAGTACCTTAAGCGGATGCTGGACAAGGAGGTATTTGACCGCCAGGGGCTGATCTATGGTATGGGCCATGCCATATATTCCCTTTCTGATCCCAGAGAGCGTATTTTTAAAGGCTTTGTGGAAAAACTGGCAGAAGAGAAGGGGCAGCAGCAAAGCATGCATCTGTATAATGCCATCGAGGCCATAGCGCCCCGGCTGATCGCAAGTAAGAGAAAGATTTTCAAAGGTGTCAGCCCGAACGTGGATTTTTACAGCGGATTTGTCTATGACATGCTGGGAATCCCGCTGGAATTGTACACGCCGCTGTTTGCCATTGCCCGTATCAGCGGATGGAGTGCCCACAGGCTGGAGGAACTGATCGGTATGAGCAAGATCATACGTCCGGCATATTTGAGTGTAATGAAAGAGAAACATAACTGTTTATAACCGGTTCAATCACTTGCCGGTGAAGCCGTAAGAACGTGATCCACGTGTGAGCAGACTCTATCGGCGCGTCGATTTTCCTGGGTTTACGAATCGTATCTGTGAAAAGAACCGAACAGATACAGAGAGATGATAGAAATAAGATATGGATATAAAACTGATAAAGCAGGATAGAAGAAAAAGCATAGCAGTGTATGTGAGTTTTCTGCTGCTGGCAGCCGTTCTCGGTTTTTTTCGGCCAATCGGCAATGTGGATGAGCTGTGGAATTTTACTTTTGGCAATAATATGGCCATGGGGCTGGTTCCTTACCGGGATTTTAATCTTTTGCAGACACCTCTGTTTGCCATGATCCACGGTCTGTTTCTCGCTGTGTTTGGCAGGGAGCTTCTGGTAACACGCATGCTGGGGGCGCTGTTGTTTTCGGGAATTTGTCTTCTTTTGTATAATTTTTCCCGGAAAATGGGAGCAAATGGACTGTCCGCTCTTGTACTGCCGATTTTTTTTCTGGTGTGCTTTGATTACAACGTGTTTTATGAGTACAGCTGCACCATTCTGTTTGTACAGCTGATCTGCATGTATACAGACTGCAGTGTATTCTGGGACGATCATAAGAAAACAGCCTGGTTCCGGGGGCGAACGCAGATTCTGTGCGGTGTTGCCTCCGGTGTGGGTATCATGTGTAAACAGACCTTTGGTGGTTTTGTAGCTCTGGCTTCCTGGATCTGCGTGCTGATCGTATGCCGGTATTACCGGGCAGGCGCAAAGCGAACCATGAAAATGTTAGTATTCCGTCTGTTGGGATCTTCCCTTCCCTGTTTTCTGGTGCTGTTTTATCTTCTGGAAACAAATAGTTTCGATGATCTCTGGGATATGTGTGTACGGGGGATTTCCACATTTTCCAGCAGTCTGACCATGTGGGAATATATGGCGGAAGACAGAGAATATCTGTTTACCGGTCTGGGATTTTTGCTGACTGTGGCCGTGGGGATAGTATATACGGTACACTATCGCAGGCAGAAAAAAGGACAGACAGGAGTGTTGGTTCTGATTTACAGCGTGTTTGGCTGCATAAATCTGTATCCTTTGTGCAACACTTATCATATTCTGACCTGTCTGTTTCCGTTTCTGGTACTGGTGGCACCGCTGCTTGGGTGGTTTGGAAGGAAAAAATGGCTCCGCCTGCTTTGTTTGCTGGCAGTAGCAGCCGGAGCAGGCTATATCCTTATTTGGACCCCTGGGGAAACACTGAAAAGCAGTGAACTGCTGACGGACATCGATCATTTCCATGGCATTTTTATGGAGAAAGAGGAAATCGCAGACTTTTCTATGGTGGTAGAAGAGATCCTCGATCGCAGGGAAAACGATTTTGAGGTGTATATTCTGGATAATCAGGCAGTGCAGTATCTGATTCCCGCAGACATCTACCATAAATATCTGGACATGTTTCTGGTGGGAAACCTGGGAACAAAAACGCCAGAAGAGTGTCTGGAGGACAGTCTGTTGTCGGAAAAACAGGTTATGTATCTGATACCGTCGGATTTTAAAGGACAGTATCAGTATCCACGAACTGAGGTGGAAGAGTTTATCCGGGAAAAACTGAATTATGCCCAGACGATAGGACATTTTGACTGTTATCTTCCGTAAAATCAGCGGTGTCGATGGGGCTGCTCACATATAGTGCCCCAGTTCCACAAGAAAATCCTCCTCCATGCGGATCAGTTTCCGGGCCAGATCACGGCTTTCCTGAGAGGCATCACTGTATTGGTTCAGATAGCGGCTCAGAGATTTTATTCCCATACTGCAGCCGTCCATCATCATGCCGGCAACGGCACTGTCATCATCGCGAAACGTAAGCTTCATTTCAGTCCCCATCCATGCAAAAGCTCTGGCAAATGGATGGGGTTCGTCTTTTTCTTCACCTATTTTGTTAAGAAGAGCGTCGCAGCCTTCTTTAATTTCCCGGTGTTTCAGATCATATTTGTGCAGCAGATCACATAGTCTTTGATCATCTGCGTGAGATATGGCCTGCTGCAGAGAATTAGTGGCCATCCGGCAGCCGGCATTGCATTCCTTTAACAGATAAGCAGTATCAGAGATCATGGTCGATTCCTCCTTTTTCTTAAGTATGTACGGAGAAATAGAGAGTTATACCGTTACTGTTGTGATTTTCTTGACAGTCCCCTGTGAAACTCGTATAATTCTCGATGATATTTTTATAGACAAAGTAATTTGGTATCCGTGAAGGTATTGAAGAGATGCGTAGTTTATGACGTATCTGGGCAGATATTGATCAGATATTTTCAAAGAAAGACAGGTTTACTGACATGAGAAAAACAGGAATTGTGACGGACAGTCACAGCGGTATCTCACAGAAACTGGCAAAAGAGCTGGAAATCGATGTGATTCCCATGCCCTTTTATTTTGGAGATACATGCTATTACGAAGATGTAAGCATCATCAGAGAAGATTTTTTTGTACGTCTGAAAAATGGTGAGGATGTGTCCACTTCCCAGCCTTCACCCCAGACGGTGATGGATGCCTGGAAAAAGGCTCTGGAAACATATGAGACGATCCTGCACATTCCAATCAGCAGCGGATTGAGCAGTTCCTGTGAGACGGCCATGATGCTGGCCGGAAAGGATGAATTTAAAGACCGGGTATTTGTGGTGGACAATGGCCGTGTGTCAACACCGATGCATCAGTCTGTTCTCGATGCCATCGATCTGATAGAGGCCGGTTACAGCGCAGCGCAGTGTAAAGAGATCCTGGAACGTGTCCGTGCAAAGATGAATATTTATGTGGCAGTGTCCGATCTGTCTTATCTGAAAAGAGGCGGACGGATCTCCGGCAGTACGGCAGCCATCGGATCACTGCTCAATATTAAACCGATCCTGTGCTTTGATGTGGGCAAGCTGCAGTCCTTCAAAAACTGCCGCGGAGTAAAGAAAGCCCGCCAGACCATGATCGAGGCATTGCGTCACGATCTGGAGACAAAGTTTAAGGAAGACTACGAAGCGGGACGTGTGCGGCTCGTGGCAGCCACCAGTGCGGATGAAGAAATGACGATCTCCTGGCTGCAGGAGATCCGGGAAGCATTTCCGGGCATGGACGTTTACTGTGATGAACTTTCCCTTGGGGTGTCCTGTCATATCGGGCCGGATGGTCTGGGCATCGGCTTTTCCTGTCGTCCGAAAGAGCTGGATAAATAATAATAAACGAAAGAAAAGAGAGAAAAATGCAAAAGAAAGTAAGAAATTCCTGTCTGCTGGTACTGACAGCCCTGATCTGGGGAGTTGCTTTTGTAGCTCAGACAACGGGAGGAGACGCAGTGGGCGCCTTTTCCTTCAACTGTATCCGTTCATTGATCGGCGGTGTGGTACTTATCCCGGTGATCTTAGTTCTGGATAAGAAAAATGACCGGAAACCCAAGACCCGGGAGGAGAAAAGAACACTTCTTACGGGCGGGATCGCCTGTGGATGTGTGATGTTTGTGGCAACGTCCTTTCAGCAGCTGGGCATCACTGCCGGTACAGAAGCCGGAAAGGCCGGTTTCCTGACGGCCTGTTATATCCTGCTGGTACCGATCTTTGGTATGGCTCTGAAGAAAAAGTGCGGATGGAATATCTGGGTCGGCGTTCTGATGACGTTGATCGGCTTGTATCTTCTCTGCCTGAAGAATGGTTTCAGCCTGCGTTTTTCGGATCTTCTGGTGATGGTCTGCTCGGTATGCTTTGCGCTGCATATCCTTCTGGTGGATCATTTTTCACCGCTGGTGGATGGTGTGCGGCTGTCCAGCATACAGTTTCTCGTATCCGGAGCAATTGGTATCATTCCGACATTTTTTATTGATATGAAACATTCTGTTGCCGGTATTCAGGCCTGGCTTCCGGCACTGCAGACCTGGGCTGCCTGGGTTCCGATCCTGTATGCCGGTGTTCTATCCTGCGGTGTAGCTTATACACTGCAGATCATCGGACAGAATGGATTGAATCCCACGGTAGCATCCCTGCTCATGAGTCTGGAGTCCGTATTTTCCGTACTGGCCGGCTGGGTGCTGCTGGGGCAGAAGCTTTCCGGGCGGGAGATTCTGGGTTGTGTCGTTATTTTCGCAACTATCGTGCTGGCGCAGATTCCGGTGGAATCATTAAAAAAGGCAACAAAGTAAATTGAAGGATGGAGCGGCTGAAAGTAAAATCGGCGGCTCCTTTTTCATTGCCCTTCACAGAGACCGGGGCTGGCCGGCTGGGGACCCTCTGGGGTATATATATGATTTTGCAAACAGATTAAAGTGCGCTCTTAGCGGAGGCGAAATCCAATGCTTACGCAGACTCTGCGCGAAGGCATTCCTGAGCGCAGTAGTCGAAGTTAGGTTCGCCGGAGCGTTGCACTTGTTTGCAAAATCATATATATACCCCAGAGGATCCCCAGCCGGCCAGCCCCGGTCTCTGTGAAGGACAATGAAAAAGGAGGACCGCCGGTTATCAGCAGCCCTCCGTCTTCACAAACATATCATCAGAAGTGGAACTCCTCGCCCCTCTTCATCTTCTCACGGAACTCAGCCGTAGCAGCAAACATAACATCACCCGCAGAGTTCAGCGCAGTCTCAACAGAATCCTGGATAACACCGATGATAAAACCTACACCAACGACCTGCATGGCAATATCATTAGAAATACCAAACAGAGAGCAGGCCATCGGGATCAGCA
Source organism: uncultured Lachnospiraceae bacterium (assembly GCA_945827805.1). Taxonomy (GTDB): domain Bacteria; phylum Bacillota; class Clostridia; order Lachnospirales; family Lachnospiraceae; genus UBA11957. The sequence goes on from CALZOU010000014.1 coordinate 18,870, forward strand.
GCAGAGAACCACCGGCAACACCGGAAGCACCGCAGGCACCCAAAGTAGCCAGAATACTCAGGATAAAAGCTGTTGGCAGATCCACAGAAATGCCCATGGTATGAACGGCAGCCAGAGTCATGATCGTGATGGTGATGGCCGCACCATCCATGTTGATGGTAGCGCCCAGCGGGATAGATACAGAATACATATCCTTATCCAGACCAAGCTTTTCACACAGCTGCATATTTACCGGAATATTGGCGGCAGAGCTTCTGGTAAAGAAAGCTGTTACACCACTCTCTTTCAGACAACGGAATACCAGCGGATACGGATTTCTGTGCAGACAGATAAAGATGATCAGCGGATTCACAATCAGAGAAGTAAACAGCATGGTACCAACCAGTACAGCTACCAGCTTACCGTAATCCTTAAAGATAACGATACCGTACTCAGATACGGAGCTGTGAACCAGGCCCATGATACCAAAGGGAGCCAGATTGATGATCCAGCGAACCACTTTGGATACGGCATCAGAAAGGTTCATCAGCACCTCCAGAGTAGCCGGAGCTGCCAGGGATTTAAAAGCCAGACCAAGTACGATGGCCCAGAACAGAATACCGATGTAGTTGGCATTCATCAGAGAAGCTACCGGGTTGGCAACCACATTGCTGAGCAGAGTGTTAAATACTTCACCGATGCCCACCGGGGCAGCCTGCTCAACGGCATCTGTCAGCTTAAGAGTAACCGGGAAAACGAAGCTGGCGATCACTGCGAAAAAAGCAGCCAGCAGCGTACTCAGCATATACAGGATAATAACCGTACGGAACTGAGAACCGATCCCCTTTCTTGCCTGGGCCAGAGAACTGATAACCAGAACAAATACCAGGATCGGAGCGATGGCCTTTAAGGCCCCTACGAAAAGTGTTCCCAAGATATCCAGGAAACCTGCCTGGGGAACTGCAATACCCAGGATGATACCGATGATAAGGCCAACGGCAATTCGCAGGATCAGACTGGTCTGATTGTACTTTGCGACGATTGTCTTCATGAATTCTCTCCTTTTCTTATAAAAAATGTTATGTAGAAAAGAATACCACAGAATACTCAGAGTGACAAACTATTTACAAAATAAATGCAAAATATGCATGAATTTCTTAGAAAATAAATAAAAAACAGGGCACTTTGCAGGTGATATACAGTCAGGACAAGAAAAAACTGCCCTGCACCACAAAAACTGCAGTGCAGGGCAGGGAATCTGTGAAGGTACTGAACAGATACGTTATTTCTTGGAATCGCCGTTTAATTTGGCGCTGAGCTTGTCCAGAAGACCTTTTTTCTTTTCTTTGTGTTCAAGAGAACCACGGATACCGCGAACTTCCATGATATACAGACCGCTGACTACGGCCTTAACTTCTTTTTTGATGGGGATCAGATCAAAAATTTTATCGTCGGCGATAAGGGTCATGATCTTTGGCCCTACCTTGGCCTTAACGATAGGAAGTTTTGCACGCCGCATATACTTGGGCGTCTGATCGATAACCATCTGGGGAAGACCGGATTCTTTGAGCTTCATTTTCTTTTTATCGATAATCAACATGGAAACCTGCTGTTTCATAGCTTCCATCTGCTGCTGCTGCTCTGCCTGCTTCTTTTCCATGCGCTTGCCCACGAAATAGAGAACTACCAGTACAGCAACCACGATTATCAAAATAATCAGAAGGATTTGCCAGACTTTCATAATGTGCCTCCTAAATTTCATTATGTATAAATAATCATTGTTTATTCTAGCATTGAAAGTTATAATTGGCAATTGATTTTTCGATTTTTCTCTATTCTCTGTACATGCTTTAGTAAGGTATGCTATAATACTTGTCGCAATTGTGCCAAAAACGAAAAGAAATGGAGACATAGATCATGAAAAAAAGATGGTTACTTGTTCTGGGGTTACTGACTCTTTCCATGGCGGTAAGCGGCTGCGGTAAAAAGGAAGAATCAGCGTCCGCATCTTCTGCAGTAGTCAGCAGCGCAGCAGAAAGTGAAACAACCGGCATATCACTGTCGGGTGTAGAGGTACCGGCAGATTATGTACCGCCCACGACACTGACAGATCTTACAGGAAATCTGAATCTGGATAAGCTGGTCACTCTGGGGGAATATAAGGGCCTGAAACTGACAAAGGAAATCACAGAAGTCAGAGATGAAGATATTGATGATGCAGTGGCAGATGCTTTGGAAAATACCTATGTAGAGGTGGACAGACCGGCAGAAAACGGTGATACCGTGAATATCGATTATGTAGGTACCATGGAAGGTGAAGAGTTTGAAGGCGGCAGTGACACAGGCTTCGATCTGCAGCTTGGCAGCCACAGCTTTATTGATGGTTTTGAAGATGGACTTGTAGGCGCTAAAAAAGGAGATGTGGTAACTCTGGATCTGACCTTTCCTAAAAATTATACAGAAGAGCTCAGCGGCAAAGCTGTGCAGTTCAAAGTGACAGTCAATAAGGTACAGACCACCTCCAAAGAAATCTCCGAGGAATGGGTCAAGGCCAACACAGAATTCGAGTCTGTGGAAGACTACAGAAGAGACATCAGAGTCAAACTTGAGACTCAGAATAATACAGACGCAGAAGATACCATGGAAGGCGAAGCCTGGAAAATGGTTCTGGAAAACTCTGAGGTAAACGAGTATCCGGAAGAAGTGGTGCAGTACGGAAGATATTATTATGACCAGCTGTTAAAGAGCTACTGCCAGCAGAGCGGTATCACACTGGAGCAGTATATGGAAGCGAAAAATATGACGGCGGACGATTACAAAGAGATGCAGACCGCTTATGCTCAGAGTATGGCCGGTCAGCTTCTGATCATGGCAGCCATCGAGAAAGCAGAGGGTATCTCCGCAGAAGATCAGCAGTATCAGGAAAGCCTGAAAGAGCTGATCGAGGCCTCCGGTGTAGATGAGGACACATTCTTTTCCTATTATGAAAGATTCAGCGTAGAGCAGTCCCTGATGCTGGAGCGCATCAATAAAATTATTGTGGACAATGCTGTTGTAACGGAAAAGATGGTAGACGCTGAGACAACAGCCGACACTTCTCAGACAGAAGCTTCTGCAACTGCGGAAACAGAAGATACACAGACGGAAGAGTCTGCAGCAGATTCTTCTACCGAAGAATAACAAGAGGTAAATACAGAGTATCTGTGAAGAACTGAACAGATACAATACAGCAAAAAAGCCGGTCTCCGCAGAGACCGGTCTTTTTTGCTGTTACGGAAAATATATAAATTCATTGTCATCCGCATACAGATCATACGGAGTACTCTGATAAACATAGAAATTCAGCCAGTTTGAATACAGCAGCTGACCGGTAGAACGCCAGTTGACCACAGGCGGATTTTTCGGATCATTATCCGGGAAATAATTCTCCGGCAGATCTACTGTGGTGAGTCCCTTTTCCATATCACGGAAATACTCTCTGGCCAGCGTATCTGCGTCATATTCTGCATGGCAGGTCACAAAAAACTGTCGGCTGTCTGTGGTTTTGGCAATAGCCAGGCTTCCGCTCTCTGTAACAGCCATGACCTCCAGCTCCGGAATGGCTTCCACATCTGCCAGATTAACATCTGTAGCCCGGGAATGGGGAGCCATAAATACATCATCAAAACCACGAAACAGTGGAGATGTTCTCTTAAGCACCTTGTGAGGAAAGATACCAAACAGCTTCTGCGCCAGATCTGTCTTTTTGATGCCATAGTGATAATAGAGACCGGCATAGGCGCCCCAGCACAGATGGAAGGTGCAGTGTACATGGGTCTTGGTCCACTCCATGATCTTGCAGATCTCGTCCCAGTAGGCCACATCCTCGCAGGCTACATAGTCAAGGGGTGCGCCGGTGATGATCATACCATCGTAGCGGCGGTTCTTGATCTCATCAAAGGTATAGTAAAACTGTTCCATATGACCGGGATCCGTGTGCGTGGGAATATAGCTGGCAGTCTGCAGAAACTCCACATGTACCTGAAGGGGTGTGTTGGACAGTTTGCGCAGAAGCTGAGTCTCCGTAACAACTTTGGTAGGCATAAGATTCAGGATCAGTACATCCAGCGGACGGATATCCTGGTGCATGGCACGAAATTCAGTCATAACAAAAATATTTTCGGATTCCAGCGTGGCATGGGCCGGCAGGGAATCAGGGATGCGAATAGGCATGGTATTTCCTCCTTATAGTAAAGTGGCCGCGAAGATCAGGCTTCGCTGACTTCCAGTGTATCTTCCAGATGATTGATCTGAATAAAATGTTCCAGCAGAAAACGCACTTTTTCCGGGGTATCATAGCCGTGATCTAAGATAAACCGGAAACGGTTCTGACATTCCTCCAGGATCGTGGGGAATTTCATCTGATATACCGGGATGTAGGGACAGGTATAGGTACTGTCCACCAGATGCCATTTGAGCAGCTGCTGGATCAAAAGACATCCGATCAGATAGCGGTCGTAGGAAGAAAGCTTTTCTTCCGTGGGATAGTTCTGAAGCATGGGCAGCTGTACCTGCAGTTCATGAACCAGCATGCTGACCATATCAAAGCCGTAGCCGAGGATATTGGCATCAATGTACGGCGCCGACAGCATATGATTCAGCGAAGTAGCCAGATAAGCATCCGCATTTTTATCTTCCTGAACAGCGGCCTTCGGGAAACCGGCTTCCAGATAAAGAAGCTTTTCCAGATCATGGGCAGCATCCATAGAAAAATCCATGGGGACAGGCATTTTCTGAAAAACCGCCAGCCAGGCGTCCCCGAGGTCGTAGGTGCGCACGATACACGGCTCTTCCGGATTCAGAGCGAAAAAGAGAGGCTTTTTCAGCTGAGACATCCGCTCATTAAAAAAGTCGGTCATTCCCTGGGCGGTTTGTCTCAGACTGTCTGATACAAACCTGGGATCCAGCCAGGTGGCCTGGAATTTCTCCCAGAGATAACGGGTACGGGCTGTTTCCTTCTGACAGCAGTGTTTATATTTTCTGCCGCTGTGACAGGGGCAGGGATCGTTGGGATAATATTTGGGCATTGCCCTTTCTGTGTTCTGTTCAGCCATTGCGGTGAACCTCCTTTTGTAGTTACCATGTTTTTTTATTATACATGGAAAGAAGTCGTTTGACAATTGGACTTTTGTATCTGTTTGGCACTTTCATTGGCGTAAAGTTTATATTGCAGTGGTTTTGAAAGGGCATAAATTTTTGCTGCAAAACAACTTCCACATACTGGCAGGCGGTTGCAGTTATAAACAGTCATATGGTATACTTATAAAATGGTGTACAACTAATAAAGACAGTATAGTTGTGAGGTTTTAACATGAGTGAAAAAAAAGTATATACGGCAAATGAGATTGAGGAAGTTAAGGATGAGATCAATCTGCAGGTCGTATTACAGGAACTGAAAAAAAACATAGAGGAACAGCTCAAAAAATGCGGATTGTATTATCGCCTGTTTTCCCGGGTTAAAGACAGTGAATCGCTGGCGCAGAAATTAAACAGCGGTGAATACGGAGACGGCGATACGGACAAAAAAGTGCAGGATCTTCTGGGCATACGAGTGGTCCTGTATTATTCGGACGATCTTACTCCCTGCCGCTATATTCTGGAAAAAACCTTTAACAGGAACGGTCAGTGGTCTCAGAATGCCATGACGGTCAATGAATTTCAGGCTACCAAGATCAATGGTGTGTTTGAAATCCCGCAGAAACTTCTGGAAATGATCGATGAGCATATCTGGAAACTGCCGGTGGATGCTACTTTTGAAGTGCAGCTTAGAACTGTCCTCTTTGAAGGATGGCACGAAATCGAGCATGATATGCGTTACAAGGATATCAAGAATCACAAGAAAAATCTCTGGGATGATAATGAAGATCTGGCCCGTACGATGAACAGTATTCTGGCCAGTCTTGAGCTGTGTGACTGGTCCTTGTCCAATCTGTTCCAGAGCCTGGCCAGAAAGCATAAGGAAAGAAAAAACTGGGAGCTGATGCTCAGAAGCCGTTACCGTCTGCGGCTGGAAGATAAGCCGTTAAACCCGCAGGTGAAAGAATATCTGAACCAGCATGATCAGCTGGGATGGGATTTCTTTAACTGTGATAAATTAAAGCTGATCCGCGCGTTGATGGATGAGAATGTACACACAAAGCTGACATACGATGTACTGGTCAAAGTGTTGAATATGATCTATGTCAAAGATGAGACGATCCAGAAGCTTCTTGCAGATACCAAACTGAAGGTTTATGAGCCGATACCAAATAAAAATAAATTCAAGCCGCTGGAAAACCGTACTACGTTCCAGCTGGATGTGGCACTGAACGATGCAGACACTCCGGACTGGAAGGTACAGGAGGATTTCGTAACAGCTGTGCAGATCATCTACAGCTGGGGGCGCTACAAATATCGTGAGATATTCCCGGAAATGAGTGAACAGCCTGAGGATTTCAGGGGGACCAGTCCGGGATATGAACTGCATGTGGAGTATGATGAACATATGCAGAAATTTCTGTTAAACTGCAGTCGTATTGATGCCACTATGCCGGGAACCATCTGGTTCACAGAGACCAGCCTGGAAAATAAAAACGGCCGGCTGTTATTTTTCTGCGTCACCACCAGCAGCGCACCGGAACAGGAGATGGCTAAGATCAGTTTCCGTAAACCGAAGTTTGTGGACCGGATACGTGAAAAGGTGGATTTTTACGATGTGGAAAAACTGCCTTCAAAGGTACCTGTATTAAAAGATGAGAAGGATGCGGAGACGATCCGTAAGCTTCTGGAACATCCTGCCCGCTGTCTGCCCGTTGTGGTGATCGGATGGGATGAGACAGAGCAGAAGTTTCTGGTCAATGCGGATAAGCTTCTTGGCATTATCGGTTCGTTTGCCCATGTGTATGCCCAGAAAACCAGCGGAGACGGCAGTGTCATGATCTTCTGGCCGGACGGCACCTATGTGAGCTATGACCGGGATACCATCATGCAGTGCCGGTTTGATTATAACCGCAAAGTATTTTCGGATGAAGATATTTATGAGATCCCCTTCCGCCACCAGATCGTAAATCTGGTAAGGGAAAGAAATAACGGAATTATCAGGGAGGAATAAACAGTGACAGAAAAGATGATAAAACCCATCAGCAGGGCCTGTGCCGATCGTGTGGGGGTTATGCAGTATGTGGAGCTGGACGATTATGTGGTGGCTTTTCCCCGCAGAAGCGAGGAACATCCTTCGGTAGAGACCTGCTTTCGTATCGATAAAGAGAGCGGAGAAGTGACGGAATTTTCCGTGGAGGATGCGAAAGTATTCCGCTGGACAGAATGTGTAGGCCGTGGCCATGAGATCTATGTATTGAAACAGGATCTTCTGCAGCTGTCCCGGGTGGATGTGGATACTCTGGAGGAAACGGTATTCGATGCTGTGGGCAGCTTTCCTCATCATCTGATCCTTACGGACAACTATCTGTACTACAGTACAAAAACAGAGCACAGTATGATCGTGCGGGTGGATCTTGCCACATTAAAAAGTGCCGGTATGGATGCGGAAAGTGAATATTTTAATCTGAAACAGGATGCCTGGTGGGTCAGCGGCGATGAATTCTTTGGTATGCATGATGATTTTGACCGGGAAGTGTCTGTTTTTTACAAAATTGATATGAAAACGTTTCAGGCAGAACGTCTGAGTGAGACACCTTTCCAGCTGGAGCGTTTCTGGGAGAAAAGCGAGCTGTTAAAAGAGGCCTGTACCTTTGAGACGGATAAACTTCTCTGCACGGTGATCGAGCAGTCCAGACATGCAGACTGCTACTATGAGTGTATGGATCCCCGGCATCCGGCGGCAGTAGAGAGAAAACGTCTGGCCGGGGCGATGACCTATGCTTTCTTTGCGGACGGTAAGATCTATCTTGCGGAGATGGAAAAGGATATGGGTATTTCTGTACTGGATCCCGAGACAGGAGACAGAGTGGTTCTGGCAGAAAAAACAAGGTGCTTTGAAAAAGATAAATTCGGCCACATTGCCGGAGAAAGACCGCAGGTTGTGGGCAGCTGGCTGTACTATAAAGACGCGGAAACCAAAGAGACTGTATGTCTGGAGCTGGCATAGCCATTACATCTGAAAAAGTGCTGAATAGCGTTTCACAGGGATTATTATCTGTTTACTGGTTTGCCGGTGAACAGTAACTATCAGCCTTTTAACGCGGTAAATTATTTTGCGTACAAATATTGACGAGTTATACGGATAGGTATAAAATAATACGGAACTTAGATGAGGAGTAACCCATGTGAAAACACGGGACAAGAAAGGACCTGAGATTATGGAAAAGATGAATATTGACTGGGGCAATCTTGGATTCGCTTATATGCCGACAAAAGAACGTTTTGTTGCCCATTATAAAGATGGTGCCTGGGATGAGGGCCAGATGACTACAGATGCAACTGTACAGATTTCCGAGTGCGCCGGTGTGCTGCAGTATTCCCAGAGCTGTTTCGAGGGACTGAAAGCCTACACTACAGAGGATGGAAAGATTGTATGTTTCCGCCCGGATCTGAATGCTGCCCGTATGGCAGATTCCTGCCGCAGACTGGAGATGCCTGTATTTCCGGAGGATAAATGGGTAGAGGCTGCCATGAAGGTTGTAGAAGCAAATAAAGAGTTCGTTCCGCCGTATGGTTCCGGTGCCACACTGTACCTGAGACCGTTTATGTTTGCCAGCGGACCGGTTATCGGTGTTAAACCGGCTGATGAATATCAGTTCCGTATTTTCTGTACACCGGTTGGCCCGTACTTCAAAGGCGGCGCAAAGCCGATCACCATTCGTGTCTGTGATTTCGACCGTGCGGCACCTCACGGAACAGGCCACATCAAAGCCGGTCTGAACTATGCCATGAGTCTGCATGCTATCGTTGACGCACATCAGCAGGGATTTGATGAGAATATGTATCTTGATGCTGCTACCAGAACTTATGTTGAGGAGACTGGCGGAGCCAACTTCCTGTTTGTCACCAAGGACAACAAGGTGGTTACACCGAAGTCCAACAGTATCCTGCCGTCCATCACCCGCCGCTCTCTGATGTATGTTGCCAAAGAGTATCTGGGTCTGGAGGCTGAGGAGCGTCCGGTGGCTTTCGAAGAGGTGAAGGATTTTGCCGAGTGTGGTCTTTGCGGTACTGCAGCGGTTATTTCTCCGGTAGGCAAGATCGTGGATCACGGTAATGAGATCTGCTTCCCGGCAGGTATGGAGGAGATGGGACCGATCACCAAGAAGCTGTATGACACTCTGACTGGTATTCAGATGGGTCGTATCAAAGCTCCGGAAGGATGGGTTCGCGAGATCTGCTAATTGCATAAAGAATGAGAGTTATGGGGGCTTGCTGAGCATTCAAATCGGCGGCCCCTCTTTTCTGTCCGTACGACCGGGCTGCGTG